>JAEUIP010000520.1 GCA_016795075.1 Planctomycetaceae bacterium | reverse complement strand
CTTAGCACCAAAACTATTTGCGAAAGGCTCCTACATGCTTTTGGATTCGATCCAACAATTGAAACAATCCCTTTTGCTTAAGACGCGGAATTTGGGCGTTCGTGAGATGCGTTTGGCTGACGGTCATCGCGTGACCAAGGGCGTAAGGTCGGACGCAACACCTGCACACATCGCCGTCGCTTATGGTGCCGCGCCGATGTCTACGAAACATCAATACAAACTGGCCGTTCGAGTGATGGGGGCTCGGCTTCATGAGGTTCAAGGCCTGTTGTCGGAACTGGCAGGAATCCCTGACTCCGAAAAGGATGTCGTGGAAGGCATCAAGTTTCGCAAACGCGTGAGCTTGCGGGCCGGTGGCTCTTGCGGACACCGAAAAATCACAGCCGGTACCTTGGGTGCCTTCGTGGAAGACGATCGCGACTATTACATGCTCAGCAACAACCACGTGTTTGCCAATTCTGATTTAGCTAAATTCGGCGATCCGATCTGGCAACCCGGTCGCAGCGATATCAAGGACGGCAAGTTCGAAGTCATAGGCTTCTTGGAACGTTGGTCGAAACTGGACGAAACGCGCCGTGACAACATCGATGCGGCGCTGGCGGTGTTCTCCGATCGAGTGAAAACATTCTACCCCTGGGACTATACGGGGATCGGTCTAATCAAACGCCAGCCCGTGGAAGATCGCTATACCGTTACCAGCGTGGTAAAACGTGGCCGCACTACGGGAGTCACCCGCGGACAAGTGACCGCCTTCGACTTGGATGGCGTGGAAATCGACTTTGGCTCTCGAACCAAACCAAGAGTCATCCAATTCGACAACCAAATTGAAGTGATTGATGTTCAACCGACTCGGCGAGACTTCAGTGCGGGCGGCGATAGCGGATCGTTGATCATTGATTCTGCCTCGAGGCGACCCTATGCTTTACTTTACGGCGGCGGTCCGGACGACCAGGGCATCGACAGGACGCTAGCCCATTTCCTCCCCGATGTTCTGGACCGATTACAGGTTCGGTTGGTGCAATAATTCATCGGGCCATGAATCCAAGTATCATGAATCACAAAGAACGACTGGAAGCTGCCCAAGCGGCCAAGCAACAATTGTGCGAACGGATCGGCGACGAGCCCTGGTGCAGTGGGATTGGCGTCGCTCCGGCGGCTGACGGTGGGTTTGCATTGCGAGTTAACGTCGACTCGCGACAATCGGACGCCGCCAAACTGCCGGACGTTTTCCAAGGTCTGCCGATTGTTCGGGTCGATATGTTGCCCTATAAAAAACGCAGCAACGCCAGCCCCACAGCGGCCAAGCCGATCAAACCCGCTCCCCAAGCGAGACCCAAGCAACGCAAGAAAAAATCCTAAGTCAAATCGCCGATTGATTTGAAGACAGTACTGCGCCGGCAGTGAGAAATCGGAGCACGGCGTGAGGCCCGGCTATTGGGTGGCGAAGCGGTTTGGCCTTGGCTTCTGTCGATCGACCGCGTCCCCAAGTCCTGCGCGACGACCTAGCTAATGCCAGATGCCATGTCACGCCACAGCCACAGGTTCAGATCAGTCAGATCAGTCAGATCAGTCAGATCAGTCAGAAAAAACTGTACCCGTTCTAAAAACCGTTCCAGACGCAAAAAAAAAACCCCGAGTCTTGCGACTCGGGGTTTTTTAAAAAACCGGCAATACCTACTTTCACGCTTGCAGCACTATCATCGGCTCAAAGTGCTTAACTACTGTGTTCGGGATGGGAACAGGTGTGACCACTTTGATATAGTTACCGGAAAAACGTCGTTTGGCTTGTTCACCCAAACGACGCTGGTGACTCTTTACAATTTGCAGCTTAAGGGAAAATGACACTTGCAATGACCGATCCAAAGATCAGTCAGATGCCGACCAAGCAACTCGTACTACTTCGTGCGAACCGCACGAACCAGCACCGATTTGCCAAAAAATGTTGCCG
>JAEUIP010000051.1 GCA_016795075.1 Planctomycetaceae bacterium | reverse complement strand
GCGTTCCAACCGAAGCGTTGAATCAACCGGCGTTGCACGATCACTTCAATACCATGAAACAATAAGGCAAAGGCTGCCAGCGGTGCAATGATCCATACAAGTTGTAGACCGACGGATTGCACAAGCAGTTGCAATCGCTCCGTCCAAAACTCGGCAAGTGGAGATAACGTCGATGTCAGCATCAGAACAAGTCTGCCGGTTGAACTTGCCACAGTTTCTTCAATGCAAACAATCCCGAAATCCCGCAAATACCAAACGTCATGACTAGCACGCCGATGATGCGCCAACCGGTCATCGACAAGTCCATGCCAGCGGCGGAACCGGTTATCCAATACAACAACCAGGACAGAGCCAAGGCGGGGAGAAACGCAAAGATTGCCAAATAGGCGGCTTGCTTCATCACCACACTGGCGAGATACAACGGACTATACCCCATGGCACGCAACGTGGCGTACTCGGGCAATCGTGCGGTGACATCATTGGCGAGAACCATATACACAATGGCCGTACCAACGATGGCGGCAATCCCGACACCTAAACTAAAGATGAAACCAATGGGTGTTTCCGCAACCCAGCGTCGCAGTTCCCGCCGAGTGACTTCTCCCCGTGAGAGGATTTCTACCGGAGCGGATCCGTCACGGTTTTGCAAACGATTTCGCAATTGAGTCGCCAACTCCCGTGGATCTGCTTCGGGGTCTAATCGCACAAGGCCGAGACTGATGTCTCGTTCGCGAAAGTACGGAGCGAGTTTTGCAAATGTCGCCTCGGATACGATCGCAGCCCCGTTGCAGGCGAGTCCCGAGCCCATGGTAAAAAGTCCCGAGACAGTTAGGGTTTGATCGGAAACCACAACCGAACGTCCGATGTCTAATTCGCCAAAACGTCGGCCATCCAGCGGACTGAAGTCGGGGTGGCATTTGCGATCGATCAGCAGCGAATTGGCGACCAGAAGTTTGTCGACATCGGCCGTGACCAATGGGTCATTGAAGGGAACTCGATCAACCGGGATTCCGAACAACAAAACGCCATGCGGTTGACCCTCGCGATTGCGCCAGCTACCCATCGCAATCTTGACATGGGCTACCGACTTTACCCCGGGAAAACTCGCGATTTCGTCCAAGACGCGACGATCGAACTTGTCCGTGTCGGCGAGATGCAAGTAATTCGGCGAACGGACCAAGAGTTCGAATTCGAACTTTTCAAAAATGTTCGTGGCAGTGTTTTGTACGGCACCCAAAAATCCCAATTGCATGACGATCAAGACAATCGCCACCCCGATGCCCGCCAAAGCCAAGATCGTCTTCTGCGGCTGGCTCAAGATGTTCTGCAACGCCAAATTCGTTTGCATCCGTTCGGGCCGCTACTTCGAGGAAAAAATCACGTTCACCTGCAATTGCAATAATTTCGCCGCGACGGGCACATCTGCTTCGTTTATTTCAATCCGAACCTTGACCGTTTCGCGATCAACGAGCGCAAGTGGATTGGGGTCTGGCAAACTACGATTTCCAACGACGGGAATAATTTCCACTACTGAGCCACCCAACTCACGAGGTAAAGCCGAGCTTTGAAGTTTGGCGGAGTCTCCGATATGGATTTGCGAAATCAAACGGTCCGGAACCTCCGCGATACATTCCATTTTGCTTAGGTCCGCAACTTGCATCAGTGGCACGTGCAGAGCCGCCTCGCCAGCTCGGGCTAAGACCTGCACGACTTGTCCATCTACCGGAGCCATGACCCGTCCTTCTTTGGCCACTGCTTCTGCTGCACTGACCGCCAAATCCGCCGATGTGGGTTGTAGTTGAACCGTCAGCAACGTTTGGTGGGTCGCGACGGCTCGGTCGTGAGCTTCTTTGGCTGCTTCCAGTTCAAGGGTCGCGGCTTTCTGGGCGGATTCGTTTTGCTTCATCGCGTGGCTAAGTTGAATTTCCGCTTCAATGATTGCCAGTTTTTGTTCGTCGATGGCTGTGGCGGCCACATACGCTTCCGTTTTTGGATCTTTGGCCAACGCTTCCAATCGAGTCAGCTTCTCTTTTGCGGAAGCCAATTGTCGTTCCGGGATCTCCAGCAGATCACGTAATTTCGCTTGCTCGAGTTGTAGCTCCGCCAAGGATACAGCGACCCGAGTGGCGTCGACTTGCCCTTCAGCAAGGGAAATTCGTTGTGCGAGTTCTCGTTTGGCCTCGGCGGCTTGCGTCGCGGCGATACTGGCTTGACGCTGCAGCGTTTTCGTCAGGGGGAACGTGGCAAGTTCTGTCTCGTCCTTCCGAATCGCTTGTCCGTTCGACACGAGGATCGACTCGACGACTTGGTTGGGTGGCCCAAATATATTGATCAATCCCGAACTGGGTTGGAGTGTTCCTTGGGCAACGACATCTAGTTTTGCCGAATCCGCGTTCGAGTTGTTTGGTCGAGTGTCGGGGCTGACCGCGGGAAGGGATTCGCGAACGAACCACCCCGAGACAAATGCGACGCCCAACGCACCACTGACCAGTAGTAGGTTGAGAGCCTTCATGTCCAATTTCTGAGAACGAGGATTTTAGGGTCGTGCCGCCACTCCAATATCATAATCGACCATCGTGCCAGCAGACACGATTCAAGGTCCATCTTTGCCAATTCTCCCAATTGGCTCCGGAATGAATGCCCATTTTCCCAATTGGAGGTGCACGTTGTTGGTGAAGCCAGTCGTTGGTGACGTCGTTGGTGACCGTCCTCTGATGGCAAAATACGAGCGATAACCGGCTGGCCGAGTTTCCGCCCGATCAGAGCCTGGCAGCAATTCGCTGCAATTTCGTTTTGAGTATGGCGATCTCAGCTCAAATCCCTCGTCTCGTCCGTCCTGGAAAAGATCGCCAGCCAACCAAGCAGCCACCTTTCGCGCACCGTAGAAATGGCAAATGAACGAATAGGAGGTCTGGATTGGCTCCACGAGATTTCGGAACTATGCCGATAACTCAGGGGATAAGTCTGGGTAACTCTGGGGAGGGTAACTCTGGGGACAGACACAGCGTTTCGGCAAAAACTCTGGAAATCATTGGGGACGGACACCGTCTTTGAGACGCTCGTGGGGACAGACACCCGAGAGACGTGAGTGGCCGGTGCGACCAATAACTCCGGGCAATAACTCTGGGGACACACAAAACTGTTCGCCGGGAACGCTGGGGACAGACACCGCACCTGGGAAAGCACCTGGGGACAGAAACCCGAGAGCATCGCACGGCAAGAGCGTTCACCTCGGGATCGTCACCTTCACGCCGGGGACAGACAACGAAGTGAGCTCGACGACTGGGACAGCCCCCCGAGCGCCCCTCGCTATTGGGGCGGGACAACCGGGGAGGACAACCGGGGACACACACCAAAACCCGCGCCCGAGAAAGCCGCAGCGCCTGGGGACAGGCAATCCAGCCGCCGGATTGACCAATCGCCAGGAGACAGACACCGGCGCGTCAGGGGACAGACACCCGCGCGAGCGGGGAGACCGGGGACAGACACCCGCGCGACCGGGAGTGGATAACTGTACAGCCCCCGAGCGACCCTCGCATCCGGGGACAGACACCCTCGCGACCGGCGATACCGGGGACAGGCACCCGCGCGAGCAGCGGGGACTCGTACCCGCGCGACCGGGAGTGGAAAACCGGGACAGCCCTCCGAGCGACCCGCGGAACCGGGGACAGACAACTAAGTGACCCGCGCAACCGGGGACAGGCAACCATGCGACCCGAGCAACCGGGGGACAGACAACTACGTGACCTACCCGGGGACAGACAACCAAGTGCCCAGGGGCAGTTAGGTGTTCATCGGGCAAAAATGATCCTAGATGGCCGCGAAATCGTCGTGAAAGGTGGCGTCACCGAGGTTTCTCGCACCGGGGTAATTCGCGCGGCGTTATAATGGTGCGGATGAAATCGTTCTATATGACGTTGCTGCAGGTGCTTGGTGCGCGGGTTATCAGCTAAAGAAATCCCAGGTTGGGCCAGAAAAATCAGGCACAAAATCAACATGATGAAACGAAGTTGCATGGGTTCATTTCCTAGTCGAAGACGGATTCAGGGACACGGCCCAGCCAAGTCTGCCTTTGAACATCACGATAATCTAAATCCCGAAGAACTCCAGGGTTTGTTGCGAAATGGCTACGTTCGAACTCCTGTCTTCTGAGTGCTGATCAGTGAGATGGATCGGTCGGACTCACGGACGGCTTGAACTCGCGCTCATGCAGAGAATTGTGCAAAGAAACAGTCGGCACACAGCGCCTGGGGCATTCTTCTTGTGCGTTCCGCGTACCTAAGTAGCCAGCAAGGAAAACCGCGATCAGTTTCGCCACGTTTAATCCCCGGGTCAATTCTGGTATGCTGATCCAGGTCTTTCGGGAGTAGGCCAGTGAAGCGTCAACAAAAAAACTATTTATGGCAAAGCAACGTGCCACGGACCCCGCCGCCCGATTTTCGGAACCGAATCGAGTTGCGTTTGCGGCATGTAAACCAGCTCTTCAACTCTCTGGATCCTTCCCCGTTCTACGAACAAGACCTCGATACCGACGCCGAGGAATTTATTGTCGGTTGGGCTCGTGAATTGCCGCGAAACAAGCCGTTCGAGATTGTGCTGCATCTTACGGAACCCCGGACAGATGGCCTGACGCACGTGGAGGCGGAGCGGAAAATCGGTGGCGCCTTTGCGCTCTATTTTAGTACTCGGACACAGCAAGAGGATCGGCGGTTGAAAGAACTTCTCAGGACGGGGCGAATCAGTCTGTTCATAGGAGTCATGTTCTTGTTCCTGTGTTTTTTATTGGCACATTTCGCCGGGTTCATTGAAGACGACCGCAATCCACTTCTGCGTATTCTCCGCGAGAGTTTCATTATTGTCGGCTGGGTGGCAATGTGGCGACCTCTGGAGATATTTCTTTACGAATGGTGGCCTATCGCGGGTGCTCGACGGCTCTTTGAAAGTCTGAGTGATGCAGGGTTTGAATTGATCGAACACAACCAAAAATAGTTGGCCATGAGCATTATTCACTTGGCCCCGATCGTGAAAGTTGCAGCACAGCTATTTTGGTCTCGATGTGTTGATCGATCGATATGCGTAATCTTTGAGGCAGTTGTTGATAGTGCGGGATTTGCTGTCGCGAGATTGCGGTTAGGAGTGCTTGCCGTACCTTCTGTAGATCAATAGGCTCCGCGTCTGATGACCGCCGCGACAAAGCGTGTTCTAACTCCGAAAGAACGGTGGTCGGTCGTTGGGAAATGTTCATTCGCCGGAGAATTTGGTCGGTATCGTAGTCTGCAGCGGCAAAGTTCTCGGCGAGTGCTTCGGTCGTTTCATCACCAAGGATCGTGACCGCCGTCAAGAAGTCGCGTTGGATGGTCTGTTCGGCGTTCCGAGCCACACAGTGAACATGCAGCAAGTCACCCCGCCACGTTTGCGGCACTTCCCAGATAAATTGAAGTTTCTGTCCACCCTCAATGATCGATTCCCGTGAGGTCGTGAAGCGAAAAAAGACGCCGCGTCCTCGTTGCGATAGTCCACTGGTCACGACCGCCGTCAACGGAGCCTTGAATGATTGGCGGCTAACGGTGTTTTCGCTATTGGTCGAGTTAAGTAAGAAACCTGCCGTGCCGTAACCTGGCAGCCCAGCGTTAAGGTTGGCGTTGAAGTCGAAGTTTTTGTTCGCAACCGATTCTGAGGAGATCTCACCGGCCCAGTCGCTGGTGGCCTGAGTTTGGGGCGCGTAGTCGATAACTTGGCCATTTCGACCAAGCGGCATGATCTCGTACATGACCGATTGAAACTGCTGCGGTTCCGAGAAAATGGCGTTCACATCCAGTGTCACAAGGTACTGTCGACTGGTGCGGCTTCCACCACTCACGGTATGGACCGCAAGCAAACCGTTTGTCCCGCTATTGACGCTGGCTTGTTGCGATACGTCTAAAGGGCGGACGAGGGCCGTGGCCGGAACATCAAACGCAACCCCGCTTTGAGCCAAAATGGAAGTGATTGGCCAAACAATGCTGCCAAGTACCAAGATAGCGAACCGCGTCCCGAGCTGTGGGCAAAGAACGGGACGCGAGTTCGCAACGGTTGCGTTCCGACGCGGTTTCGGCTTGCGGACGCCAGAACGAATCGCACCAATTCGACAAGGGTTCATGATCAAGGTTCCTATCGGGGTTCGGCCAGTTTCACCATCCCTGGGCGATCCAATGGGTTCCCTCATGAAACCACGTCAATGACGAAAAGAGCCCAACGGCAACGAATGCGATGAGCCTCGCCCTCAAGGGTCCGACCCTTTTGGCGGCGAGTTCACAATTGTCATGTTCGCACTTTGTCGCCGGCAAGGGTCTGCCCCCTTTGGCGACAAGGTTCTTAGTGTCTTGCGATGCTAAGATTCATCGTTGTGCTGGGTTTAATACGCTGTTCCTATGAGAATGGTTCAAAACAAATTTCAAGTATTTACCACGGGCCGCGGCTCTCGAATTCGCGAAATTGACGAAATCGAGCCCACAGCTCTTCGTGATGGATTGGCCAACATTTGGGTTCGTTACGCAGGTCTCGTTGATTGACAGCCAAACTTCAACCGCCTACAACCGTTCTACGGCGTCCCCAAGGACCGTGGTGATCCGAAACTTACGCTCGTCAAGTGCATCGGGAACTGTCTGAGAAGCACGGCCGATCCGTTTACTGAACCGCACCATGAGTGACGAACCGCTGGCAACAAACCGGAAAACGCGGATGCTGGATTGGATCGAGCGGCGGAACGAGTTGTTGCAGTTACCCAGTCCGTCCACGTTCGAGTTGATGCAAATCAAGGTCTTGGGATATCTCATCGATCGGTATCGTGCTTCCCCGATTGCGAACGGCGCCGCCCGGTTTTCGCCACGCGAGCGATCGTATTTGAATCGCCGCATGATTGTCGTGCACGAACATTGGAGGCTGGGACGAGGTCAGCCCACATGTAGTCGTGCCGAAGCAGAGCACCGCATCCAGACGTCGATCCAGAAGTTTGCCGATAAGGCGATCATTCCTGATATCAACGACCCGCCACCGGAACCATCGTCCGTACCGCCTGTGAACTGGTTTCAACGACTATCGCAGTGGATCGCGGAAATGGTTCACTGGAATCTGCCGTCGCCACGGACATACAAGAATTCGCGGTCGCGCCAGCGAACCAAACTCAAAACGCTGGTGTCTCGCCTAGCGAACACGAAGAAACAAGAGATTGCTGCACTTCGACAATTGGATTCGTTTGGCGACCAGGATTTGCATCACGTTTACTTGAAACTATGGCGAATTCATGTCTTGGGCGACCCGGTTCAAGGCCGCGTCCTCAGCGAATTGGAAGTCCGGATTTGTGCAGAAGAGAATGTCGCACGAACGGCCGAGGCAATGCGGGAAGTTTTGGGCAGCGAACCCGCCAAACTTCGTTTAGCGGCACTGAAACTATTGGAACGAATCGGCAATCTGGACGACATTACTTTGTTCGCGGACTTGCTGCGTTTGCCAACCGAAGAACTGTCGAACGAAGAACCAGCCGCCTTGATGGAGGCGATGAGGGCGATCGCCCATCGGTCCGACGAGCCGAAAAGACTTCGCGATTTCCAACGTACCGAAACTTGCACCGCGACCATCAAGTCCTGAACAAGAATTTTTGTGAGTTCCGCGACCAATCCACGTCGCACCGCACCAAAGCAGACCATGAACCAATCCAACAACAACAGCATCAACAACGCCTCCGATTTTCTGGAAATTAACGGTTCTCTGGGCGAAGGTGGCGGTCAAATTATCCGTTCGTCGTTGTCGTTGTCGTTGGTGACTGGTCGCTCGATTCGTATCACAAAGATACGTGCGGGTCGAAAGAAACCGGGTTTGCTCAAACAGCACCTCACGGCGGTATCGGCGGCAGCGGAAGTGGGCCAAGCCGAGATCGAAGGAGTGGAATTGGGCGCCAAGGAGCTAACCTTTAAGCCGACAGGCGTCTTCTCGGGCAAATACAATTGGGAGATTGGCAGCGCTGGCAGCACGACACTCGTTGCACAAACGGTTCTTCCTGCGTTGCTGATGGCGGACCAACCGTCACAGATCACGATCCGTGGCGGGACGCACAACTCGATGGCACCGCCCTTTGATTTTCTCGAACAGTCGTATTTGCCACTTCTCAATCAAATGGGGCCGCGCGTTCACGCAACTCTGGAACGGTATGGCTTCTACCCGGCCGGTGGCGGGAAGTTAACTTTGCAGATTCATCCTGCTCCGCTCCGTGGGTTTGATTTGCTGGAACGAGGCGAGTTGCTGCGGACCGTTGCGACCGCCGTTGTCGCCAACTTGCCTGTTAGTATTGCCGATCGCGAACTCAATACGGTTCGCCGCAAGTTAGAGTGGGACAAGACTGCCGAGCTGAAAGCAGTCGAAGCCCAAGGCCTAGGTCCTGGCAACGCCGTGATGATTCGTTACGAATACAAAAACGTCACGGAAATGGTGACGGGGTTTGGGCAACAAGGCGTGAGTGCCGAACGAGTGGCGGCTGACGCCGTCCGAGAGCTGAGGAACTATTTGCGTTGCGACGCGGCTGTCGGAGAATACTTGACCGACCAATGGCTGCTCTTGGTGGCGTTAGCTGTGTGGCAAACGGGGCAAACCCACTATTTCACGTGCCTGCCTCTCTCCAGCCACGCCACAACGCACATTCAAATCATCCAATATTTCTTGGGCGTCGAAACGACATCGGAACGGTTGGACAGTGGTGCTTGCAAGCTTACCCTTCGCCGAGCGAGTGAAGAAACATCGAACTAACGGGCGGCCGTATTGCAAGCGTGGAAACTTTCAGTAAACTCTCTCATGTTCCAAACACAGAACCTGTTTTCATTTCCGCGAACCTTTTGCTTCGCGTTGCCTCCCATTCAGAGACGAAACAACTCCTTCGCGTCTCCATCTCCCAAGAATTATGACTCTACCTGAATCTCGTGGGCTTGCGCCCATTCCCGTACCCGAATCTTGTGGGCCTGAGCCCATGTGCGTCCGACTGTCGCCCGCACAAAATGCCGCCCTGGATTTTCTCCGGGCCTGGCACGAAAAGGTGCCTGTCTTGCAGTTGGCCTGTCATCAAAGTCTCGGGAAGACCACTGTTCTCAGGCAGTTCGCTCGGGAGACGAACGCCTATTGGATCGATATGCGAGATTTCATTGCGGAAGTATTGCTCGGGCATCCGTTGGCGATCGAAGACGCGATGAAACGTTTGTTGTCGCAGGCGATCGCGGAGTATCCGCGGATTGTGATCGACGATTTTCAATTGTTGTATGACTTTGCTGGTCAGTGCAGCCATTATCCACGCACGAATTTTTACGAATGCGTCATGAAGAGCATTCAACTAGAGGCAACCGCGCGGGGTTGTCAATTGACCTTGGGCGCCAATTGGAATCTGCCCGAAGCGTTTGCGAATCTGGCATGGTCGAATACCATCGAGTCGTTCGGAGTGGAAGACTATCGTGTCCTCTTCGAAGCTCAAGTTGGCGAGCTGTTGCAAATAGATTTTGAGTCCGTCTTTCGGTTTGCGCCGAATTTGGATTGCCATCAAATCGTGAAGTTGGCGCGTTGGTTAGAACGTCAGCCGGAGCAGTCCACGACCGTGTTTTTGGACTACATCCAGTCTCAAGGCATGTCGAGCAACGTCGATATTGCGGAAGTGCAGTCGGTCGAACTACACGACTTGTTCGGTGTGGATGAAATTGTGACGGCTTTGGAAGATCACATTATTCTGCCAATCGAAAATCTTCAGCTGGCTGCACGTTTGGGACTATCGCCGAAGCGTGGTGTGATGTTGGCGGGGCCACCAGGAACTGGGAAGACAACCATCGGCCGAGCCTTGGCGCGTCGAATGCGAGGCAAGTTTTTCTTGATTGACGGAACGATGATCTCAGGGACCGAGGGGTTCTATCATCAAGTCGATTACGTTTTCCGTCGTGCGATTGCCAACGCGCCGTCGATTGTCTTCATCGACGATTGTGATGTGATCTTTGAGAGTGGTCGCGAACACGGCTTGTATCGCTACTTGCTGACCAAGTTGGATGGACTGGAGAGCGAAAGCGTCAACAACGTGTGCGTGATGTTGACCGCCATGGACTTGGGCAATATTCCGCCCGCGTTGGTTCGCTCTGGTCGCATCGAGTTGTGGTTGGAGATGAAATACCCGGATGGCGTAAGTCGACGACGTTTGTTGGAGAAACTCTTTGCCGACCAAGTTCAAGTGGAGGACGACTCCGCATGGCCCGAATTGGAATCGGCGACAATTGATTTCTCTGGAGCAGATTTGAAGCGATTGGTTCAAGACGCCAAATTGCGGATGGCCGTGGATATGACTCGTCAGCGCCCCGTTCAGACATTCCAAAACTATCTGCTAGATTCGGCGAAGTCCATCCGCGAATCTCGACATGCCTACGCGCATGCCGCCCAAAGAGCAATCGCGGCCAACCCGAACCGCCCGCGCTGGTTCAATGTTCATCCCGAATTATTCGAGAATATAGGCTCGTAACGGCCTGGGTTGGAAAAAAGAAAGTTCCCGGCGGGAGTTGTCCCGACGGGAACTTGCCTAATGAGGTCAAACTGCTCCGTGTGGTGTGTATTGCTTGGATCTTAAAAATCCAGGACAAAACTTCTCGCATTTATCAATGCTCATGACCATGCGGCAGTTCTTTAAAATCGCCGGTATAGGGAGTGTCGACGACCACGCCGCTGACGGTACCCGCAAATTCTTTCACGATCGCGATTGTCTCATGTTTGCCGACAAATCGCGAGCACATGCCGTCTTTCTCTCCGTCGAGCGGGACGGGTAACAGTTCCAGCTCTGTGACGGGATCTTCGATGGTCAGTTGCAATTTATCGGACTTGATGGGTGCCGGTGTTTTTGCATCTCCAGCCAGAATATAGACCGTGGCCTCCTGCTTTTCGTGATCGACGGTGAATTCTGCGTGGAAGGCCCCGCCGCCCCAATCGAAAAGCGTCCCGCCATGAGGCGCGTCGGCATGGCTATGTCCATGATCGTGCTCGGCATCGCCTTCGGCGTGCGTATGGCCGTGGTCTTTCTCCGACGTAATCGGCACATTACTTTTGTTCTTGATTTCGGTTGGCCCACAGCCGATGACCGCCAAACAAATCGCAGCCATTGGAAGCTGGAAATATACAATTTTCATTGGAACGTCCTGAACAAAAAGGGAAATTGGTACGAGCTATCCCACGCTCGCAAAGCTCGTGGAAAAGCCATGAGGAACTCTGACTATTGGTCTCCAAGCGGATTATCAACGATCGGCTGGGCTTTGACAATCTGCTCGGCATCTCGACCACTAAAGGCCAAGAAAAGACCTGGGTGAATTAAAAACTCGCAAAAGGTCGACGTTAGCAATCCGCCTAGGATTACTGTCGCCACGGGGTAGAGGATTTCTCGACCGGGTTCTTGTCCGCCCCAAACCAGCGGTGCAAGTCCGATTCCAGCAGTCAAAGCGGTCATCAAGACTGGGGCCAGTCGTTCCAAGCTGCCCCGCAAGATCATCTCTGGTCCAAAGCTCTCGTTCTCTTCACGCATCAAATGGAAGTAGTGTGTCACCAACAGAATCCCATTGCGTACGGCGATCCCACCTAAAGAAATGAACCCCACCAAACTGGCGACGGTCAGCGTTTGGTTGGTGACGACCAAGGCCAAGACCCCACCAATAAACGCCGTCGGTAATGCATTCAGAATTTGCAGCACGATGCGAACCGACGGGAACAGCAATAACAAAACCACAAACACACCAAGAACGGAAACGACGGCCAAAACCAAAATCGTGTTCGTCGCGCGCTGTTGGCTTTCAAATTGTCCCGCGTATTCCACGAAGTAGCCGCTGGGTAGTGAAACTTGATCGTTGATTCGTTGCTTGATCTCGGCTACCGTACTGGCCAAGTCCCGACCCTGCGTGTTGCAGCGAATCACGACGCGGCGCCGAGCGTTCTCACGGTTCACTGCGTTTGGTCCTACACTTTCCTCGATTTCGGCCAAGGATCCAAGCTCCACTTGACCGCGGCCCTCGGGCAAGTCGAGTCGCAGTCGGCCCAGATTGGCGTAGTCCGTGCGGTAGGCTTGCTCCAAGCGAACCAACAAGTCGAAGCGTCTTTGCCCTTCGAGCACCTGAGATACTACTTCGCCCTGCAGGGCGGTTTGCAAAATTCGGCCCACGTACTCGCGAGTGACGCCATAGCGAGCCAATTCGTTGGGCAGCAAGCGAATATGAATTTCTGGCGTCATCTGGATTGGTTCGACCACTGGGGGGGTGACTCCCGGAACTTCCTCCACGACTTTTTTGACCCTTTCAGCCAAGCCCAACAACACGTCCAAATCATCGCCAACCACCTTGATGGCAATTTGGGCGTAAACGCCCGAGACCATATGGCTAATCATGTGGGCGAGTGGCTGTTCGACCTCAATGTCGACGCCAGGAACCTCGTGGCGTAGTTCTTCCAAGATTTCCTTGACGATCTCGCTGCGTTCGTGCTGGATAGCCGGGTTCATGTTCAAGATGTATTCTCCCGCACTAACTGGCATGGCGTGTTCGTCCATCGTTGCGCGACCGGTTCGGCGCACAAAATGCAAGATCTGTCCCTGAGGATTTTCCTCGGACCATTGTTGTTCCACAAATTTCTGATCAATCAATCGCGACACTTGATTGGACGCCTCTAACGAAGCACCTGGAGGTAATGTCACGTTCACCTGAATACTGCCTTCGTCAAACTGGGGCAGAAAGTTCTTACCCAAATTGGCGAACTCCCAGACGGCGAGCAAGAGAAACGCCCAGGATATCGCCAACAGCCAATGCGGGGCGAACATGCTAAACCGGATCAGCGGCGTGGCCAGCAACTTTAGGCTGCGAAGTAACCATCCGTCGCCCTCGTGGTGAGTCGCTTTCGCTTTCGGCAATAAGTAGAAACTCAGGACGGGAGTCACGGTAAGAGAGACAAGCAGCGAGGCCAGGATAGAAACGATATACGCAATCCCCAATGGCAAAAACAATCGACCTTCGATTCCCGTTAGCGCAAACAACGGTAAAAACACCAAGATGACGACGGCCGTTCCAAATACGATCGCGCTGCGAATCTCTTTACTGGCTTCATAGACGACTCGCAACGCGGGCCGAGGCTGGCTTAAGGCGTGGTTCTCTTTGAGACGCCGAAAGATATTTTCGACATCGACGATGGCATCGTCGACCAATTCACCCATGGCGACGGCGATCCCGCCCAACGTCATGACGTTGATCGACAACTGTGAACTGGTAAATGCATCCAGCAAGCGAAACACGAGGGTCGTGATGACCAACGACAACGGGATCGCGGTCAAGGTAATAAACGTGGTCCGAAAGTTGAGTAAGAACAAGAACAGAATGACGACGACCAATGTTGCCCCAATCACCAGTGCTTCACCGACGTTGAACACGCCTCGATCAATAAAGTTCTTCAGACGAAACAGCTCCGAATTGATCACGACGTCGGGTGGCAGTGACGCTTCTAATTCTTGCAGTCGTTCCTCAATTTGCGTCGTCAGTTGACGAGTATCCACATGCGGCTGCTTGACGATTGTGAAGACGGTTCCGGGATGGCCATCGATGCTGCCGTCGCCACGTTTGACATTGCTGCCTTCGATGATCTGAGCCACGTCTTCTAACAGAACATGACGGCGGTCGCTTGTTTTCACCGGGATTTTTGCCAGATCTTGTTTGACGCGTTTGGCGTCAGGGCCTAAGCGTCCCAAAATTCGGATCGGGCGTTCGGTTTCGCCCTGGATGGCAAAGCCGCCGCTCGTGTTCACGTTGCTCGCGGCCAATGCCTGCTCGATTTGTTGCAAGCTGACATCATAGTCGAGCAAGGCTAATGGATTCACCAATACTTGAAATTGCTTTTCATCGCCGCCCTGAATGAAGACCTCCGCCAAGCCTGGGATTTTGAGCAACTGCGGTCGAACGACCCAATCCGCCAAGGTCCGCAAGTCCATCGAGTTCTCGATTTCGGTCTTAATGGTCGTCAGATCCAATTCGAAGAACGCGGCACGGTTATCGAGGGCCAAACGGCTATCTTCCACGGTGATCGCAACCGGTTCCCAAGTGGATTTGTCGTGCCGGTCGATGACTCGAAACGCGCGCAGTTGCGGGATTGCGGAAGTTGGGCTGTTGGCCACCGAAGGCAGGTTTGGCTGCAGAGTGCTTTTTGTGGAGCGCTCCAGTAGCTCTCGAAAGGACTCCGCTGAATTTGTGTCCTGCATTTCCAGAAGTTCGTTCGGAGAAATCCCTTGCAACTCCAAGACATAGGGACTGTCGTTGACGGCAATCAAGTGTCCTTCGTTTGGCCCACGTTGACGATACATTCCCGCAATGACGATTTGTCCCATGATCGATGCGGGCGGGGTCATCTGCGGCCGAATACCGCTGGGGAGGTCGAGCGTGGCCAGGCGTTCTTGAATCGTCTGCCGCGCCGCGCGAATTTCGGTTTCCCAGGAAAACTCTACATAGATGACGTTCAATCCGGCCGTGCTTTGGCTACGAACCGCTTGAACACCGGAAGCGCCCAAGACGGCCACTTCGATCGGCTGGGTCACGAGTGTTTCGACCTCTTCCGTCGCCAAGCCCGGGCATTCCGTGATCAGGATCACTCGCGGGCGATCCAAATCGGGAAACACGTCGATCGGCATTTGTGTGGCTAGGTAGCTGCCGTAGAAGAGCAGGACCAAACTTAACGTGACGACTAACGTGCGGTAACGCAGGGAAATCTGGATGATTGAGTTCAGCATGGTTTTTAACTTTTTTAGTGAGCCGCGTGGACGGTACCATCCGCGTGAACATGCATATTGGACGGTGTACCACTGGCCAGCTGTGCTTTAAGGATTCGATTCAGCGAAGCCGCGACGTTTTGAGCGATATAGGAATGGCGTTTCAATTTGCCGTCGTTGGCGATGATGACGTGACGGCTATCTTCGTGCAGGACCTGCACGCTGATCCGATCAAACAAATCGCCATTTTGACGAAATACGAAAGCTTCGCCAGCCTCGCGAACCACAGCTGCCGTCGGCAGCACAAATACGTTTTCCAGTCGCTCCACTCCGACAAAAATCCGCACGCGATCCCCGGGGCGAAAACGCCAGATCAGTCGTGCCGAGTCGTCTTGATTGATCCGACGCCACTGGTTGATCAATGGCAAGTAGAATCCAAACGTTCGACTGGTGGGATCGATACTGTTGGTGATGTGTTCTAGTTGGAATGACTGATCGATCGCGGGCCAATTGTCTTCGTTACCGGACTCAAACGACACTTCAATCGGCAATGACAACGTCGCGGCTTGTTGGATGGCGGACAGGTCTTTGCGAAAGCCGCGACCCTCGATCATCAAGGCACGGTGATCTGCCAAGACACTCAAGTTGGTTCCGGCTTCCACCTGTTGGCCCAAGTCCACATGGAGGGTATGTACCTCATAGACGAAGTTTGGAGTGGAGCCAAGATTCTCGGGAGGCGACGCGTTGGTCGGTCCTAAAAGTTCGGGCTCTCCGGGTGCGGACACGGTGATTTCGGTCACAAAATTGCCCTGCGAAGCGGCGGTAATTTGTTCGGCCGAGAGACCACGGGCCAGCAAGTTTTGGCGAATGCCATGGGCAGTGACTTCAAATCGCTGAATTTCGTTTTCCAATTCGATCATCCGAACCCCGGCGACTCCGCCACTAGCCGCTAATCCCTCCAGTCGTTGTCTTTGTTGCCGAGCAATCTCGATATCTTTAGTGGCTTTGAACAATTCGAGCTGAGATGTATGAATCGCGTCGCTGACCAATCGTAAGGTGAATAGCGGAGCTTGCGGCGCGACTGTCGAGCCTGGGAATGCGTGGATGCGGGATACGACGCCTGCGATGGGGGCCGTAACACCTCGGTCGCTGACGCCCGGCCGATCGACGACTGTTCCAGGGACTTCGATTTGGCGAAAATACGACTGCGGCTCGAGCGCTTGAACTCTCACGCCGAGATTTTTCCGAGCCTCCGCATTGACCCGAGCGGGCATCGTCCCGGTGTCATTGGCAAATTCCGGATCATGATCCTCATCATGATTGGTTTCGGCCTGTTGATTTTGCCACTGACGATACATGTAGTACCCAACGCCGATCATGGTTGCGGTCACCAACGTCAGGAGCGTCAAATGGCCGAAGATGCGTTGCCGCATGGTAATGTTTGTGTTCATTGGAATTCCAATCTGTCGCTATAAAATCTGCACAAGTTTGCTCGCGCGGCGGGGCAACGCGACCAGTACAGGTTTGATGCAGCACGTCAAGTCGAACGAATTTGTGTGCCGTGAATCGAGCAATTGAGAAGAACTCAAATGCGGTTTGTGGTGCCGAGAAAGAAAACGTGTCAATTGGTTGAATCTGGAGTGACTTGCTTCCGCGTTCGACGACGGTTGCTAAATTCGACTCGACATAGATTCTCGAGTATCGCTGTGGCTGTTTTGGAATCCAGCATTGTCCACATAACGAGCCGCCAGTGGCGACAAGTCGCGGTGCTTTGGCCGGAACTTGGCCATCCGTTTAGAGTCGTAATCGTCGAGTCAACAGAAAAACGGAAACACCATAACGCAGTCTCTCGGGCGGTCGCTCATGAACCAATCCACCATCCCATGGGAAATCCAAGACGCCCCAATCAGACCTGGCGAAAAAAACTGCCCAAGGTTGCAGTTCTCCCGAGATCGACAAAACGCGGACGCTCGGTAGCTGGAAGGAATTGCCGATTACCGCGAGCGCAAGATAGATCGGGACGCCATGTTCGCTACCTTCAGGGAGAGTTTCCCGGGGAAGGCCGTCATAGGAATCGCTCGCATCACCGGCAATCGCTGATTTGAAGGTCGTGAAGTGATTGGGCGCATCACCGGAATGGCTGTGGTTCGAATGGCTATGTTTCGCGTGGCTATGGTTTGCGTGGCTATGTTTCGAGTGGCTATGGCCGGAATGAGAATGGCGTCCAACGTGGATGTGTGGCACGTTGTCGTAAACGACCTGCTCGCTAGGTGCCATCCCTGCATGGGAATGGGGCACGGCGACGGACAGGTGACCAGTCAGTACCGCGCAAATCAGCAGGATTGAAATGAGTTGGCGAATCAACGGATTACTCTCGAGCCCAAACTGCCCACTTTGCCGTTAGCGTAGTTTAAGCCAACGATTCGAACAAGGTCAACCAATTTCTTGTAGCGCCTGGTTCCCGACCGTCCGACGAGTCTCAAAATCGGAACTATCGAATCCAAACGCGGAGTAAACTGGCAACGACGCCGACGCTGCGGTACGGATTCGTTTATTCGTTCAAGTTCACTTCCTTGCCACTACGGCTGGCCATTGCTAAGTACGCTTCACTGGATATTTCGTCGGACACCAGCCTGGTTGACCCATCAACCATCACAAAGTTGGCGCCTTGAGGGTGGTGACTACCAAAGTCTTCAAAGTGGCCAGACGTTGTGTTGGGCAAGTGATCGCACGTGCCCATGACCCGGGCAATCGGTTCCGGTATTTCGTGCATTACCCCAGACCACGTCGAAATTCCCAAGTCACTGGACCGTTCGCCAACAAAAAACGTATTGCTCGAACCGTCCGTCACTTGAGCCATTCGAAGCTTGCTGTTGCGAAAGAACATTCCATCACTTTCGATGACGGTTGGACTAATTTCCACGGTCCCAAACACACCCAAATAGTTCGATTTGGCAATTTCCGGTAATGGCGCTGGAGGAGGGTCATGAAGGAGATGGTCGCCATCCTCGAGAATCTCGGCGGGAATCGCGGTATTGGGCCCAATATCTGATGGGCAGGCAAACGTGGTCAAATACGTCCGGATCAACGGGTAATGCCCCACGTCATTCACTCGCAAGTTCCGATTGAATTGATCGTATAGATTGCCCAATTCCAAGTTGGGCAGAATCGTGAATCCCCAAGCATACCCGGGTTGCTCGAAGTCGGGGTCCAGCACATCCGACCTTCGCGTGATCCACCCGGCGGGAAATTGTTGCCGGGAACCCTCGTGGTTCAGCAAGGCCAAGCCGATCTGGCGGAGATTATTTTGGCATTGGGTTCGTCGGGCGGCTTCCCGTGCCATCTGCACGGCCGGCAGCAACAGCCCCATCAGGACCCCAATGATCGCAATTACAACCAGCAATTCGACCAAAGTGAAGCCACGTTTTCTCAACTCAATTCCTCCAGCATACGCCCTCATCCCTTCGTATTATAGCGCAATCGACGGCCGAAACCATTGTTGAACTAGAAAATTGGACTCCCTTCGAGGAAACGTTTTCAACGATCCAGCGAACTCCCAACCCGAAAAGGATGATTCGAACGCATTTCGCCCGGAAATATGCGGGAGTCGATGATGCCACACGCGTCGGGAGACGACGACAGGAAACGAGCCGTCCCACGGAACCACGCGAATCAACGGAAATCCTAGTCCGTGTCGCGGACTTCATCCCTCCCCGCATCCAACCGATCAACGCACTTTCCGGTTAGGCAATAGCGTAGGAAGTCTAGCAATCCCGCAAAGCGGTAGCGAGAATCGACGTAGTGTTGGATCACATAAAATGCAAAATAATAGAATCGGCAAAAAGACCAAATCGCAATCGCCAGCAACGCGGTCGTGGCGAAGTCCGGATGCTGCCATACAAGCAAGCCAGCGGACAAAACGCCCAGTCCGAAGAACAACCAGCCTTTAGCCAATATCCATCGCTTGGATTGCAAGTTCCCCATAAAAAAATTCTCCGATACCGCTTGCTCACGCGTCCACTAAGGAAAACTACGCTTGCCGTGCAGCAGCCATCCGATGGGTGTGTATCGCACAAAGACCACGTAGGTGATCAAACACGGGATGGTGGTTCCCAACAGAACAACCGTCAGTTTGATCCACAAGGACCATGGCAGCGGAATCAAGAACGTTTGCCAAAACAGCACCATGGGCAGATGGAGCAAGTACACCCAATAGGCACTGTCGGAAATGAAGCTCAAGATTCCGCTCTTGGTCGATAAGAATCGTCGACCCGCCAACAACGACAAAAGAGTTAGCCAAACTGACAAATAGGCCGTGAGCACGGCTGGGAAAATACGGCGTGATCCAAGCAGTTCGACTTTTCCGTTGTCCAACAGCTCGATCTTCAACTCCGGCAAACTCAAGTAGTAGACACAAAACATCACGCCACTGGCGATCGCCAACCATCCGAAGTGCATCTCCCACGCGTCCAGCCACCGCTCGCGGCGAAATAGCCAAGCGCCGGCTGAATAAAACAATCCGTAAAAGGCAAACGGCCACCATTCGGGAATAAATGACTCGGTCGCAGGCATGGGACTGCCCGCTTGCAGCGCGGCAGGGATCAATATCAACGGGGCGACAAACAGTATCGTCACCGCCCAAACCCAATGCGGCGATTCCGCCAACGAAGTCGGCTGAGAATTTAGCGAAGGTTTTCGTGTCAAACGCCAGACAAAACTGATGACAACGCTGACCAACACAAACCAAAACAAGTAATACAAGAACCACAAGTGCATCGTGCCAATTTTGGGCGGTTGACGCTGGTCGATTGGCTTTTGGAATTCGGCCGCAATCAAGCCCAATAGCCCATCCGGCTCGGTGATGTAGGACAGCGCAAATCCGATCACGATTGTCGTGGCAATCAACAAGAGCGGAAAGAAGATTAAGAAAGGCGCCACGATACGGAGAAACCGCCCCCACAGAAACTGCTTCAACCCTTTTCGCTCCCAAACCAATTGAGCAAAGTACCCCGCC
Source organism: Planctomycetaceae bacterium (assembly GCA_016795075.1). Taxonomy (GTDB): domain Bacteria; phylum Planctomycetota; class Planctomycetia; order Pirellulales; family Pirellulaceae; genus M30B19. The sequence continues at coordinate 3,128 of JAEUIP010000051.1, read as the reverse complement.
AACAAAAAGAACAAGCTCATCCGAAACAAGTGAATGAACCAAATTGACGCATCGACCGCAACACTGCCCTGTCGGTTCGTGGCCAACCACACCAAGCGTGCCGGTTCGGCATAGGCCAACGCCCCATGCAAATAAACGCCCAGCAACATCGCTAGTGCTCGCAGGTTGTCCAGGTAGTAAATTCGCTGCGACTCGAGACTGGGCTTAACGACGGCAGGTTCCATGAACGTCCTAAAGGAATGATGCTTGGCTTTCGGTAAACCGCGTTTTACCGCAATACCGTTCCATCTTCGCATTTCCGCGACGCAGAGCAATGCTGGGCGAGGTTGCCGCTTCGCTTACGGTTAAACTCCCCAAGCCCAGTTTTGCGTCGCCGAGCGACTTGGGTGTGAAATCGTACGTAATTCAATCGTGTTCAGTCGGGTGCGCCCGCGATTGACACGCGTAAACCTGTTATACCAAATCTCGTTTACGAGTTTGAAAATAAAACGCCATGGCGATCGCTCCCAGGATGACCAACCACTCGACCGCTAAAACTTGCAGGACCAAGGGCGGCCAAGTCACTGTTTCGCTTTTGGCGGCGGCGATGACCGAAGGATCGGCATTGAAGTTCATTAGGAACAGATTCAGTCCCACGTTTCCCGCAACCATTACCACGATGGTCCAACCGATCGAGTCCGTGACGACCGCGCTGACCAACTGAATCGTGAAACAACTCAACATGAAACAGAAGATCGCCGGGAGAACCACGACCACGCCCGGCTTGGCGTACGGTAATAAGAAACTCCCCATCATCGCCAGGCCCAACATCAGCGACCATGGGATAAGGAACGTGCACAAGACGACTGCAATCTTGCTCACCGAGTAGTCCAAGACACTGACCGGCATACTCAGCACAAACGCGCGGGTATGTTCCAGTCCATCGCCCAACATCAACAGTCCGATCATGTGAATTCCCGTGGCAATCGTCACGGTAATCATCAAAATGAAGCCGACGTCCGACGCTGCTTTGTACGGCAAACAGGTCATGATGGCACTGGCCATGGCGCCCGCCAGGTACCCGAACAAGAAGCGTCGGCTCAAGTACAAATCTTTCAAGAACAGGATGCGAACGGCGTTGGCATTCATATGTGGGAAATCGCTTTCATCAAGATCGGGACAACTTCGGTTTGGAAACTGACGGAAAAGTTACGGACGCGGATCGTTTAACGCGATTCGATCTCTCGGCCGCGCATTACCACGCCGACAAAAATCTCCTCCAAAGTCATCGTTTCAATCGCTTCCACTTCCGCGCCGGAAGCAACAAGCGTTTCTGCGACACGCGAATGGAAGCGGTCGATGGTCAGGACCCGAAAGTTTTGGAGCTGCGACTCGTGACGCAGGCCAGGAATCGGCGGCATTTTCCAAGATTCGGGGGCGCGCAGCTTGATCCTCCGCCAACACTCCAGAAAATCGTCGCGATTGTCCGATGCGATCACTCGGCCGCGATCGATAAACGTTAGCCAATCACTGATTTGTTCGACGTCTTGGGTTTGATGACTCGAGTAGATAATCGAGCGATCGTCGTCGTTCATGACCTGCATCAGTTCGGCCAGGACCTCTTGTTTCGCGACCGGGTCGAGTCCGTTGGTGGGTTCGTCCAGAATCAAGAGTTTCGGACGCCGCGCCAGAATCAGCAATAACATTGCTTTGACACGTTGACCATGCGAGAGCCCTTTGATTCGTTGCTGTTCCAAGAGCCCAAAACGTGAGAGCAACATTTGGGCGTATTCCTGATCCCAATGTGGGTACAGGGACCGAACGAATTGCATGTGCCAACCCAAGGACTCCGCTCCATACAACCGGAGATCGTCGGAGAAATAGCCGATTTCCTGTTTGACGATCGACGCGTTGCTGGACATCGTTTGGCCCAGAACTTGAACCGTACCGGAGTTGGGGTTCACCAACCCCATCATGATCCGCATGATGGTCGACTTCCCTGCCCCATTGGGTCCAATCAATCCCATCACCATACCGGCAGGCAGTTGCAAATCGACAGGTTCAAGTTGGAAATGTTGGTACTGTTTGGTGACCCCGGTCAATTGCACCATCGTCGTTTGCTCGGTTGCTTCGCCTCGGTTAGGCTCGGTTGTTGGTGGTTGATCGGGCATTATTGTGGCTTTCATCCTTGTCGTTCTTTCGTTTGTTCGTAGGCGTCACCGATTTGGCGTTGCATTTCGGTTTTGGAAAGTCCCAAGAGTCGCCCTAGCGTGGCGGCCTGTTGTAGGTGGTCGCGAAGTTCCGCTTGTTGAACCGAGACTTTTAGGCCCGGCCGAGCAGCCACGACGGACCCTTTGCCTTGGCGTGTTTCGATGACGCCCTCGCGTTCCAACTCCAAATAAGCGCGTTTGATCGTGATGACGCTCACGCGCAGGTCCGCTGCAAGTTGCCGAATCGATGGCAACTCGGTCCCCGGCGCCAGGTCCCCCACAGCGACACGTTGTTTGATCTGTTGGATCACTTGGATATAAAACGGCCTCGCATCGCCCTGCGCGAGACTCAACCAACTGTGTTTGCTCATATACACAGTATACACACCGGCTTTCGCGGGCCAAGAGGGGATCTTGGGTAGAAATTTGAAAATTGCCTACGTGTTCACCCTCCATGCTGGGAGAGTTGGTTAACCGCGTGGGCAGAGAAGATTTGGCGAAATCCAACTTCGCGACCATTCCGATCGCCAGAATTGCGGCGTCCCGCGTTTGGGCGTGAATGTTTACAATATCGTTGACCGTGGCGAGGTAGAAAAACGAACTGCGACCCTAGCGTTGGTGGATCATGGAAGAATACGTGGGAGTACTGCGAAAATGCATCGTGATTGGAGTCTGGATCTACGTTGCCATACAAATGTGGCCGGCGGCCGAGTCCCGGGATCGCAATCCTTTTTTGTGGTTCCTGATTGGATTGTTTGCCTTTTATATTCCGTTTACAGTCGTTGGTTTTTTGCCCCCAATCTTATTGCTGATCTTCCAAGTTCGAACGGGAATTCCGATTTCGGATTCATTGTTTGGTACGATCGGAATGGTCGCATTCATCGCCGGCGTGACCTTGGGATTCGCATGTTTGCGTTACGCACGCGATCGCGCGGCCGC
>JAEUIP010000519.1:309-2011 GCA_016795075.1 Planctomycetaceae bacterium | reverse complement strand
GTCCATTCCCGCCGCCGTTGATGCCATTCGGCGTGGCCAAGTGATCATTGTTTTGGATGATGAGAATCGCGAAAATGAAGGTGACTTCATCTGCGCGGCCGAGTTGGCGACTCCGGAAGCCATGAATCTGATCATGAGCGGGCGGGGCGATTTTTGTATGCCGATCTTACCGGAAACCGCTCAGCGACTTGAACTCAAGCCCCTTTGTGAAGGCCAAAATTCGACGCCATTTAGCACGGCATTTTTGACTCCTTTGGATCATCGTACCGCGCGAACGGGAATTACTGCTGAAGAGCGCGCGAAATGTGTGCGAGCGATCGCGGATCCGAATACGCAACCATCGGATTTCGTTCGGCCAGGTCACGTCCACATGCTGTTGGCCAAAGAGGGTGGAGTTCTTCGGCGAGCGGGGCATACGGAGGCCGCGGTCGATTTGGCTCGGATGGCTGGGCTGCAACCGGCCGGTGTGCTCTGTGAGATCCTGAGCGAATCCGGCGACCGAGCCAATCGCGACGAGTTGCTGGCGTTGGCAGAGCGTCATCACTTGGAGATCATTACGATCGAGGACTTGATTGCCTATCGCCGCGTGAGCGAAAAGTTGGTTTCGCCTTCGGCTAGCGCCAAATTGCCCACACGCTACGGCAATTTTCGGATCGTCGTCTATCAAGTGAAGTACGAAACACAGGAACCGATTGCGTTGGTTTTTGGAGATTTGAATCAGGCGGATCGGCCGCCACTAGTGCGGATGCATTCCAGTTGTTTTACTGGCGACTTGTTAAGTTCGCTTCGTTGCGATTGCGGCGATCAATTAAACATGGCGCTGAAGATGATTGCCGATGATGGTTGCGGCGTGGTCGTCTATTTGCCGCAAGAAGGACGTGGCATTGGCTTGATGGCGAAGGTGCGCGCCTACAACCTGCAGGACGAAGGGTTGGACACGGTGGAGGCCAATCATGCGTTGGGATTCCAGGCCGACATGCGCGACTACGGCGTTGGCATTCAAATTCTTAAGGACTTGGGATTGAATCAAATTCGTTTGTTGACCAATAACCCCAAGAAGACGGAAGCCTTTAACCTGCGAGGCTTCAACCTGGAGGTCGTGGACCAGGTGCCGATTGTTCCCACGATCAATCCATTCAATAGCTCGTATTTGGCAACCAAGCGAGACAAACTTGGGCACAAATTGCCAGAATCGTTGGGACAGGAGTGACGTCGGGATGAGCGTTGATAACGTGAACGGAACGATGGCGGAAATTCAGGTTCAGCCAAGTTCAGGCTCCGCTTCGGTGGCAATTCTGCCCGGCGCGACGTTGGGTGTCGTGGGAGGCGGTCAGTTGGGACGGATGTTTGCCCTCGCAGCTCGTCGGATGGGCTATCGAGTCGGAGTTTGGTCGGACGAACCGGGGCCGGCAACCGAATGTGCGGATCATGTCTTGATCGCAGACTACGACAATTGGGAGGCGGGCCGCACGTTCTGTTCGGCGGTTGCCGCGCTTACCTTCGAAACGGAAAAGCTGCCCGTGAGTTTGTTTCGCGAGGCTGCCAAGTTCGTACCGGTCCGACCGGGGATTGCATTTCTCGAAGAAGGCCTGCACCTCGACCGGAAGAAAAGCTCTGCCGCCCTGTTGATGATCACCCTGGGAGGTTCATTGTTTGTAGCCTACTATTCGCGCGGGCTCGAAGCGCTGAATACCATGGACTT
>JAEUIP010000519.1:0-299 GCA_016795075.1 Planctomycetaceae bacterium | reverse complement strand
CGAAATGTCGCAGAATCGCATACGTGAAAAGACTGGTTTGCAACAGGCGGGGCTTCCGGTAGGCCCGTTTCATGTGACTCGAAGTCTTGCCGATTTGGAAGCCGGAATTGCTCGGTTGGGCACGCCGGCGATTTTGAAAACGGCCAGTGGTGGGTACGACGGTAAAGGGCAAGTCCGGATCGAGGCCAAGTCGGATCTGGGCGCCATTTGGCGATCGCTGGGGACTAACGAAGCCGTTTTGGAAGCGTTTGTACCGTTTGTGGATGAAATCAGTGTTCTGGCCGCGCGCGATGTTTTTG
>JAEUIP010000518.1 GCA_016795075.1 Planctomycetaceae bacterium | reverse complement strand
AAAGTCAATCCAAGCGACGACTTGGAAGAAATCCAGCAGAGTCTGATCGCCTCGGTTGGCAACGAAGTGTCGGTCTTGACCAAAGCCGAGTTGATCGAGCGCGAGATCGCCTTGTGGGATCGCAGCACACCCATCGGAGTGATCTTCACGGTCGGCACGTTGATGGGCTTTGTGGTCGGGGTCATTATCTGCTATCAAGTACTTGCGACGGCCATTGCGGATCACCTGAGTGAATTTGCGACCTTAAAAGCAATGGGTTACAGCGATGGGTATTTTGTGCGATTGACGATCCAACAAAGCGTCTATTTGGCAGGACTAGGTTTCGTGCCCGGCGCGATTTTGTCTTGGTTGTTGTTCCAGTTCAACGCCAGTTTTACGGCACTTCCCATGGCCATGACGTTTGATCGGCTCATGGTCGTTTTGTTGGCGACGTTGGCGATGTGCATCATCTCGGGAATCCTGGCACTGCGAAAACTGTTCGCAGCGGATCCGGCCAGTTTGTTTTGATGCACTGAAGATGGTTGATTTTCAACAAGCTGAGACCAACATCGCTGTCAGAAAAATCGGAGACTTCATGAACACAGAATCAAACGACCAGCAGTTGAGCGAGTTGTTGGCGACATGGCCGGTGGAATCCGCACCGCTGAGCGTCGATGTCGACCACGTCAACCACTTTTATGGCGTCGGCGAAATGCGCAAGCAGGTGTTGTTCGACAATGTGCTCAAGATTCGTCCAGGGGAGATTGTCATCATGACGGGCCCGTCCGGCTCAGGAAAAACAACCCTGCTGACCTTGATTGGGACGTTGCGGAGCGTGCAAGAGGGTAGCTTGAAAGTCTTGGGCCAAGAACTATTGGGCATTAGCGCCACCGCAACGACGGAATTGCGGAAACGGATTGGATTTATCTTTCAAGCTCACAATCTGTTTGCGTCGTTGACGGCCTTTCAAAATGTGCGAATGGCCACCGAATTGTTAGGCATTCCGGACGAAAAAGCGAATCCACGCATTGAAGCGACTCTGAAACGTCTGGGCCTGGGAGCGCGGATTCACTACCGACCCAAGGCCTTGTCCGGCGGACAAAAACAGCGTGTGGCCGTGGCTCGCGGGTTGATCCACGAACCCGGCTTGATTCTCGCGGATGAACCCACCGCCGCGTTGGATGCCGAGTCCGGTCGTGAAGTCGTCACGATTTTTCAGGAGTTAGCAAAAGAACAACAATGCACGATCGTCATTGTCACGCACGACAATCGAATCTTGGATGTCGCCGATCGAATTGTGAGCATGGTCGACGGCCGGATCGTGTCCAATGTGCTCATTCGCCGTAATACACTATTGTCTCAATTCTTGACGCAATTGGATCTGTTCAAGGTTCTCAACACCACGATCTTGAGCAAGATTGCGGACAAATTCGATTTGCGAAAATTTGCTCCTGGTTCGGAGATCATCAAACAAGGTGACGCGGGGACCGAGTTCTTTGTAATCGGAGCCGGAAATGTGGCGATCGAAATCGACGGTCGCCAAGTCAACACACTTGGCCAAGGTTCGTTCTTTGGCGAAGTCGCTCTGATCCGCGATCAGCCCCGAAATGCCACGGTCCGGGCCCTAACATCGGTAAGCTGCTTTGTACTCGAGAAGGATGATTTTCAGAGCGTGATTCAAAGCTCGAGTTCTTTCGAAGAAGAGCTGCGAAAAGCCATTTTCACTCGGCAATGATGGCTCGCACGGTTGTTTCATTGCCATCTCCCGCGCTGCATGGAATTGCGGTGAAATATGTCTTGGCAGCGTTGAACGCGGACCGCGTGGTATTGCGATGAAACATGTATTGGCGGCGTTGAACGCCCGCGCTGCATGGAATTGCGATGAGATATGCCTTGGCTACGTTGAAGGCCCGAGTGTCATTTTGGTGCGGTGAAATATGCCTTGGCTGCGGCGTAAGCCCGTACCTCATGGTCTCCCTTCTCCCCTTTCCTGGGGGAGAAGGGCCGGGGATGAGGGGGTCGGAAGTGGGGGTTGGTCCTGA
>JAEUIP010000517.1 GCA_016795075.1 Planctomycetaceae bacterium | reverse complement strand
ACCGACGCGGCGGTTACTTTGTGGTTGTGATTTTGATTCTCGCGATTGTGACTTTGGGTGCTTGGCTATGGATTGAACCGGCGATGGCCATCGAGCGGATGATTGCCTTGTTGGTTATCGCGTGTCCGTGTGCCTTGGCGTTGGCAACTCCATTGGCCGTTTCCGTCGGGTTGGCTCGCGGAGCAAGTCTACATCTCTTGATCAAGAGTGGGGACGTATTTCAACGCTTGATCGATTCGCCACGACCCGATTTACCAAAACAATTGTGGCTGGATAAAACCGGAACGTTGACGTGGGGACGCATGTTGGTGCAACGGTGGGATGGCGAAAGAGAGAGTTGGCCAGCAGTCGCTGCGATCCAGCAAAATTCGACACATCCGATTGCTCAGGCCATGGTGCAGTTCGTTCGCAGCAAAAGCGAGCCTGTGCATTGGCCCGAAGTTCAAGAGGTCATCCAATCGCAGCATGGTGGCATTGGCGGGGTGGTTGACGGACGAGCCTTGTGGATCGGCAATCAGTCATTCATCGAGCGGCAAGGAATTCCAATTGCCGAAAAGTGGCAGGAGAGTATTGCCCAATGTCTCGCGGAGGGAAACTCGCCGATCTTTATCGCGCACTCGGGACAGATCGCCGCCGTGGCAATGGTGGGAGATGGCCTGAGACCTGACGTAGCTCGGCATGTGGCCTGGCTAAAGCAACAAGGCTGGCAAGTTGGAATCTTGTCAGGCGATCATCAAACCATCGTTCGACAAGTTGCCAGCGCGATTCAAGTCCCCGACGTATTGGCTTTTGGCGATCAACTGCCGGAAGACAAAGTCCAACAGATTGCTCGGTCGCAACAAAACTCGGCGGTTGTGGTCATGGTGGGGGATGGAGTGAACGACAGTGCGGCGCTGGCGGCGGCGTCGGTCGGCATCGCGGCTCATCACAGTGCCGAAGTGAGTCTACAGGCGGCCCCCGTCTATTTGGGACGCCCTGGCTTGTCGGGGGTCATCGACTTGTTGCAAGTAAGCCAGGGAACCATGCGCAACATCCGTCGCAATTTTGCGTTTTCACTCATCTACAACTTGACGGCGGTTTGTTTAGCGGGACTTGGATTCATCAACCCGTTAGGTGCTGCCATTCTGATGCCCATCAGCTCGTTGACCGTGGTTGGCCTATCTTTTTGGCCAATCGGCCACAAAAACCCAACCGTTGGGTTGTGATGTTTGTAACGACGGTGCAATGTACCTGATGGCAATTCGTTCAGGCCCATTCGTCGGATTGCTTGATTTCTTTTCGAAACTTTCTGTCTTGTAACCTACGCTTGAAGTGGGAAATTCATTTCCCCAGATAGGTACGTTGTCCGATTCCCGAGTTTGATCGTCATGAGTCTCGAAGTAAACGACCGACAGTATCGCCGCGGGGTGAGCATGATTGAACTCGTGATTGCCGCGATCGTCATGGGGATCATGGCCGCCGTGGCCGCTCCGCGATTCGCGGAAGCACTGCAGTATCATCGGATAGAAATGGCTGCGAAAAGGTTGGTCGCAGATTTGGAGTCGGTCCGATCATTGGCCTACACCACAGGCACGTCGCAGACCATTCGGTTCCACGACAAACTAGGCAAGTACCAGATCGTGGGCGTGGTAGATCCGGATCGACCTCTGGACCCCAATTACACAGTCGATTTGACCGATACTCCCTATCACTGTACTTTCGCGAGCGTCAGTTTCTCCGACTTGACCTACAACGGACACGGACTCCCCAATTCCGGTGGTAAAATCGTTATCGAATCTGGTGGCCTGCAGCGAGCCATTTCCGTCAACGCTACTTCGGGGAGGGCATCGTACTAATGAACCTCCGTCGCGTTCGCCAACTTCGTCGTGGTTATAGCTTTGTCGAGATCGCCGTTTCATTGCCAACGATCGGGATTTTGACCGTGGGCATGTGTTCGGCTGTCTTGTTGTCTGTGCGGGCGATTCCGCAAGATGGCTCGGTCATTACCGCATCCGTTGAAACCGCCCGAGCGATGGAACAATTCGAGCGTGATTTGCGTTGTGC
>JAEUIP010000516.1 GCA_016795075.1 Planctomycetaceae bacterium | reverse complement strand
TGCTGCCGACTCCCGAGCAACGCCACGCGTTCTTGTCTGATCCTAACCCTGACAAGCGAACCTTGCTGATCGATCATTTGCTGCAAGACGAAATTGCCTACGCCGATCATTGGCTAACCTTTTGGAATGACCTGCTCCGCAACGATTACACGGGCACAGGTTTTATTACGGGCGGACGTACACAAATCACAACTTGGCTGTACGATACTTTGCTAAGAAACAAGCCCTATGACCAAATGACTCGCGAGCTGATTGCACCTCCGACGCCCGACAGCGCTGGGTTTATCAATGGCATTCGTTGGCGCGGAGAAGTGAGTGCGGGGCAAACCGTGGAAATTCAATTTGCACAAAGTGTTGGCCAATCGTTCCTGGGAATCAACCTCAAGTGTGCATCATGCCACGACAGTTTTGTCGATCGTTGGACGTTGAACGAGGCCTTTGGGTTGGCGGCCATCTATAGCGATCGTCCACTGGAACTTCATCGCTGCGACAAACCACTTGGAACGATGGCCGAACCCAAGTGGCTGTTCCCGGAGTTGGGTCAGATCGACGCAGCCGCGGACAAAAACACGAGATTGGAGCAATTGGCTCGTCTGCTAACGCATCCGGAAAACGGCCGGTTCACGCGCACGATCGTCAATCGACTTTGGCATCGACTGATGGGGCGCGGCATTGTGCATCCCACCGATGCCATGCAGACCGAACCGTGGAATGCGGATCTACTGGACTATTTGGCCATCCACTTGGCGGACCATCAATACGATTTGAAACAGTCACTGCGTTTGATTGTAACGTCCGCAGCGTACCAATCCGCAGTCGAACGAGTCGACGAATCGTCAGTTTCGGCTCCGTACGTTTACGCGGGCCCACGTGCCAAACGCTTGACGGCCGAGCAGTTTCTGGACGCCGTTTGGCAACTCACTGGAACCGCACCCGGAAACATGGACGCGCAAGTTCAACGCGTTCGACTGGGTGATTCGGCGGCCGCGCCATTGCAACCCCAGGCCCAATGGATTTGGAACCGAGGTGACGCGACTCAATCGCAGGGTGGTGAAACCTTGGCATTTCGAAAAGTATGGAACATGCAAGAAACGCCCAGGTCCGCGTATGCGGTGGTCAGTTGCGACAACGAGTTTCGCTGCTATCTCAACGGTCGCTTGGTAGGCGCGGGCGCGGAGTGGGACAATCCAACCTTAGTACCTCTTCAAGATGTCGTTATCGGTGAAAATGAACTGTTGATCGTGGGACGCAACGGTGGTGAAGGGGCCAATCCGGCTGGACTGTGGTGCGAAGTTCGATATCACACGTCCGAGGCATCCGAACAAGGATTTGGCACCGACGGGTCGTGGCAGTGGACCGCCCGTTTGCCTCGGGAGTCGGGCGGATACGATGAACCACCACAAGATTGGCAGAACGCGTCCATGCTGAGCCACTCGAATATTTGGGCACCACGAGTGACCCCGCTGGCTCAGAATCTCCTGACTCAAGCCTCGAATGGCGAAGTGGCTATGATTCGTGCATCGTTGGTCAAGAGCGACTTCCTGATGCGATCTTTGGGCCGACCGAATCGCGACCAAATTGTTTCCGTTCGTCCCTCGGAAATGACGACCTTGGAGGCGATCGATTTGTCGATCGGTGAAACCTTAGACAAGTACCTACAAGGCGGTGCGGAACGATTGGCGAAAGAACCTTGGGAGAATCCTGCCGAACTTGTTCGATGGGTGTATCATCACGCCTTGTCGCGTGAGCCCAACGCGGAAGAGTTGCAGCTCCTGACAAGCGATCTGTCTCTCCCTCTTCAACCGACGGCGGTCGCTGACGTTTTGTGGGCGGTCATCATGCTTCCGGAATTCCAAATCAATCGTTGAGATGAGTCCATGAACGAACGACCGAAAAATGAACTTGAGTATGAAATGCGTCGCGAGTTTCTGCGGAAATTAGGCGCAGCGACGGTGGCAACGTTAGGATTCGGAGCGCCGAGGTTGTTCGCTGCGGCAGATGGCCAAACCATCTCGCATCCGCAGGCAACCGCCGATTCTTGTATTGTCCTGTGGATGGGCGGAGGAATGGCGGCTCCGGATACCTTTGACCCCAAACGGTACGTGCCGTTCAAGGTGGGTGTCCCCGTTGCCGAAATCGAAAGCACGTTTCCGTCGATCGATTCCGTCGTGGACACCATCAAATTGACGGAAGGTTTGGAA
>JAEUIP010000515.1 GCA_016795075.1 Planctomycetaceae bacterium | reverse complement strand
AGTGACCGCGTTTTCCTCCACCAGCGTCTCAACCAGTGAAGGTTGCGGGCGAATCAGTGCGAGCAAACTAACCGTGGCCACGATCACCAAACCAAGGGATAACTCGGGCCAACGAAATGACGCTACCGCAAACGCAATCCCATATCCAATGGTGCCACCACGGCGCGAAAGTCGAAAGTCACTACCATCAATCGCGGTTGCCGTCAGTTGCGCAAAAAACGCTTGATGGAATAGCGTTAAACCCGCCGAATTAAAAACAATAGCGGCGGTTGAATTCACATACAAAGCCGTCGGTGAACCAATGAAATAAATCACCAACAATCCCGCCAAACTGAACGGCCATTTCGAGGCCGGCAAATTATGCCCCGCCCACGATAGCAAAATAAGTGACCCGCCAAAAGTGAAGAACCCGAGGTTGGAACCCAGTCCAACCCAGCCCAACAATTCCTGCCCGTTTGGCCGTTGTAGAATCTGGTCCTGCCAACTCAAGTTCAAAATCGTCGCCACCGCAAACGCGGCCATCAAGCGCAAAAAGTTTAACGCAGGTCCCATTCGGGGTAAGCAATCGCTGAGATTTGGTGTTTTTTCCGGTTGTTAACACGCTGCCAAACAACGGGCCGCGCAGAATAACGGCGCTCCATTTTTCTCACAAGGGCGGCTGAGAAATCTTGACAAACAAGATGGCAGTGGAATGGTTGGCAGAGGAATGGATGGCTGAGGAATCGTTGGCAAGGGAATGGTTGGCAGGGTAATGGATGGTTGGGGGAATGGACGACATCGCTCCTCAAAATTGGCGAGAAACGTTTCTGTTGCGATTTGGCACTAATTCTCCAAAAAAATACCAAACCATTCCCTTGCCTTCCATTCCTTTGCCAAATGGGGTCGCTTAGACTTAGGTCCTTTGTACCATGCCGCAGGATTTTCGCGACTTATGAGACGAGCAGTAAATCTAGCGAAGCAATATTGGGTCCTCATCCTGTTCTGTGCTTTGATACTCTTCCCGTTGCCGTATTTCCTGTTGTGGCTTTATTTCATTCAAGCAGTTCCGACCCCGAACACGAATTATCACGAGCATGTCAATCAAATTGATGCGGAGATTTCTGATGCGGAACGAGCGTGGCCGATTTACCGAGAATCGATGCGGTCACGGCTTAAAGAATTGGAGGCTTTGAACCGGGCGTTCCGTGTGAATAAATCGCCCTCCGAGGTTAAGGCTCTCCACGATCGGGATCCCGAGGCCTGGACGTCGATCGTGTTGACCGTCGAAGGGCTCCACGATGTGCTGGAGGCGGTGCATCACGCGAGCTCTCGCACGGTACTTGGTCTGGATCTGCATCCGACTTATCAAGACTACTCCGCAGAAGACCAAAAGTTCCTGTTCCCGCACGCTCCAAAGCATGGAAAGCAGTGGGATTATGGTAACGCGTCGGCCGACATCCCGGTGCGCGTTAGAAAGTTGCACGCAACGTCCCTCGCGACAACCTTGTTGCCACACACCGATATGCTACGACTGCTTCAAGGGCTATTGGCGGCTGACTTGGCCATCGCTCGCCAAACTCAAGACTCTGAACGAGTGGTTAAGAACGTGGAGTCTGGATTGGGACTTGCTCGACACTTCGCCAACAAAAGACTGGCCGTCGAATCCCTTTTGGCTGAGATCTGTGTGCAATGCTTCCTGGATGAACTTCAAGAAATTCATGCCGACGGTGCAACAAAGTTTAACGAAGAACAAAAAGTCCGATTGAAGCGAGCCATCGAGAGTCTCGATGTGTTTGCACTGTTCGAACCTGCCGTCGAATGCTACGCAAACTACGATCTGGTCCAACGATTTTACACGAATAATGGAAATGGCGACGGGCATCTGACCAACGATTGGTTGTTGCTTCTTCGATTGACTGACCGACTAAACGAGGGCGGTACGGACTTACGACCGATGCCAGAATCGACGATCGACGCCATCGGGGAATGGGTGTTACGACCTTTCTTGATTTTTGCCAAACCGACTCGTGCCGAGGTGATGGAAATTCTGACGCAGCATGAAGAGCTACTGCGTCAGGCTTGGCGACCGCCTTACAGTCGACTAAAGATTCAAGAAGCGTGCGACCACATCAAGAAGGCAAGAATACCTGTAGGTATGAGTAATAACTACGACTATTTCGTGGGCGTTTACGATCGGCTGGTGTTGTTGGAAACGAAACGCCGAGCGATACT
>JAEUIP010000514.1 GCA_016795075.1 Planctomycetaceae bacterium | reverse complement strand
TCGCTCATGACACGGAATGGTTTGCCGTCGAATTGGCCGGTCCTCGCGGAGCGCCCAAATTCATGGCTGGTTGGCGACAAGTCTCCGCAACCTTCTTGCGGGTCACGTGGCGTGAAGTCGCGTCGTGCTGGGATGACGTTGGTGGAGCTGTTGGTCGTCATTGCAATCATTGGAGTTCTGTTGGCTCTTTTGTTTCCGGCGGTTCAGTCCGCGCGAGCTGCGGCCAACAACACCGCTTGCATGAATAATCTACGGCAAATTGGATTGGCGGTTCAGCACTACGAGTCGACCTACAAGAAGTATCCCCGCGGCAGTCATCGGGAGGTCTTGCCGTATCTCGAGCAGGAGCGGGCTTCCGGAGCGGTGCCTCCCAGCGTGTTGCTGTGCCCCATGGAAAATCGTCGCGATCTCAATCGACTTATCAATCATCCCAACTCTCCATTTTCGTTGGGCAGCAACTACGCCTACAATCGAGGCCGCTGGGAATTTGATTATCCGACCGAGACTCCGTTCTCAGGATCGTATCGAGCGGATCAAATCAAAGATGGGCTCACGAATACGTTGTGTGCCTCGGAGGTCAAATTAGGGACGGGTTTGTTGCGAAGCACTACTAACGTAGGTGGATTGATCCCCAACGACCCGACAATTTTTCAGCATGCTGCCGGCGAACGCTTCCTGAGTTCCAACGCGGGCATTGAACGCAGTCATACTCGCTGGAAAGATTCGGCGATCGAGCAATCGGGGTTCACGACAACGTTTCCGCCAAATACGGTCGTGCCTTTGATTGAAGGCGACATGACTCACGATGTGAACGTGATCGACTTTAGCCAATTTCGAGCGGTGGTGACGGCCCGTAGTTGGCATGGTCCCTGGGTTAATGTGGTGTTCTTGGATGCGCGAGTACGACCGATTAGTAGTTCGATCGAAGCCAAAGTGTGGCGTGGTTTATCCACTCCGATGAGCCAAGAAGTCATCGAACTACCGTAAGCCATTGATTCACCGGCAAAATGATGAAGACTCGGACGGTTCTTGGTGTTGGGCTGTGACTCCATGCGGAAGCGGCCAAGAAGCCTCATTTGCCATCGCCGTCCACATCGTCGCTTTTTGAGGATCGGCGGACGGCAAACGGATTGTGCCTGCTACTTATGGAACGGTAAAGCGGTTAACGATTGGTCGTTTGTTGTTCAACCGACCAAAGTGGTGAACGTTTCTCTAAGAACGCGGCGAGACCTTCGCGGGCGTCGGGGGATTGGCGGGCTTCTGCAGAAACCCGGATCGACTCTTGCGCCTGTTGCAGGACGGCTGCTGCTTGGGTGCAGTCGTGCCAATGACGTTTGGTGATGGCCAATGCCGTCGGAGCGCCGGTCAGGATACTGGTGGTCAACTGTTCCACTTGCCCTTCTAGTTGTTCCGGTTCCCCTACCCAAAATCCTAGTCCGCTTCCCTGTGCTTGTTCGGCGGTCATTCGTTGACCCGCGAGCAGCCATTGTCCGGCAGGGCCTGCGCCAATTCGATAGATCAAGAACGGAGTTACGATGGCGGCGGTAATTCCACGGACGGGTTCGGGTAATGCAAAGAACGCGGTGTGCGAGCTAAGGACAAAATCGCAGGCCAGAATCAAGCCGACACCTCCGGCCAAGACCGGGCCTTGCACTTGGGCCACGGTTGGAAACGGCAAGCGAAACAGTCGCGACAGAACTTCGGCGTAAAGTTCGGAATCCAATTGCCATTGTTGTTCTTTGTCGGGAGCATGGGCGTGCGCTTGCATCTCGCCCAAGTCCATGCCGGCGCAGAAGACGGTGCCTGTGGATTTCAGCACCAAGACGCGAACTTTCGAGTGTTGTTCGATCATTGCAAGGGCCGCGATCAAATCATGCAGCATTTGTCGCGTGAGGGCGTTTCTGCGCTCGGCGCGGAGAAGGGTCAACGTCACTTGCCCTCGACTGGCGAGTCGACTTTCGTCCAACGCTACGAATTCACTCACAATGATCTCCTTGGAGTAGGTTAACTAGAGCCAACGAGCCAGTGGTCCGCCGGCAGCGGCCAAGGCATCGACTCGTTTGGTGACTTCGGGGTCTTCGATCAGGGGCGGCGCGTGGTGGGCTTTGAGACGTGCGTCGATCACCAAGCTGCCGCGACAGCCCCAATGTTTATGGAGAGTCGTTGCGCCGATACCATCGATATCGACAGCCGGATTGCTTCGAGTGAAGGTGACCCACAGGAAGTTTTTTTCGCTGGCG
>JAEUIP010000513.1:278-2251 GCA_016795075.1 Planctomycetaceae bacterium | reverse complement strand
CGGTCCAAACCCATAACATTCAACGCCGGACGTATCTCGCCCAACTATCGCTCGGTCCCAACTTGCTGGGCGACATGAATAAGCAATTGCGCAGAATCGGGCCGCGTCCAGCAAGGCTTTGCAGCGCTGGTTATCTAAAAATTGGACGGTATTGCGGTTCAACTCAAAGTGAAACGTATTGACGTCAAGCAGCGGCTTGGGAAGTGGTTAGCGCGAGCGTCCTGACGCTGGAGCCAAGAATGGGTGAGAATGATGGGTACAGATTCGCCCATGAAATCGCCAAGCTCAGCGGTGCGTGGTTGGATTTTCGCCCAACCACGCTCTGCTAAACAGTTTAATCGTGCAGCTCATCGGATCTTGTCTTCACGAAGTGGCAAGAGCGAATGGAACACATCCGTATTCGCTAAACTGCGAAGGCAAGAAACTCCGATCTTCGTCGGCCCGCTTATTAACGCTTGGCGGTTGCCTTCTTGGTCGACTTGGCGGCCGCGACGGCTTTTGACTTCGATTTTGGAGCTGGGGTTTTCGCCTTTTCAGGTTTGGTCGCAATGGCTTTCGCAGTCTTGCTTGCCGTCTTGGCGGGCGCCTTGGTTGCGACGTTGGCTTTGGTTGTCGCTTTTCCGGTGGCCTTGGTGGCGATTGTCTTTTCGGTTGCAACCGGCTTGGTGGTCGCGGGCTTTGTCGTCACGGCCTTGGTGGCCTTGGTGGTGGCAACGGCTTTGGTTGACTTGGCCTTGTCTTTGCCTTTTGAATTTTCTTGACCGAAGGCGGATGCCCAATTTTGGACGTACTTGTCAGTCGCCCCACTTCTTAGAATTGTCACTGCGGAAACTCCCAAAGATCAACCTTCGACTGACTCCAAATCGCTTGCTTTTAGCTCCAAGCTAAAGCCGTTCAGTCGAGGACACGAATGCCCACCGACACTATTGTGACAATTGTGCTATCGATTTGGCAACGGCACTTTGCAAAAAATATCCGGTGTGGTCGCGTCGAGTGGGGGATGCCACGCGCGATTCCAACGCAGTGTATTGTCGCGGTTCGATCAGTGAAGCAGCGAGGGATCGCGGAGCGATCGACCACATCGGTCGCAATGGATCGCGGGGCGAACCACTACATTGGTTGCAATGGATCGCGGGGCGAACCACTACATTGGTCGAGATGGATTGCGGAGCGATCCACTACATGGGTGGGTTGTTAAGGCGTGGCGTTCTGAATCAATGACTTCATATCGGCCACCGCTTGTCGCAAGCCGCAGAACAGGGCTCGAGAAATGATGCTGTGGCCAATGTTTAATTCCTCCATGCCGGGTATGGCCGCGACCGGTTGGACGTTGCGATAGGTCAACCCGTGTCCCGAATTCAGGCGTAAGCCGAGATCGAGCGTATGTTGGGCAGCACTATTGAGGATCAATAGTTCGGCGGCGGCTTGATGACCTGTCCGTGTGCTGACTCCCGATCGGTCCTCCAGACACGCGTTTGCGTAGGCGCCGGTATGCAATTCGACGGCTTGGGCCCCGACCGCTCGGGACGCATCGATCTGCGATATACAAGGGTCGATAAATAAACTGACGTGGATTCCGTGGTCATTCAATTGGCGAATCGCTTGGGCAACTCGATTCTGTTGGCCGGCGATGTCGAGTCCACCTTCGGTAGTCACTTCTTCACGTTTTTCCGGAACGAGGCAAACCTGGTCGGGGCGCACTTGGCACGCGATGGCCAACATGTCGGATTCCAGGGAACACTCGAGGTTGAGTCGTACGTTGACGGTTTGCTTCAGAAGGTGCAAGTCCCGATCTTGAATATGCCGTCGATCACCACGTAAATGGACGGTGATTTGATCTGCCCCGCCCAGTTCTGCTTCGACAGCGGCCCAGACTGGGTCAGGTTCCACGGTACGCCGAGCCTGGCGGACAGTGGCGACGTGGTCGATGTTCACTCCGAGTTGTCGCATTTCAAAGTACCTTCTTGGGGATC
>JAEUIP010000513.1:0-268 GCA_016795075.1 Planctomycetaceae bacterium | reverse complement strand
GGGGCCGTTTTGCGGGTGGTGGCTCGCCACGGTTTGAATCATATCCAGCGGATGGGGTCGGCTTCCGCAACGCTGCACCAGACATTTATAGCAGGAAACCGCTGAGCTAATCGATGGGCCAGGGCTTCCTGGGCGAACCGTTCGCTGGCGAAATGTCCCAGGAGCAGTAACTCGATTGGAGCGGCTTGTGCCTCCAGGCAGGTGTGGAAAGAAGTTTCGCCCAGCACCAAAAGATCGCAATCGAGGCGACGGGCGTCCTTGATGAATT
>JAEUIP010000512.1 GCA_016795075.1 Planctomycetaceae bacterium | reverse complement strand
AGATTCGACGCTAGAGGTTCTCGGATTAACCAAGGTCCGACTCGCCCAAATCGGGAAGTTATTTCCAGACAATTCCTAATCAGATTGGCACGCCAACACAGGCCCGAAGGGGCCGACACAACCTCTGCCGGTGTGCGCGAGCCACCGGTTTGAGTGGTGCCTCGATTCGAAAAGGCCCGACAGGCCGACACAACTTCCATGGTACTGATATAGATAGGCTTCACAGCGTGGCGGTTGGGGCGGTTCGTACTCGCGTGTTGGTCTTGAGTTCGAAACGTTGCGGCTTGCGGGCGGGAGACGTTGCGGTCTCGGTGAAGATCGTTTGCTAAACAGAATTGTCTCTCGACCGCCTTCACTCGCGCTAGAATGGTCTAGCTGTCGAACTTGCGCTCCAACCGAACGAGCCGGTTGGGGGCGGTTCGTACTCGTGTGTTGTGTGTGTTCGTCGAGTTGACAAACTTGTCCGACAATCAATCGAGTTCGTTCGAGCGACACGGTGATGCCTTTTGTGTGGCGAAAAAAGGCCCGAAGGGGCCGACACTACCTCTGCCGTTGTCTCTCGACCGCCTTCACTCGCGCGAGAATGGTCTAGCTGCCATACTTGCGCTCCAATCAAAAACAAGCCAGTTGAGCGCGGCGTCTATTGAAAGGTCTCTTCTAGCAGTCATTGGAACGATTCCATCGACAATTTGTGGCAGGAACCACCACACGGGTTTCACATGATCTTCGATGCACCCGAGCTGCCTTGGATGCGAGAGTTTGCATGTCGGATCAGTTCCGGCCTGTTTCCATCGCGCCGTTGATGGCATGGGAACATTCAGCAAATCGTCAACGGTGATTTGGTACACCAAGTCAATGACTCCATCTAACCGGGAAGTTCGCATGAAACGATCTATCTTTGGCCTGCTATGTCTGGCCGCTTTGGGGTGCGACTCAAGTTCCCCCACCGTCAACAAAACGCCAATCAACGAGACCACGACCCGTCAAACCGTCGAGCGTGACAACACAGGAGTCAACGTGCGCGATCGCGACTCCACCAAGAAAACTCCCGTGGATCAGCACGAGAATCAAGCCGACATCGGGACCACGGCGAAGATCCGCAGCCGAGTCGTCGAAACGGAGATGTCGATCAATGCTCACAACGTCAAGATTATGCCCGCCAATGGAAAAGTGACGCTGCGAGGGCCAGTAGAGTCGTTGAGCGAGAAAGAGCAAATTGAAGCCATTGCCATCGAAGTCGCGGGCGAAGGCAACGTCGATAATCAACTAGAAGTCAACGACAAATAGTCGCCCAAGAATGAGTCCGCAGGCGATTATCGTCCGGGGCAAACGCCATCAATCAAGGCGAGCGACACGTTGGTCACTCGCTAAACCACTGTCCATTGTTTGTACAACTTTCTCACAAGGAACATCAAATGTCCACAACTGTATTTTGCACTGCCACGGCTTCCCAAACCGAAACGATCGTTCGAAATTTGCAAGCTGCCGGCATTCCGGGAAAAGAGATTTCTGTCTTGCTGGCCGATAAAAAAGGCACTCGCGATTTGGCGATCGAACACAACACCAAAGCACCTGAAGGAGCGGTCGCAGGTGCGAGCGGCGGCGCGGTGCTCGGCGGCGCGTTGGGTTGGCTGGCTGGATTGGGAGCCTTGGCGATACCTGGCGTTGGGCCATTTGTAGCGGCGGGCCCGATTTTGGCATCCCTCAGCGGCATCGCGATTGGAGGGCTGACCGGCGGCTTGACTGGTGCGCTGGTTGGCATGGGCATGTCCGAGTTCGAGGCGACGCAATACGAGGGCAAAGTCAAAGGCGGTAATGCCCTCATCTCGGTTCAAACCAGCAACAGTGACGAGACCCGACACGTCATGGACATTTGCGCACGAGCCGGTTCCACCGACGTCACCACTTCGGGCGAAGTAGTGGTCACAAGTCACGACCGACGCTAAAGCGCGGAAGTCTCGTCTTCAATCGCCGCCAACATTCCTAACGTTACGAAGCAAATTGGCACGCCAGCACAGTCCCGCAGGGGTCGACACAATCTCTGCCGGAGTGCGCGAGCCGGTTGTGCGTGCGAGTCGGTTGTGCGTGCGAGTCGGTTGTGCGTGCAGGTCTCGTTGGCAAACTTACCCAAAAATAAAACGAGTTCGTTGTTGCGACGGGGTGATACCATTTGCATGACGAAAAAAAGGCCCGAAGGGGCCGACACATCCTCGGCCGGTGTGCGCGAGCCACCGGTTTGAGTTGTGCTCCGATTAGAAAAGGCCTGACAGGCCGACACAAACTTT
>JAEUIP010000511.1 GCA_016795075.1 Planctomycetaceae bacterium | reverse complement strand
CGCCCTGTTCAGCGCCGTCCCGGAACCCAGTGCGTTCCTGTTGTGCTTGCTACCCACGATCGCACTGCTGTCTTCACGTCGCCAACGAATGAATCGCGAATAGGTTGAAGCGACACGAGTATCGACCAAGACCTTCAAATGACGACGAGATCGAGGTATTCGAATCACCACTCAAAATTTGATTTGCGAATGTTGATGTTGGCTTGAATCCTGATGCGCGATCGCCCTCAGGAATCGGCAAGAAAGTTGTCGCGAAAACATGAACTGATCGGATGTAACGATCAGGGTGGCACTTCTTCAGACTTGAGTTCCGCTCGGCGCCCACATTCGATGACCTGTTCGACCAATGGCAGTTCTTCACACACGAGAAACGATGACGATGAATACCTTTCGACAATATTGGTGGCTTTGGCGAAGAACGACTTTGGCGTTCGTCCTCGCGACTGGATTTACAGTTACTCAAGATCGGTCCATTGCCCAGGAAAACATCGAGTGGACTAATGCGAATGGTGGTCTTTGGATGGACACTTCGAATTGGGCTGGCGGTTCGGTACCTACTTCGGCTCACACAGCAATGTTCAACTTGGACGGTAGCTACTCAATCGCGGGTGCTCAGCTTTTTCCAACAGGAGGGCTTCTCGTTAGTAAAGGAACGGTATCGTTTCAAATGCCGAATTTGCAAGTGGGGGACGTCCTAATCTCGGGTCTCAATACAGACGTGACGTTCGAAAAGGCATTCGATCAGACCCAAGCTTCGGTGAACATTAGCTCCAACTTCCTTTCCTTTTTCGCTCGTACGAACGTTGGTTCTGACACAAACGTTTTCGCGGCGATGACTTGGTTAGACTCTGACGCGGAAATAAACATTTCCGGAACCAATTCTAGTTGGCAAACCAACTATTTTGAATCAAATTGGGGAAATCTAAACATCGGTGGCGGCCGGTTGGAAGTCGGAAACGTCGCTGCGAACGGCCATTCATTAATCGTTGCGAATTCCGCAAGTATGGCGGTGATGTCACTTTCTTCAACGAACTTCCACAATTCGGGGTCGGCGAACATCGGTGGACATCTCGCATCGCATCAAGGGCGGCTGATGATTGGAAATGGGTCGCATTGGACGAACGACGCCGAAATCCACATTGGGCATGGAGGCAGTGGCTCCATGTACATTTCTGGCGGTAGCCGCGTAGAAAGCGGCGGAACGACGGCGATGTTCGGGAAGATTGGTGAGATCGGAGAAACTTCAACGGGGTACCTGAGCATCGACGGAACCAATTCACGTTGGGACATGTCCAGTAACCTACAAATGTCCTATTCCACTGCCGAAATTACAAACGGCGGAGCCTTGAATTTCGCCGATGCCGATCTTTACTCGTCCCATTTAAGAGTTTCCGGGGCAGGGTCCCAATCGTCGAACGATAACCTAATCGTTGGTTACAATAGTCTACTGACCATTGACGGTGGTGGGCGAGTTTACAGTTACAACGGGATCATCGAATCGGCAACACCGGACACGCTGGTCGGGGTCCATGTGACTGGGGACAACTCGAGATGGCAAATCAGCGACCGTCTTTCGTTTGTTGGTGGGTATGGAGGCAAACTCCTGGTTGAAAACGGAGGGACCGTAGCGGCAGGATTTCTGGATCTACGAACACAAGGTTCCTCGATTAAAGTGAAAGACGGAGGGGAGCTACGAATAATTCATGAGTCCATTATTGGACCAGGAACTGAAATCGTCGTTGATGGTGGCTTCTTTGAGTTCGGCAAGACGTCATTGTCTGAATATCGACAGATAACGAAGATCGCTGGTTCGCTTGCTGGTGATGTCGAAATTCCTGGGACGCGAAATAACTTGGGTACTTTCGTTAACGACTTCCGATCTTCCTCTATCGACTTAAGCGGTGTTCGTTTGAATAACGCCGGACTACTGATCGGTAGTGGTGAAATTGATGCAGGTTTGCGTAACACGATCGATGGTCACGTACGCCTAGTCGCGAATGAACTGATGCTGTTCGATGGGTTCCAAAGCTTCAATGATGGACGAATCAGCAACCTCGGCGGAACGGTGGAATTCGGCGGATTGATTCAAAACGATGGACAAGTCGTCGGGCGCGGGACGTTCAGTGCGAAAGAATGGTTTAATTCTGGATCGATTGCAGTTAATGGACCGAGCGACTTTTTTGGAGACGTCTACAACTTCGACGGCGGCCTAATCGTTACGAGCGCAAACGCAACGACAACTTTTTACGATAACGTTTTCAACAATGGTGAAATTCGGACGAGTGGCAGTGGGAACACGGTCATCTTCGGCGAC
>JAEUIP010000510.1 GCA_016795075.1 Planctomycetaceae bacterium | reverse complement strand
GCGCAACGTTCGCGAATCATTTCGGCATCGTACAAATAAATTGGCGAACCCTGTTCGGCCACCAGTTGGCTGATCGAAAAACCAGCAATCTCGGTTAGAACTTTTCCGTCGTATTCCGTGGCAATCATTTTGTTTCTCATGGATTATCCAACCCCAACATGTATTTCAGCATTTCCTGCAAACGTGGCATCGGCAAACCAACCACATTGGTCTCTTCACCCTCGACGATGTGGACCCCATCCAAACCGTCTTGGTAACCAAACGCACCCGCCTTGCCTTCCCAAGCTTCCGAGTCCAAATACGCTTCCAAAGCCGCGTCGCTTAATGAATCCATCCGTAGATCCGTTCGCACAACATCCTGGAAACGTACGTCACTGGGCCGATGCCAAACGACCACACCCGTATAGACTTGGTGCACTCGACCCGACATCAACCGCAACATTTCCCCCGCGTGCTCGCGATTTCTTGGTTTCCCCAGAATCTGGCCATGGCAATGGGCCACGGTGTCCGCGGCGATCAGGATGCCTCGAGCAATTCGCGGGGCCACGTCGGCCGCCTTTTGCAGCGCCAGTCGTTGCACCAACTCGGGAGGGCTCTCCTGCGAACACATCCCACATTCGGCTTCCGGCGACGGCACCTCCACGACAAACTTGTACCCGTATTCCTGCATCAATTGAGCCCGACGCGGCGAGCCGCTGGCCAAGATCAATGGACCAAAATTCAAGTTCTCATTCGCCGTCATGTAACCGATCCCGTAACCGTTCACGCAACGCAGGGTGCGTCCAGCAAGTCGCATGCTTCACCCGACGGATTCGATCGATCCCTTGAGCGAATCACACGTTCCCGATTCACAACGGAGTGACTTCAGGATCGCACCCAACCGGTATTTCGTGAGTGGTTACTCTATCCCGATCCAAACTTTGCTTCAAGGTCGCGGCCAAGCCAACGAAACAGCATGTAGCACCGCCGTCAACACGGCCGCCATCGCCGCATTGCGATGCCATTCGATGCTTTGCATCATTTCTGAAGTTCCGAGCCACGGAAACATCCCCGGAATGATGGCCACGGCCGTCGCCAAACAAGCCGCGACCATCGCCACCGCCGTCCCTCGGGTCCACGCCGTTTCTTGCGAATCGCGTCCTTGGGGCAAGTATCCGTAGGCAACCAAAACCAACAACCCCAGAAACGCACCGGCCACCGACACGTGTATCAACAACGGCCATCCGTGCATCTCGTGCCCTTGCGCCAAGGAACCAAACGAGGTCGCTCCCAAGACCACCAACGACAACAGGAAAACCACATACAACCACCGCATCAACCACGAACGCCGGGGCGGCTGCGTCGTCGTTCGCTCCCACCCCCAAGTGATCATCGCCCCGCACCACATTAGTCCCACGGCCGCTACTGCCATCACCGCAAACCACTTGAACAGGCTTCGGCCTTGCATCAATTGATTCCAAGCTTGCTGACGACGCGAATCCCCCTCCATGGCCGCCGGCAAGGGGATGGTTCCCGTGACTTGGTTCGGCACCACTCCGACTCCAACCAACGGTTGGGGGAAAAACGCCGAGTCCTCGCTGTGGCATTCCGTACAGCTCTTGATTCCTAGCGATTGGGAGGCTGGCCGCACATTGTGCGCGATCGGCCACACGTAGGGAGCCCCGCCAGAAGTCAGGTCCTGGGCCGGGGTTACTTCCAGTTCGTTTCCTTCTCCCAGAGCATAGACTTGGCCACCACTGACAAAGACCGCTTGATCGGCTTCGATCTCGGCCTGAATCGCCAGCAAGCCTTCCACCAAGCGAGTATCGATTTGTTGGGTTCGCAGATTGTCGGCGAAGGCTTGTAGCTTTTGCTGTTCTTCGGCCGAGAGTTCCGCTTCGGGGGCTTTGCCACGCGCTTCGCCCAAGACTTCACGACGTTGACTGGCCGTCAGTTTGATCTCGCCGATTTCACTAAAATCCTGGCGAACTTTGAGAGGCTTGCGCAACCATTTCGCGGCCAGGTCCGGATGCAGCGGTTCGATCTCGCCGTTCGATTTTTGACGGCCCCAAAATGAAGGCCACATCCAGCGATGCGGTGCGTACCGTGCTTCCTCACCCGAGGCGGCGGCTTTTCGCAGTTGTACCGAGGCCCCGATCGCCGGCAGTTCGTCGCCGCTCCGTTTCACATGTTCGCCCAAGTGATGCACTCGCGATAAAAACTGCGATTCCGTTTGGTCAGGCAATGGCCCCGAATGGCAGGCCGTGCAGGCCATCTTGGCGTGCACCCCGGCGCCGTACTTCTCGGGCGTGATGCCGGCCAGCGCGCGCTTCTTGCCCTCGGCCGCCTCGACCTCGAGCTTGTGCGTCTTGCCGTCGTGGCAGGTCAG
>JAEUIP010000050.1 GCA_016795075.1 Planctomycetaceae bacterium | reverse complement strand
CCCGCGCTCCCCTCATTTCCTGCGGTGGCGACGACTGTGGAAACACTCGATGTCGCCGACTTGGATCTTAAGACAAATGCTGCGGGAAGTAACGACAATCGAGTCAGTCGCCTGTCGACGAATTCGTTAGAAAACTTGACCAATGTTGATGCCGCGAATTTGACGCCGGGCGAAGAAGTAACCACCAACGCAACTCTCGATATTTCACGCTCCGGAAACGGGGACATGTTCCCAGAGATTGGCGTCGCCGGAACAACGGGGGGGAATGTTCTAACTGACGAAAGCGGTTTGTTTGTACGCCCTTCCATCGATAAGCCTTTTCAGTTTCAGACACCCGACATTTTCCTTCCATTTTTGAACCGGGAACGCGATCCGATAAGCTCGCAAATCGAATGGTGGCGGCGGCCGTCGCGATCGGGTGACGAGATGAATTTGCCGCTCGGGTCAAACCCGATCCCAGGTCGCTCGGTGGAGCGGACCAACGACGGAATTCGACAGCCAGATTCGGAGACGGTGAATCCCGAGGAAGTCACTACGATCCAAGTCGTGCCGCTCTACGGGACAACGAACGCCTCCAGCGTCGCGAACGATCCCAGCGAGACAGCGACTTTGAACAGCGTCCGCGTTGCTAGTTTCTCGGAGGCCATCGATCGCCTGCCACAGTTCCCGAATGTGCGCCGAATCGAACTGAACTTCTCTGGTGTTCATGCGGTCAGTTCGTTAGTGGTACCCGGGGGCAGCTTACGCGAGATTCGCGCCGCCGCAGGGCAGCAGCCGGTTCTTTACTTTGGCCAAAATCCCGCCTCGAGTTCTTCGACTGGAACGCCGGGAGTATTGATCGAAGGCGGCAATCTCGAAGTATTGGGAGTTGCTTTCGCCTGGGAAACGAATCGTGACGACAGCGCTGCGCTGTTTGAAATTACGGAGGTTTCTCGCGTGTCATTTAAGAATTGTAGCTTTCAGCACGTCGAACCATCAGCAAGGGCATCTGCGGTTTCCACGGGGGTCAATCGAACGGATCCAGCATTGCCTGAGGATCGGGCGATGCAGAAAAATGTAGGAGCGTCGTGGCTTAGGATCGACTCGTCCACCTCATCCACAATCGACGGGCCCAAGCAAGGCACTTTAACGTTGAACCAATGTGCGTTGCACGGCCCCATTCACGGAGTGGACTTGCAGTGCCGGCAATCGATTTCTTTGCGATTGACGGATTGTTTGGTTTCCACACTGGCCAGCGCGATTGTGATCCATCGGCCCAACGAAAGTTCCCTCGCAAATCGCTTGGAGATTCATTTGGAACGAAGCAGTTTGTTTGCGCGGCGTGGTGTGGTGGCGTTTGAGGTCCCTCGACAACCACGATCCGCAGAAGTGTCGATGTTCGCGCAGGATTGTTTGTTGGTCGCTGCCGACCCTGGGGTTGGACTTCTACATCATCCCACGCGAACTCAACCTGCGGCAGACTGGCCCATGGATCGTGGGCAAACATTGGGTCAAGCAGAAGATTGGCAAACTTTTGCAGACTCCAATCTGTTCTTCGAGGGTTTCAACAATTCTTTGGTCGCTAGTTACTTGTGGACGTTAGCTGCGGAGGATGGTACGGTAAGTGCCAGCGCAGACTCGACTCAGATCAGGACCGCCAAATGGTTTCAGCAAGATTTGGCTCGGTACCGTTCAATGACGACATTGGCAGGTAACGAACTGTTGAGGCTCATGCGAGCGCCGGCGAGCAATCTGACTTGGCCGGAATTGTATGGAGCGATTGGGCAAGATGCTAACGAACATGGTGTTTCAATCGGCAAACTCCCGAAATTTCCAATCATTGCCTCGCCAGTAGCAACTCCACGACCGTGACGGATGAACATGAGCGACAGGGATGAAGATTTATCGCAATTGGAAGAACTGGGTTTAGAGGCCGTCGGTCCAGAACCGACCGACGAAGAAGTCGAAGTCGATTTGGACAGTGTCTTGCCGACCGATTTGGCTCAGCCGTTAACGCCTTTTCAACAGGCAGCCTTGAAAGTTCGGTCATTTCCGCGAACACCGGGCGTCTATCTGATGAAAGACAATGCGGGAGTGGTCATCTACGTGGGAAAGGCCAAAAGTCTACGTAGTCGCGCAAGTAGCTATTTTGGTGCCACAGCTCGACAAGAAGCGCGGACGGCCGGTTGGATTGATGAAATCGCCGACATTGATTATTTGGAATGCGAGAGTGAAGTCGATTCGATCCTGACCGAAGCAAGATTGATCAAGGACATTCAGCCTCGCAACAATAAAGAACTCAAAGACGACAAGACGTTTCCCTACTTGCAGATATTCACGAAAGAAGATTTTCCTCGCGTGGAGGTCACTCGCGAACCTTTGCGAAGTGGCGTGAAGTTGTTCGGGCCATTTCCGAGCGCGGGCAGTCTGCGCGGAGCCTTGCAGGTACTGCAGAAAATTTTTAAGTTCCGCACTTGCACGCTAGACATCGAAGAAACCGATGAACGTTGGCGGTGGTTTCGCCCCTGTCTGCTGGCCAGCATTCATCAATGTACAGCACCCTGTAACTTACGGATTTCGAAAGAAGAATACCGGCGCGACATCCGGCGATTGATCTTGTTTCTGGAGGGAAATAAGAAACGATTGCTCACGCAAATGGAAGCCGAAATGAAAGCGGCCGCCAAAGATCGACGCTTCGAAGAAGCCGCCAAATTGCGCGACGAGATTGCGAAATTACAGAGTTTGGATCGCCGCGGCGAATTGGACTTGCATGCCCAACCTGAAGTCTTTTACGTTGATCCCAAAAAAGGCTTGGAGGGTTTGCGTCGCGTCCTCAAGTTATCCTCGACACCGCAAGTGATTGAGGGCGTGGACATTGCGCATTTGGGTGGGAACCAGACCGTTGCCAGTTTGGTGCAGTTTATCGACGGTTTGCCGTTTAAACCGGGCTACCGCCGATTCAAGATTGCAGGTGTCACCGGGATCGACGATTTTCGCAGTATTCACGAAGTCGTCTCGCGTCGCTTCCGAAGGCTCGATGATGAAATGCTCTCGCAACCGGACATTCTCTTGATCGACGGCGGCAAAGGTCAATTGAATGCCGCACTAAGCGCGTTTCGCTCGCAAGAAATCGAACCACCGATCTTGTTGTCGTTGGCCAAACAAGAAGAAGAAATCTACCTGCCCAACCAGAGCGAACCGATCCGATTGAGTCGTCATTCGTTTGCTTTGCGGTTGTTGCAGTATGTTCGGGACGAAGCCCACCGCTTTGCTCAACACTATCATCATATCCTTCGCGACAAGTCACAATTCAAGTAGTATGATCGGTCGATCCCTGATCTAGGCTTTGTCGTAAATGTGGGTCTGAACCTGTGGCAGGCAGACAAAATCCCGAACAAAAACGACATGACCTGCGAGGGACAGACCGCTAGTCGAACAACGCCTTACGTTGTGACACGATTAAGCAATTCGGTGAATTGGAGATTGATATGCCTTCTGTGTTAGCGATTGCTGCGCATCCCGATGACATCGAGTTTTTGATGGCGGGCACGATGGTTCGTCTGCGTGAACGTGGTTGGGAGTTGCACTACTTTAATTTATGCGACGGTTGTTTGGGATCGACGACCATGGATGAAGCCACGACGCGGACCGTGCGATTGGCTGAAGCCCAAGCAGCCGCCAAACGCTTGGGTGCCGTACATTATCCACCGATCGAACGCGATATGGAGCTGCTGTACACCATCGAAAGGCTGCGACAGGTGGCTGCGGTGGTGCGACAAGCAAATCCCGATATCGTTCTGACACATTCGCCGGTGGATTATATGGAGGATCATCAAAACGCGAGTCGTTTGGCCGTATCGGCGGCCTTTGCGCGCGGCATGCCAAATTTCAAAACCCTACCGCCTCTGCCACCGATTCAGAAGCCTGTCGCGGTTTACCACGCGCAGCCACATGGACACAAAACGCCATTGGGTGAATGGGTTCAGGCCGAACTTTGGGTCGATATCGCGACCGTGTTCGGGGAAAAAGAAGCAGCCCTCATGTGCCATGCCAGCCAACGCCAATGGCTGGACACGAGTCAGGGAATGGACAACTACATTGCCACGTTGCGGGAATTGGCACTCACCGCCGGGAGGCTGTCCGGAACCTGGCAGTTGTCGGAAGGTTGGCGCCGTCACGTCCATTGGGGTTTTTGCGATCCGACATATGATCCCTTGGCAAGCGAACTGGCGTCCGACGTCTTGAAATGACGTTGGCTCCGGTTCAAGCCCAACCATGAAATCGAACTGCGCGGCATGACAGCGCCCGGTGAATGGGATCATAAGACGCTTACGTTAACACGTAAGAAAACCTAAGCATCACTCCCGGAGCGTCGCGTTAACGTTGGCCGCAGTACGCGTCCGGTGATCGCTATCGACGCGAATCCCTAAGGCCTCAGCCAAGAATCCCATCGACGACTTTGCCATGCACGTCTGTCAAGCGATACTGTCGGCCTTGGTAGCGGAACGTCAACCGAGTGTGATCGATTCCGCACAAATGCAGTAACGTGGCCTGCATGTCGTGGACGTGGACCGGGTTCTCGGTAATGTTCCAGGCAAAATCGTCGGTGGCCCCATAGACGGTACCTGGTTTGACACCGCCACCCGCCATCCACCAACTGAACGCGCGACCAAAGTGATCACGCCCGTTTGGTTTCGCCGGATCGCCTTGCCCAAACGGCGTCCGACCAAACTCCGCAGCCCACACGACCAGCGTGTCGTCTAACAACCCGCGCTGCTTTAGGTCCTTGACCAAGGCTGCCGAAGGTGCATCGGTATCCTTGCATTGTTCCTCCAATTGCGTGTAGAGGTTGCCATGTTGATCCCAGCCGGAATGCATCAATTGCACAAAGCGAACGCCACGTTCCAACAAGCGTCGTGCGATCAAGCAATTGTTGGCGTACGAGCCCTTCACCAAGGCATCAGGACCATAGGCGGCCAGTGTTTCGGCGGACTCATTCGAAAAATCGACCAAGTCGGGGACACTGGTCTGCATGCGAAATGCCATCTCGTACTGCGCCATTCGCGTCTCTATTTCTGGATCGCCAAATTGGTGCAGGTTCAGTTGGTTCAACGCTCCGATATCGTCCAATAAATCGCGGCGTGATTCAGGTGATACGCCGGCTGGATTCGCCAAGTACGGAACCAAGTCACCTGTGTTGCGGAAACGGACTCCCTGATGGCGACTCGGGAGGAAACCGCTGCCCCAGTAATAGTCAAAGAACAATTGACCACATGTTTTGCCGCGATCACTGGATGTCATGACCACAAACGTGGGCAGGTCTTCCGTTTCACTACCCAGTCCATAACTCAACCACGCACCCAAACTGGGGCGACCGGGGACTTGAGAACCCGTCATGAAGAAAGTCACGCCAGGCGCGTGATTCACAGCCTCGGTGTGCATCGAGCGAACCAAACAAAGATCGTCGGCGATGCTTCCAATGTTCGGCAACATCTCGCTAAGCTCCAGCCCCGATTGTCCGTACTTGCGAAACGGCTTGATTGCCGGAGTAGCAGGCCACTTCTGGTAGCCGCTGGACATCGTCGACAATCTCGTGGTTCCGCGCACCGATTCAGGAATGTCTTTGCCAGCCCATGTTGCCAGTTCCGGTTTTGGATCGAACAGATCCAAGTGTGATGGTCCTCCACCTTGCCACAATACGACCATACGTTTGGCTTTGGGAGCAAAATGCGGTAACCCCGGTAGGCCGCGATCAAGGACCGCATTTCCACGGTTCGGATCGGAACGGTTGGTGGTTACTCCTGCAATCGAGGTCCCGGGCAGGAGACTGGCAAGGGCAGCAGAGCCAATACCTGTTCCCGATACTCCGAGAAAATGACGGCGTAACAAGCGATCGAAAACTTGGGGATCACGGGCGTTCATGGTTCTTCCTTTTACTGTCGCGTCATCGCTTCATCAAGATTTAGGATCGCCAAACAAACGTTGCCCAACGCAGCTAGAGTGATCGGATCGAGTTCTGTGTCCGGCGGAGCTTGCCCGACCGAAAGCCACTCTTGGGCGGCCGCAGAATGGGTTTGATAATGAGCCCGCTGTTTGTGATACGCCGCTGTCAATCGTTCCAGTTCCCCGTCGGTTGCTTCTCGGCAGAGAACACGACGAAAGACCAGTTTCAATTGCTCCGGCAAATCGGCAGGCTGCTCGCGCAACGTGCGCTGAGCCAACATCCGTGCCGCTTCGACCCAAGTAGGATCATTAAGCATCGTCAACGCATGCAACGGGGTACTGGTGATGGACGTGCGAACACGACACGTTTGTCGATTGGCTGCATCAAACATGTTGGACGGTCCAACCGTGCGCCGCCAAAACGTGTACAGACTGCGGCGGTAGAGATCCACACCGCTCGACTTTGGATAGGTGAAGTCGCGTTCTTTGGTAATGGCCAAGGATTCCCAAACTCCATCGGGTTGGTAAGGATACACGGGCATTCCACCAATTCGTGAGTCCAACAATCCGGCGGTTGCCAAAGCCCAGTCTCGCAGTACCAACGACGGTAATCGCAACCGACGGGCTCGAGTCAAAAACGCATTGCGCGGATCCCGCTCCCAGGCCTCGGTCGTGACCACACTGGCTTGTCGATAGGTTGAGCTGGTAACCATCAAGCGAACCAACGCCTTGGTTCGCCAACCACTTTCGCGATACTCGACGGCCAACCAATCCAACAGTTCTTTGTGCAGCGGATACTCGCTTTGCACGCCAAAATCCTCCGGGGTGACGACCAACCCGTCCCCAAAGAACTGTTGCCATAGCCGATTGACTTGCACTCGCGCGGTCAGCGGATGTTCCGGCAGGAATAACCACCGAGCAAAGCCCAACCGATTGCGTGGGAATTCCGCGGGCAGCGGTGGCAACGACTTCGGCGTGTCGAACTGAACGACATCCATCGGCTTCAAATATTCGCCGCGACTGAGCACATGGGTCTGCCGCGGATTCGCATCGCTCATGATCATGACCCGGGGAATTTGATCCGAACGATATTGATTGAGCTCGTTCTGCCAGCGATCCAGGTCCGCAAAGGCGGGCAATTGAGGTTTCAGAGTCGCCAACACGGTCTGATCGAAGTACTGACGCAGTTGTTGGTCGAGCTGCTGTTGCTGTTCCGAACTCCGATCGGCTTTCGGAATCAACAAGAGTCGCTCAAGTTCCTCGGGCCATTGGTCGTTTCCCTCTCGAATCACATGCGCGAGAAACCCATCGCGCCAACCGGCAAACGCCGCGGCGGTTGCCAATTCACTGCGTTCGCGGGCAACTTGAATCTTCTGTTCGTAATCGGCGATCCGTTGCCGATTTTCTTCGGTCGGCAATTCGACGAACGGCGTGTCGACGCGAATCCGACTGGAGAAATATCTTGGAACCCCCTGCTCATCAACGCGATTGAAGGCATCCATCAATGCATAGTAGTCCACCATGGTCAGCGGATCATACTTGTGGTCGTGGCATTGAGCGCAGGCCATGGTTAGGCCTAACCAATTGGTGGACGTTGTATCGATGCGATCAAACAGCACGACAAAACGCTGTTCCTCGGGAATCGCTCCGCCTTCGCCGTTAAGTAAATGATTTCTGTTGAAGGCGCTCGCGATTTTTTGCTCGTTCGTCGCTTCCGGCAGCAAGTCACCGGCCAACTGCCAAATGCTGAACTGGTCAAAAGGCAAGTCATCGTTCAACGCCTGGACGACCCAATCTCGCCAAATCCATTGCCAAGTATCCCCGTCTTGTTGAAACCCGTTGCTGTCGGCGTAACGGGCGGCATCCAACCAAGGCAATGCCATTCGCTCGCCGTAGTGGGGGTTCGACAATAGCCGATCGACCAGATTCTCGTACGCCAGAGGGTCGGAATCGGCCACAAACTGGGCCACCTCTGCGGGAGTTGGAGGCAAGCCCAGCAGGTCGGCGTAAATCCGCTTGATCAATATCTCGCGTGGCGCTTCTGGGGAAACGGACATGCCCTGTTCTGCAGCAAGCGCCGCAACAAATCGATCGATTGGGTTCCGAGCCCAACGTTCGTCGATTTTGTCGGGCAATGTTGGTCGGACTGGGGGAATAAAGGCCCAATGTTCTTGATACGTTGCCCCCTGAGCAATCCACCGTCGGAGCAACTCCTTTTGTTCCGCACTTAACTGGCGATTCGAACTAGGGGGTGGCATCTGCGAATCGGGATCCTCGGTTCCAATCCGCGCGATCATTTCGCTGGCTTCGGGATCATGCGGCACAATTGCACCGGAGGCGATCGCGTCTTCGCCAATGTCCAGACGTAGCTCCGCCGCGCGATGGTTGGCATCTTGTCCATGGCAGTAAAAACAGTTCTCGGCCAGAATCGGTCGGATTTGTCGATTGAAGTCGATCGGTGGTCCATCCGGTGCCACCGTTGATTGGCCCGATGCATCGATCAACCCATTGGCCCAAAGACTGGCGATCAAAATCAGCCAAGTCAAGGTGCGATGAAACGTCGAGACACTGAAACGCAATGGATTCGACATGGTTACAGGTCAACCGCGAAAGGAAGGCGGGAGGTGGGAGAACCTTGCCCAAGGTTCGATTGTCCGCCATTATGCTCGATCGATCGGCGATAAACAACCATCACCATGGCAACAAGACGGCGCGGAGACCGTCGACGACCTGGCCGTCCGAGTGACTCGGAATTCTGGCAAGCGTCTAACCGTAATACCGTTCATCGAAGAACGTTCGTAGGCACGTGCCATGGGCCACGACCAACAAAAAGCACTCGTTTTCCGAGGATCGGCGGACGGCACTCGGAGTGTGCCTGCTACGTATGGAACGGTATTGTGCTTAACCGCGTCCGGATTCGATGACGAGGTCAAATAGTTGGCGACTGACTTCGGATGTCAATTGTCCCTCGTGCAAACGCCAAGCCCAATTTCCTTTCGCCTCGCCGGGGACATTCATCCGAGCTTCATTGCCCAGCCCTAAAATGTCTTGAACGGGTACCACTGCCGTATTGGCCGCCGAATGCAAAACGGCAGCGATCAATTGCCAATGCAAAGGATGTTTGGCGAGATCCGGATAGGCGGACAAAAAATCGCGGAGGAACGGGGTCACGACATCCAACTGTTTGGGATCCGCCAAATAATTGCGATACCAACCCAAGAGTGTGTCGTTGTCGTGTGTCCCGGTGTAACCCACACTATGAGTTGGAAACTTCGCCGGCCGGTGAAAATCGTCCGCTTCTGTGCCAAAGCCAAATTGCAAGACCCGCATGCCCGGCAATTTCGTCGATTCCAACAAGGCATTCACTTCCGGAGTGATCAATCCCAAGTCTTCGGCAATCAACGGCAGTTCGCCCAAATGATGCTGCAGCGTATCGAACAACTCTTGCCCAGGTCCTTTCACCCACTGACCCACAATGGCGGTTTCTTGATCCGCAGGAATTTCCCAATAGGCCTCGAATCCTCGGAAGTGATCGATCCGCAACAAGTCGAAAATCAAGAACGAATGCCGGAGCCTTTGGACCCACCATCGGTAACCGTCGGCTCGCATGGCTTTCCAATCGTAGAGCGGGTTTCCCCAACGTTGGCCGTCTTCGCTAAAACAATCTGGTGGAACTCCCGCGACGACTCGCGGCTGTCCGGCTTCGTCCAAGTCAAACAATCGCCGATTGGCCCACACATCCGCGCTTTGATGTGCGACAAAGATCGGCATATCGCCATAGATTTGGACACCCCGTTGATTCGCATATTTCTTCAGCGAAGACCATTGCTGGTCGAACACAAACTGCAAAAATTTTACGTATAAGATTTCGTCGCGCAAGAGTTGGTCCCATTCCGACAAAGCGGACGGCACGCGAGTCTTGATGTCGGTCGGCCAACGAGTCCAATCGGAAAATCCAAAGTGTTTGGTCAGCGCCTCAAACCGAGCAAAATCATCGAGCCAATAGGCGTGGGTTCGACAAAACGACACAAACGCGTCGCTGGGCAAACCGCTAAGTTGTTGGCGAAATCCGGCCCACGCTTTCCGGAGCAGGTCGGCCTTGAGCAGGATCACCGCCGAGAAGTCCACCGCGTGTGGTGTGCGGTTCGTTTCGCGCAGTGGTTGCAAGTCTTCTGGTGCGACCCACGCCGAATGCAGTAAGAAATCGGGGCTAATCAACAACGGGTTGCCCGCGAACGCGGAATACGCACTATACGGCGAATTTTCGCAAGCAGGTGGTCCCAACGGCAGTGTTTGCCACAATCGTTGGCCCGACTTCACGAGAAAATCCACAAAGTCGTAAGCCGCTGGTCCCAAGTCGCCAATCCCATAGCGACTGGGCAGACTCGTTACGTGGCAAAGCAGTCCACAGGTGCGCGGTAAGTGCATTACTCGCCTTTCATCGGGCGAACGCCCCAAATCTCGTCGGCATATTGTTGGATCGTGCGATCACTGGAAAACCAACCGCTATGGGCCGTATTGAGAATACTCATTTGGGTCCAGCGAGATTGGTCGACATAGGTAGCCGCGGCGAGGGCTTGCGCGTCAATATAACTGCGCAGATCCGCAATGGTAAGCCACTGATCGTGCGGGTTTCGAAGTCCAGCCGCCAAGAGATCGAAGATACCTGGCTCCCGAGGATTGAAGTGCCCACCTTCCAACAATTCCATCACGCGCCGGATGTCCTCGTCGGCCGCAATGATAAAGTTTGGATCATACGTATAGCGAGTTTCCATCACGCCTTTGGCGTCCAAGCCAAACAAGAAGAAATTCTCCGCGCCGGCTTTTTCGCGAATTTCGATATTGGCTCCGTCCAACGTTCCGATCGTCAACGCGCCGTTCATCATGAACTTCATGTTGCCCGTTCCGGACGCTTCCTTGCCTGCCGTCGAGATCTGCTCGGAAAGCTCTGTACCGGGACAGAGGACCTCCATCGCCGAAACTCGATAGTTCGGCAAAAAGACCAGTCGCAACAAGTCTTTTGTGGCCGGATCGGCGTTGACCACGTCGGCGACATTGTTGATCAACTTCACAATCAATTTCGCGACATGGTAACCTGGCGCGGCTTTGCCGCCGATCAACACGCAGCGGTTGACCATTCCCGCCACGTCACCGCGACGGATCCGATCGTACAGGTGAATCACGTGCAAGACATTCAGCAACTGCCGTTTGTATTCGTGGATTCGCTTGACCTGAACGTCGAAAATCGCATCGGTCGGAAAGGTAACCCCCGTATTTTCCTTGACATAGTTCGCAAAACGGATCTTATTCTGCATCTTGATGTCGCGGAACTTCGCACGAAATGCAGCGTCCTCGGCCAAGGGGGCAATTTTTCGCAGGTGCAGCATATCCGCTTCCCAGGAATCCCCAATCGCCTCGGTAATCAGCGCTCGTAACCCGGGATTGCAATGCGACAACCAACGCCGTGGCGTCACTCCATTTGTCTTGTTGTTGAATTTATTGGGCCACAGTTGGTGGAAATCCTTGAATAGCCCCGCCTTCAACAATTCCGTATGCAAGTGGGCCACGCCATTGACCGAGAAGCTGCCGACGATACTCAAATAAGCCATCCGTATGTGCGGATGATCGCCACCTTCGACCAACGACAATCGTTGCAACAATTCGGGTTGGCTCGGAAAACGCTTCTTGACATCGCTCAAAAAACGCTCGTTAATCTCGAAAATGATTTCCAGTAGACGCGGCAATAGTCGAGCAAACAAAGCAACCGACCATCGCTCGAGAGCTTCCGGTAACAGCGTGTGGTTCGTGTAGGCCATGCAATTGGTGGTGATTCGCCACGCGACATCCCATTCCAAGTTGTATTGGTCAATCAACAAACGCATCAGTTCAGGAACCGCACACGCCGGATGCGTGTCGTTTAACTGAAAACAATTCATCCGGCCAAACTCCGTGAAGTTCGTGCCGTGCTGCTCGACCCAATCGCTTAGAACGTCTTGGAGACTGGCAGAAACCAGAAAGTATTGTTGCTGGAGCCGGAGTTCTTTCCCGTTTTCGCTGGAGTCGTTCGGATACAAGACCATCGAGATCTGTTCGGCGCGGTTTTTCTTGACGACCGCGTCGGTATAGTTGCCTTGGTTGAATTCAGCCAAGTTAAATGCGTCCGTCGCTGTCGCTTTCCACAAGCGCAACGTATTGACCGTGTCGTTCTTATGACCGGGGATCGGCATGTCGTAGGGCACGGCCAACACGTCCTGGGTACCCACCCATCGCGCGTGAAATCTCCCTTGATCGTCAATATACCGATCCGTGTGACCGTAAAACCGCACGACGCGTGTGTCCTCGGCCCGTTCGATTTCCCAGGGGTTCCCTTCTAGCAGCCAATGGTCGGGAGCTTCGACTTGGCGGCCTTGTTCGATTCGTTGGTGGAACATCCCGTACTCGTACCGGATTCCGTAACCAGTCACTGGCAAACGTAGGGTCGCACAGCTATCGAGAAAGCAGGCTGCCAAGCGACCCAGACCGCCGTTGCCTAGTCCGGCGTCTCGCTCTTGCTCTTGGAGGTCCTCCAACCGCAGACTAAGTTTTTCCAGTGTTTCGCGGACTTCTTGATCCAAGTCCAGATTCATGATCGCGTTACCCAGCGACCGGCCCAGCAAGAATTCTAGGGACAAATAATGGACCCGTCGTTCTTTGGACTGCTCCAATCGCTGGCGAGTCATACGCCATTGGCATGTCAGGCGATCGCGCACCGCCAAAGCCAAAGCAAAATGGAGATAGCCATTGGTCGAACCGTTCAACTGGTGCCCCAGCGTGAAACAGAGATGCCGCTGGAACTCGACCGGTAGCGGACCGAGTAAATCGTAAGACGACTCCGAGACGACCGAATGCGGATTCAACATGAGCCATTCCATATTGTCGAGAAAAACCGAGTCCCACATCCTGGGGACGACCGGATCAGTACACGTGACAGACTACGTCTTTTCGCCCCAGGGCCGACATTCTCGCGGAACGTCGCAGGTCTGTCGACCGCAGTTGGGAACCATTGCCGGTCCCGTAAAGTTACCCGCTTGCGAAGAACTTGGCGGCTGAAAAGCTCCTCACAATTGAAGAATCGATGATGGCGGAATCGAAAAATCCGTACAGCTTAACACCACACCGAAAAACGACGGCATCATATATGGTCGGCCGGTGTCACCACCTTAACGCATCCGGAAATATTGGCTCGGTTTTTTCTTGACAAGTGGTGGTAGGCATAATTTTTGAGGCGGCTACAATTGGCGAGGTCAAAGCCGGGGAAGGCGAAAAAGTCGGAAATAACGAAAAATTTCGCGACCCGACTTGATAGCCTTTTTTCGGACGATTTGCAAGAATTTGGGCTAGGCTTTGGTTAAGAGGGGGGCTGACCCTTTGGAACTTAAGCGATATCCCGGACAAAAAGACCTGACCGGAGAGAGTCAGCCACCTTTTTGGACAAAGCCTAGGATTTAACAGAAAACGACGGCAAATGGGTCGTCGAATCGTTTTTGGGCAAACCGTATCTCAGAACGAAGAGGGACTGTTGTGACGATGAAACATCCAGCGTTGGTCAATACGGAAGTATTGCTGATGCAGACAGAATTCAATGACTTACGGGAAAAACTGCTCAACTCCCAATTCGCCGACCGACGAAAACGGCCCATCCTTTATTGGTCCAAACCGGACGACCGGCGTTTGCCGATGGCCTTGATTGATCTGACCGTGGACCAACTTCTGGCGACTTCGTTTGAAGATCTCTGCCTAACGCGCGGGATTGGAGTCAAAAAACTCCGCATGCTGTTGGAGTTGCTGGAGCGGGCGATTGCCGGCGACCCCCAGCTTCCGGAGCCCGAGGCCAGTGGCAGTGAAACGATGGTACCCAACCATGCTGCCAAACTTACCGAAGCATTGGAGACATTTAATTCTCGTGCCGTGACCGAAGGACAATGGGCGAAATGGAAGACCACCGTCGCGCGGCATCGACTCAATTCTCTGCCGTTGGGACGTTTGGCGAGAAATTTGATGGAGATCACGTCCGTCATTTGGAATTCGCCGTTGGGCAACTACCTCCCGTACTCGCTGGAAGAATTGAGACAGCTGCGAACCTACGGTGAAAAGCGAGTGAGCTCGATTCTTGAAGTTTTCTACACGATCGATTTGAGCATGACCGCCATGCCCGAGGGTGGGCACTTGATTTTGCGTTTGGAACCACGAGTGGTCTACGAAGTCGAGACCGCGATCTTTGATATCATGTCGCAGGTCGCAGTCCCCCAAGCAAAAGTCGTGCAACATTTGGTCATCACGCCGATACTTAATCAACTTCGAGTCGATATGGGCGACTTTGCCTACGATTTGGTGCGAGATCGAGTTGGGGCTGGGTCGAAGGCGAAGGCCATTCGCGAACAAAGCGAAGAGTTGGGGCTAACGCGGGCTCGCTTGTACCAAGTCTTGGAAGAGTGTGCCTTGGCCGCCCACGTACGTTGGCCCCAAGGCCGAGTCATTCTCAACGAATTGATGGTCTATTTGACGAATCGCGAAGGAATGGAAAAAGTGGTTCGGCAACTGCATCAGTTGATCATCACGTTGTATCCTTCAAAATAAAAAGGACTGGGTACCCATGTCCGATTTTTCAGTCATACTCCCAGCGGCCGGACAAAGTCGCCGTTTTGGAAGTGCCGGAAACTCAAGTCAAAAGAAAGCCTTTGTCTCACTTGACGGGCGTCCCGTTTGGTTGCGTTCGGCAGATTTGTTTCGCGATCGGCTCGATGTGCGGCAAGTGATTGTGGTGATTGCGCGCGAAGATAGCGATTACTTTGTGGATCGATTTGGCTCGGATTTGGCCGTCTTGGGGATCGACTGGGTCATCGGCGGAGCCGAACGTCATGATTCCATTGCGAACGCGTTGGCGAAGGTTGATGTCAAAGCGAAGTGGATTGCCATACACGACGCAGCTCGGCCTTGCGCCGTTGAAAAAGACATCGATCAAGTCTTTAACCTCGCCAAAAAAACCGGAGCCGCGATCTTGGCCCAACCGGTCAATGCGACCTTGAAGCGAATCTCGGCCGAGCAGCGGGTTGAAAAAACGTTAGACCGCCGAAACCTTTGGTTAGCGCAGACGCCGCAGGCATTCGAAAAAACGATTCTAGTTCAGGCCTATGCCAAGTTCGTCGCCCAAGCCAAAGACGGTTGTCTTGCCGGGATTCCGATCACCGATGATTCCCAAGTCGTCGAAGCAGCAGGTCATCCTGTTTCAGTGGTGTCGGGAACTGGGACAAACATCAAGATTACGACCAGTGAAGACATGAAGTTGGCACAGGCGATCCTCAAGGCCCGGCCGAAAGGCCCCAATCTGTTTCACCCGTTTGCCGATTAAGAACGTCGAATTCTAATCAGGATTTGGCTAGAATAGACGCGGGACAATGAAGTCGCGACCCGCCGCAGGGTCGTGGATTTTCGAAGCGAGGATTTCAATGCGTGACGGTGCTCTCAGGACGGTTCGTTGTTTGTTTGGCTGGTTGGTGGCAACATGGCCATTGGCGATGGGTTTGGCCCAAGAGCCCGTCAGCTACCGCCGGGAAATTCAGCCGATCTTGGCCCGAAATTGTTTTGCCTGTCACGGACCTGATGCCGAACAACGACAAGCGGATCTGCGATTGGATCAAGAAGAGACTGCCAAAGCCAATGCGATTGTCGAAAGGCAGCCAGACGAAAGTTCGCTGATCGAGCGAATCCTATCAAACGAACCAACCAGTGTGATGCCGCCTCCGGAAACCGGCCACACTTTGACTGAAGAAGAAAAGTCACTCTTAAGACGTTGGATTTCCGAAGGAGCTCCCTATCAGAGTCACTGGGCGTTTGAACCGATCCAACGCCCGCCAGTTCCGACCACGACCAACGACTGGGCAATCAATCCGATCGATCATTTTGTCGCGACGGAACATCAACGACGCGGCCTCCAGGCAGCTCCGCCCGCCCAACCGTACCAACTGTTGCGGCGAATTCATTTCGATTTGATTGGCTTGCCGCCTTCACCAGAGGCTGCGGAGACCTTTCTGGCGGAACCCACGTCGGTGAACTACGAGCGTTTGGTCGAAAGTTTGCTCCAATCGCCACACTACGGCGAGCACATGGCAGTCTCTTGGTTGGATCTCGCACGGTACGCGGATACCAACGGGTACCAAAACGATTTTTATCGCAGCCAATGGCCATGGCGAGATTGGGTAATTCGTTCGTTCAATCGCCATCAGCGATTTGATGAATTTTTGGTGGAGCAGATTGCGGGGGATATGTTGCCCGAACCCAGCACGGATCAATTGATCGCCACGGGGTTCAATCGCAACAATCGCTCTGTGACCGAAGGTGGATCTATTGAAGAAGAATGGCGAATCGAAAATTGCGCCGAACGATCAGAAACCACAGCCGCCGTGTTTCTGGGACTGACGATGCAATGTGCTCGCTGCCACGACCACAAATACGACCCCATCGAACGTCGCGAATATTATCAGTTTTTTGCTTTTTTCAACAATATCGACGAACAGGGAGTCTATATCGAAACTCGCGGCAACACGGGTCCGCAAGTCAAAGTACCGACTCCCCAACAAGTCCAAGAACTTACCGAGCTCGATCGGCAAATCGCCGATCTTCGACAACGCGTCACTGCTGAAGGGGACAGCCATCAGCACGACACTGTCGATCTATGGACCAAAGAACTTGCCAAGGAATCGGTACCTTTGCCAACGCCGACTTACCAAGCTCCGAACCACTCCGATTCGACCGTTCGTCAAAACGTTTGGAGCCCCATTGGACCTGCGACGGTTTTTACTGGGCAAGCAACCACGGAAGCCCTCGGCCCGTCTTGGGATTCGGTGGATCGAGACACCCCGTTTTCTTGGTCGCTCTGGGTTCAAGGGTCAACTCGCGGAGCGCTGTTCTCGAAGATGAACGAGGACGAAAATTATCGCGGGTTGGATGGAATCGTGCTCGAAAACGGTCGGCTCAAAATTCACTTGATTCACGCGTGGTCCGGCAACGCGATCGCCGTGGTCTCCCAACGGGCCTTGACCGGCCCCACATGGCACTTGCTAACGGTGACCTACGACGGATCCAGTAAGGCTGCTGGGGTCAAGTTGTATTTGGACGGTACGCCGCTGGCGGTTGATGTGGAAGCCGATTCATTGACCGAGTCGATTCGCAATCAAGCCTCGGCTTACTTGGGGCAACGCAGCAAGTCGCTGTATTTGAACGGCCAAGTCGCGGGGTTCACGTGGTTTAACGAAGCTTTAAGCGACGCGGCGGTTACGAAATGGCAACGTCAGTCGATTGTCGACGCGACCGCACGGGCCAGCGCTGGGCAAGTCGACATGAAACCAGTGATTCGTGATTACGTCGCAAACTTGCACCAAAGTGAATTGGTCGAACAGTTGAAAGCCGTCGAAGCCCAACGAGAAAAATCGCTGGCTTCCCAACAAACTTGCATGATCATGCGCGATCGTTCGGAGTATCGCCCGACCTTCGCACTGACCCGCGGGCAATACGACTTGCCCGAGACTTCTCAGACGCTCTGGCCAATGACCCCAGCGATCCTTCCGCCGATGACGGACGGTCAACCGGCGAATCGATTAGGATTGGCACGATGGATGATCGACCCACGTAATCCGTTGGTTGCTCGTGTTGCGGTCAATCGGATATGGAGTCAATTTTTTGGCCGTGGCTTGGTCGAGTCGCTGGATAATTTCGGAATCCAGGGGTCGCCACCTTCCCATCCGGAACTGCTCGATTGGTTGGCCAGTGAGTTGCGAGATTCGG
Source organism: Planctomycetaceae bacterium (assembly GCA_016795075.1). Classification (GTDB taxonomy): domain Bacteria; phylum Planctomycetota; class Planctomycetia; order Pirellulales; family Pirellulaceae; genus M30B19. Next base: position 5,240 of record JAEUIP010000050.1, on the reverse strand, counting down.
GTTGGAATGTCCAGCACATTCAACGCTTGATTGTGACCAGCCGAACCTACCAACAAGCATCAGAACACCGCTCGACACTATCGGATAGTGATCCCAAAAATCAATGGCTTGCACGAGGACCACGGCATCGACTGTCGGGCGAACAATTGCGCGATCAAGCGTTGCAAGTCTCGCAACTCTTGAGTGCGACAATCGGTGGTCCATCGGTGTTCCCCTATCAACCTGGTGGATTATGGGAGGAGTTGGCAGGTGGTGCGAACGATGGACCCTACCGCGTATCCTCCGGTCCGGACCTCTATCGTCGTGGGCTTTACACTTACCGAAAACGAACGGTTTCACATCCAACCCTCTCGACATTTGATGCTCCAAGTTGGGAAATCTGTTATGCGCAACGTTCGGTCACCAACACCCCTCTGCAATCTTTGGCCCTGTGGAACGACCCAACCTATGTCGAGGCCGCTCGAAGCTTGGCTGAACGCCTACTGGAACGTCACCCGCAATTAAACGACGACCTGACCTCGTTGGATAACGAAACCCTGAAAAGTGCGGTCTCGGATGCCATTACATCGGCTTATCAAACGACGTTATTTCGCAAACCAACGGACTTAGAACGTCAGCGATTGGTTACCAGCTTTGACGAGTTCCTAACATTTTATCGCGGTAACGTCGCCCAAGCGGAGGAGTTGGCCAAGATCGGTCAAACAACTGCCGACGCGCAATGGAAGCGACCACCATTGGCCGCTATGACGATGATCGTCAGTGCAATCATGAATACAGATGAGTTTGTAACCAAGGAGTGATGCGATGAATCCGAATTCAAGCGATCGTATGGGAATGGCTGCTGCAATGTCCGGCAACCGCCGCACTTTCCTGCAAAGAAGTGGTTTGAGCCTTGGGAGTATGGCCGCCGCAACATTGGGAATAGCGATGAACCCGCCTGCACATGGGCAAGCCGCCACAAAGGATGAACCCGCTTTTGCGGAGCCGATTCGCGCGCGAGCCAAACGGGTAATTTACTTGTTCCAATCGGGGGCTCCGTCACAATACGAGTTGTTCGATTACAAGCCCAATCTGAGTGGGATCGCCAAGACAGAGCTGCCGGATTCCGTCCGAATGGGACAGCGACTAACGGGCATGACTTCAGGCCAAGCCAGCTTTCCGATCGCACCGTCGATCTTCAAGTTCGCCCAACATGGCCAAGGGGGATTGTGGCTGAGTGAGCTGATACCCCATTTGGCTGGTGTGGCCGATAAACTGTGCGTGGTCAAATCACTCCACACGGAAGCGATCAATCATGATCCTGCGATTACTTACTTTCAGACGGGTTCGCAGTTAGCAGGCCGCCCGAGTATGGGTGCTTGGATTGCTTACGGTTTGGGTTCAATGAACGAAAATTTGCCGACTTACATGGTGATGATTTCGCGTGGAACCGGTCGTGCCGCTGGACAACCACTTTACGACCGACTTTGGGGCAGCGGCGTATTGCCCGGTCAGCATCAGGGCGTCAAACTGCGGCCCGGAAACGACCCTGTCTTGTACTTAGCGAACCCGGCTGGTTGTCCACCAGAGGTTCGACGAAAAATGCTCGACGATCTGCGGGTGTTGAACGAACAAGCGGCGACACGAACGCAAGACCCCGAAGTAACCACTCGAATCGAACAAGCGGAATTGGCCTTCCGCATGCAAACGGCAATCCCAGAACTAACGGACTTTCGCGATGAACCTCAGTCCGTTTTAGATGCGTATGGACCTGACGTCCACAAACCGGGGACCTATGCGCGAAATTGTTTGTTGGCACGCCGATTGGCGGAGCGTGATGTGAGGTTCGTCCAATTGTTTCACATGGGTTGGGATCAACATGACAATCTACCGGATCACATGTCCAAACAATGCAAAGACGTTGACCAACCGACAGCCGCATTGATCAACGACTTGGCGCAGCGCGGTTTACTGGAGGATACCTTGGTTGTTTGGGGCGGCGAGTTCGGGCGTACCGTGTATTGTCAAGGACCTTTATCGGAGACGAATTACGGACGCGACCATCATCCACGTTGTTTTTCAATCATGATGGCTGGTGGCGGCATTCGTGGTGGCTTGTCGTATGGAGCAACGGACGACTTTGGATACAATATCGTTGCCGATCCCGTCCACGTGAATGACCTACACGCGACGATTCTGTATGCTTTGGGCGTTGACCATCGACGTTTGACAATCCCGTTTCAAGGATTGGACCTGAAATTGTCCGGGGTTGAAGATCGCCATCCGGTTCGAGCGCTCTTTACATAGATTGCTCTCGAATGGTCGGACGCCTCTGATCACTTCTCCTCCGCGAGTGCCCATGACATCCTCTTCCGCTGGCAAAAATTGGACTTGCACACATTGTGGCCACCACCATCCGGATCGTCCGTTTTCAATTGACAATCAGTTCCAGTGCCAGAGCTGTAGCCAATGGTTTTCCGCAACCAGCCCCTTACCGCCGCCGATTATCGAACCGCCCTTGGAATTGTTGGACGATCAGGAGTTATTTCAGAGTTTGGATTTGACGGGAATTGACACCGCGGCCAACTCCAAGAACCTCGCTTTCGACGACCAACCAACTCCGAAGAGTCAAATGGCATCCGTGCGATGTCGGGTTTGTGACACCTTGCAGTATGTCGAGCTAAAGCCAGGAACCATTCCGAAGTGCGAGGTGTGCTTTGCCCCATTCCCACGGAATCCCGATGGAACGGTGACACAGACCAAAGGCAAAGGCCAATGGACGGCACCATCGAGTCAAACCACGGTGCGAGATGTTTCCGCTGAGGCCGTCGGCGGCTTGTCGCGGAAAACAGAAAGTTCGAATGACGAAATCGACGACTTGATCAAGGATGTTCGGGCGGAAGTTCAGGCCGATTTCGAGACTCCTTCTCCGAGTATCGAACACCGAACGAATGCCGATACGTCTCACCCACGCAGCGCAGACGATGACGAGTTGACGCTACAACCATTGGAGGAGTCGCACGGAAACTCGCGCGAACATTTGTATCTAGGCGAAGAGGCCCACGCGTTACTGTTCGACGATCACGAGTCGCCGATCGACGTGGATAGCGAAGCGTTGGTCCCTTGGGACGAATCCCCTCCGACCGTGGACGCGATTCTGGATGAGACGCCCGACGAGGAGCCTCCCGTTGAAGACCCCTCTGACATCGAATTGTTCGTCTCGTTGAACGAAGAAGATCGCGTCCTGACGATCCCGAGTGCGGACGGCACCATTGATTGGGATTCACTAGATCCGGCGCCGTTGGAGTCGGTGCCACCGATCCCAGCTGTGACGCCATCGGCCCCTGACCAGAACCGTTTCAAGACCTCGCCAATCGGACCGGGCTCTAGCAAACTACCTCCCCAGTTCACGCCCCCCCCTGTCATTACCCAACCGCCGCCAGCCGCTCGATTTGCGGGTTCTAGCTTCAGTTCCGACTCCAGTGCCACGGCGGAGCAACCCGAATCGGCAAAGCTTGGCCCGAGCGGAATCAGCTCCTTGCCATGGACTGAATGGAAAGACTTGGCGGCGCCGTTTTTGAGTCCCGGGCTAGTAGGCGTTGGCCTTGCGTTGCTGCCTTTGATCTATTGGGCTCAATTGAGTTGGCGATTAGCGATTGACGATAACACCACATTTCAAAAGTTGGTGGGTTACTTGAGCATCCTGTTTTCCTCAGCGATCGTCTTGCCGGTGTGGTTGGCGTTTTTAGGTGTGATTGCGAACCGAGCAACTTCCATGGGACAGGCGGGGCGTCTCACGAGCCAAGCCATTTTTGCGCAAGCGTGTCAATTTGCAGTGGTGCTGGGGTGTTGGATCCCGGGCGCCGCGATGGGTACGATTTCCTTGCACTATTTGGTGATTGGTTGCCTAGGGGCACTCACCATGTTGCCAGGCGGTTTGTATCTGGTGTCATCGGCGATCGTCGCCAACGAGACGTTTTCGTACAATCATCCCAAGGTGCTGCGATCGCTGAAAGAACAAACCGCCGATTGGACGATCGCGGCGATTGTGAGTGGCATCTTATTGCTAGTCGGGATTCCGATGGCGATCGCAACTTCGTACGCCGAAGCAATTGGGGGGATCGTCTTTGCATTGTTTGTAGTGCCGGCTTCGATGATCTATGCCGCGACCATTGGTTGTTTGGCAAAACGGATCTTGCAACTGGACGATGACGAACCGAAGGCCCGCAAATGGTAAAGAAATACCGACAAAACCTGATTCAGTTTTCCTATCCAGATAACTGGGAATTGCAACCGCCCGATCGAAGCGAGTTGCCTCAAGAGATTTCTGTGGAGTCACCCGATGGCTGTCTATGGATCGTGACCATTTTTTCGGCCAATCATGATCCCAAGAAACTATTCAACGAGGCCTTGAAGACTCTGGCGGAAAATTATCAAGACTTCGAATACGAATCCATCAAACCGGAAATCGAGCCAAAACCAGAGAAAGCGGTAATGGCCAATTTCTTTTGTCTCGACTTCTTGATCACGGCGAAGATTCAAGTGTTCGTACGACGACCCTTCGTGTATTTGGTCATGCAAAAAGCCTAAAATCGACTCTACGACCGTTCACAAGACGTGTTCGAGGCGATCACAACCAGCTTGCTCGGTTCGCGACCTAGTGAACCAACGAACGACACCGTGAGCGAAAGCTAACGACAGGGTCAAATTTTTCCTGCTTGACCCTGCCGCCGACTCCTACTTACTAACCGACTCTATGGCTTCTTTGTTCGCGCCTTGGTCGTCAAGTCACGGGACTCATTCTTCCGTTTTCCGTTCTTGGCCGGGGTGACCCCAGGACCTCGATTTCCGGTTTTGGTTCCGGTCGCTTTCGTTGGTCGGGGCTTCGCCGGTGTCAATGTCGTGGCGGACGCGGCTGTCTTGGCTGGAACAAAGGTCTTCGTCGGGACCGGAGCTTTGGTCTTCGCTGGGGACTGGGTGTTTGTTTTGCGGTCTGCCCGTTTTGCTACAAGTGGCTGTCCCGCAGGATGATCATGTTTCGGAGTCTTCGCAGGAGCCTTTTTGAAGGCCTTGTTCTTGGGTTGCGAGTCTTTGCCGATGGTCCGCGCTGGCTTCGCTCCTGCAGTCGCTTTTCTGGATACCGATGGCGTCTTCGATTTTGGACTTGCCGCTGCTTTGGCCTTGGGCTTTTCGGTGGTTTTCTTCTTTGTTTTCGTTGCGGCAGCTTTTGCCTTTGAGGAAACCGACTTGGACTTCGAAAC
>JAEUIP010000509.1 GCA_016795075.1 Planctomycetaceae bacterium | reverse complement strand
GCCTTGGATGGCCGTGGTGGTCGTCGCGCGAGAACTACTGGTAACGGCGTTACGTAGCGCCATCGAAGCAGCGGGTGGAGATTTTTCAGCATCGTTCGCCGGTAAACTCAAAATGCTGTTTCAGTGCTTCGCCATTGGTTCGGCGTTGGTGGCTTTGGCCCTTGCCAATACTTCGGACGTCGGGATCGCTACCGATGGCAACTCGAGTGTCAGGAGTGGTTGGGCGTTTGATCTTGCCCAAGTTCCGGTATGGCTTCAAATCGTCATGGGCTTGAGTTTGTGGGCGGCGATCGGGAGCACGATTAGCTCCGGTTGGGATTATGTGGGGGCCGCGATCCGTTTCGCCCAGAAGGCTCGACCGACTGACTAAGAAGTGTTCACCGAACACCCGGCCAGTTGCCTGCTTGTGTTCGTGACGCGGGACTTTGCCTACAAGCGTGGATTCGGAGCCAAAAAGACTGGCTTGTGCACAGCTTCGGCGACGTTTGCCCTTGGAACGTGTCTTTGATTTGATCCTAAACTTTATTTCACACGAGATTTCACGTTGCAATCGAGCGTTATGTTCGTCCTGTTGGGATTGTCGATCGTTGCCTGGCTGTTTACGTTCTTCCGTTGGACGACTGTCCAGCGATGGTGGTACTTGAACGGATCGAAGAAGTTTCTCAAGCAACCCCATCTGGATGTGGGAGTCGTCTTTTTGTTGTTTTGTGCCAACTTGGCGGTCATTTCGATGCTGACCTACCGGATCATCGAACGTGGTCCAACGCGGACGGCGGCGCCCACTGAGAACGAATCGAAAACAGCACCGGCCCCGGAAGATACACCCAAGTCCGCCGTCGTTACCGCTCCAACGAAGGCGGATTCACCACCGAGCGTCACCGGCTCATCAACCGAAGAAGCGCCGTTCAAGGCACAGACGCCATGGTTGTTGGTGCTCAACTTGGTGTTGGGACTGAGCGTGGTCGGTCTGATGATTTTTGCAAGTCGATGGCTTTATGGGACCACGTTGCATTCTTGGGGATTGGGACCGGTGGTGGAAGGCAAGTGGGCTCGGACTTTGGCCGTCTCTTGGTTGGCATTCTTTTTATTGGTCCCGCCTGTTTTGTTGCTGCATGAGATGCTCAGTATGCTGATTCCATACCAGCATTCGACGGCGGATGCGTTGCGTCAATTGCGAACCGATCGGCAGTGGACGGCCGTGGCCGTTACTTTTTTGTACACGGCCGGCTGGACCCCCATCGTCGAGGAATGGATGTTTCGGGTCGTGGTGCAAGGCTTTATCGAACAATTCATGACCCATCGTCGGAATTTTTTGCGTTGGGTTTTGGGACCGTTGCAGCCTGTACCGGCAAAACTGTTTGGGCTGGAGAGCGCAGCAAACGTGGCCAATCAAAAAACCGCAGATCCCGCCGCAAAGCTGGGCTGGGGCACTTGGCAGTTTTGGGCTCCGATTGCACTCAGTAGTTTGCTGTTTGCGCTGGCGCATACGGGCCAAGGAGCGGCGCCGATTAGCTTGTATGTTCTTGCGATTGGGCTGGGCTTCTTGTACAAGACTACGGGGAATCTTTGGCTCGTTGTCTTGATCCACGCCTACCTGAATGGTCTGACGTTGACGCGGCTCCTGCTATAGAACAAACGGCCGGACAAGGTAGTGGATCGCTCCGCGATCCAACTCCTCTCGCCGATCGCTCCGCGAACCAACATCGGCTCGCCGAGCGAACCACGATCCGACATCGGTTCGCGGAGCGAACCACAACAGCCTGTTTGGGCATCCCTGCTTCGGGAAAACGATTGGGAGAGCAATTGGAATGGCGATGTTCGACGATTATTGGCCACTATTGATTGTCGTTTTGGTCGTCGTCGCGGTGCTCGTCTTGTTGAACCAGTTGCAAGCGGCTCCGACGAAGCCTTACGAACGACGGGGACGATTGATTACCAAAGCCGAACTAAGGTTCTTTCGCGCGTTAGAGATCTGTGTGCAGGATCGTTGGAGGATTTTCGCCATGGTGCGGATCGCCGACATCCTTCAAGTCTCGGGAAATGTGAAAGCCCGCCAGTCCTGGCAGAACAAGATCAACTGCAAACACATCGACTTTGTGTTGTGTGACGTCGAAGACCTCAACGTGGTTTTGGCCATCGAATTGGATGATTCCTCCCATAATCGAGCGGATCGGCAGGAACGCGACCGGTTCGTGAACGAGGCGTTTTTGTCGGCGGGGCTGCCGCTCATTCGAGTCCCGTTACAAAGCTCGTACGATATCAAGACGCTCAAAGAGCTGATCGAACAAGGGGTTGCATAGGATTTGTCGCGAAATAAGTTCCGGATTTCGAACGTCGAAAGCTTCGAAATGACCCTCGCTGTCTCTGGCGTCTGA
>JAEUIP010000508.1 GCA_016795075.1 Planctomycetaceae bacterium | reverse complement strand
GGGTAATTGTTCGGCGATGCGGGCTCGGATGGCATTGTTGCCGATGGTGATAACCAATCGTTGCCGAGGAACCTGAAACACTCCTTTGCGTAGCAACGATAACCCAGGCCGCACGGGTACTGGCCCGTCCGTTAGCAGATCTTTGTTGTCATCGAAGTAACCCAGCAGTTGCACGCGCAGCGCCGCCGCCACATCTGCCGCCACCTTCGCATGCCCCCCAACACCGTAGACAAGTGGGGGAGTGGTGAGTTGGTGAGTGGGTGAGTGGTTGAGTTAGGAGTTAGGAGCTAGGAGATAGGTGCTAGGATTGACGAGTGAAGAGTGAGGAGTGAGTTTTTGCGATGGGTTCAGTTCTTGCGGTTTTGTCCCGTCTATCTTTTTTGCGTCCTGTGCGTTCTTTTGCGGCGATATCCCCATCTGTGTTCATCCGTGGCTGGCTTCTTCTATTTTGCTGCCGGCAAACTTGGGCATGGTCGCATCGCCCGCGGCCGAGATCCCATCACGGCGAACGACCTTCCAGACGGTCAAGAACAGGATCTTCAGGTCCAACCACAAGCTTTGGTTTTCCACGTACCAGACATCCAGTTCAAATTTCTGTTCCCAAGAAATGGCGTTGCGGCCGTTGACTTGGGCCCAGCCCGTGATTCCCGGCCGAACTTCATGGCGGCGATTTTGTCGTTCGTTATACAGCGGCAAATACTCCATCAGCAACGGCCGAGGCCCCACCAGACTCATATCGCCTTTGAGCACATTCCACAGTTCGGGTAACTCGTCTAGGCTACTGGATCGCAGGAATTTTCCGAATCGAGTCAACCGAACGGAATCGGGCAATAGCTCGCCGCTTTCATCGCGTTGATTGGTCATCGTGCGAAATTTGAACATTCGAAACGGCCGCCCACCAAGCCCCGGTCGGACCTGCGAAAAAAACACTGGTGAACCGAGCCGAAGTCGGACCAACACCATCAGTGCCAACAGAATCGGTGCCAATAGCAGCAACCCGAATCCACTAGCCAAAAAATCAACCGCTCGCTTCAATTACTTTTCTTTCATCTATTCGTCTGACAGCGAGGTCGTCGCAACGACACAAAAACACTTAATTTGGCAAGCGGCCCGTTGTTAACCAACTGACAAAACGTTCGCCCAGGTAATCGCGGCTAAACTTGGACTTGGCCAGGGCCAAGGCACGTTGGCCCATCGCTTTCAATTCGGTTGATCGGGAGGCCTCCTCCAAGCGATCGGCAAAGGCCTCGGGATCATCGGGACGGACCGCGAACCCGCATTGGTTCGCTTCAATCATTTCGGCAACCCAACCCGGGTAATTCGTCAGTGCCGGCAAGCCAGCCGAAAGGTAATCGAAGAACTTATTGGGCGAAGTGCCAAAATAAAACGCGGGCACGTTTTGCAAGATCTGCAATCCCAAGTCCGTTGCGGCAAATAGGCCAACTAATTTCGTCTTGCCCACTGGCGGATGGAACACCACATTATCCAAGCCTTCCGCTTGAGCTCGCGCTTGCAGTTTGGCCTTCAGTTTTCCGTCACCAATCAACAGGATTTTGATCCGCGTGTTTCCTCGAGCCTTCAAGACTTTGGCCGCATCCAAGACCGCATCCAAGCCGTTGGCAATCCCATGAGTCCCCGAAAACACGGCCATGAAATCGTCTGCGGCGATATCGGTGGGACGCCATGGTGTGGGCGTCTGTTGAAACAGTTCGATGTCGCAACCGTTCGGAATCATCGCGATGCGATGTTTGGGGATTCCGCGTTTCTCGATACCTTCGACGATCCCGGGGGATAATCCCACGAGTCTAGTGGCCGAAAAATACGACAGCCACTCGAGGAATGACATCGCCCACAGCACAATGGGGTTGCGGATCACGCCCATCGCTTTCGGCAATTCGGGCCACAAGTCGCGAACTTCAAAAATGAACGGTTTGCGTCGGAACCACCACGCGGCAATACCTGGGATCCCGGCGGTTAAGGGCGTCGTTGTGGCGAACAACAGATCGTACTTCGTAAACAAAGCAATACCGACACTGCGCAAGGCAAACTTCAAAAACGTCAACGTTCGTTTGAGGAATCCATCGCGGTTCGAATAGGCCAACTCCAATTCAATGACGTGAATGCCATCGACGATTCCCGACCGCCGACCGCTGCGAAACGGTCCATCCAATCCCGTCTTGCCACCTTGATACGAACCACAGACCATCGTGACTTCGTGTCCAGCGGCCACCAAGCGTTTCGACATCTCGTATGAGCGAATTCCCGTGGAACCATCGGGGGTTGAGAAATGTTGATGAAAGTACAGAATCTTCATGGTCGAGGAGCTTAGGGCGAAGGGCTTGGGACAATGTCTCGTTGTTTGGCGTGATCGTTGTCTG
>JAEUIP010000507.1 GCA_016795075.1 Planctomycetaceae bacterium | reverse complement strand
CAAACAACCACCCGAGCAGGCCAAGCAGGGCCAAAAAGCTTAACGTCACAAAGACCGCTTGATATCCTTGCATCATTCCAAACAAAGCGCCGCCGTTGGTCGATGTTTGGATCCCAAAGACTCCGTCGATCAGCCAATGGGGAGCATGGTTGATTGGCCAATCGTTGGGGTCCTGATTGTATGGCCAATAATTTGCGAACATGTAGGATTTTGTTCCCAAGTCGGCGCACAATCCGCCTGCCGCCAACAAGACAAACAAAAATAATGCCGTCAACCAAGTCCATCGCAGACTCGTACGAACCGAGTTGGGCGAATCGGGGGCAATCCCACCGACCGGAGAATCTGTCAAACGCTCGTTAGCGGCGTCACCCACGATTGAATTCGACGCACTGCTAGTCATGTTTGAATCGGTCGGGTTCGGAGACATATTTGATCGGACCTGGACTTAACTTTCCAACTCGTTTGCACATTTGATGCAGTAGGGAGTGTACGGCAACACCTGAATCCGCATTTTCCCGATTTTTGCATTGCAATTCGTACAGAAACCGAACGTACCACTTTTGACACGTTCGAGTGCATCGTCGATGAGATTTAGGGCGACGGATTCGTTGTCGATCAAACGCAACGTATTGTCCTGGTCAAACGCATCGCTACCGGCATCGGCAATGTGACTCGGAATGGAGGAATTGGCAGCCCCCAAACTCTGGTCACTCATGGCCGAATCTTGGAGGCTTGTCATGTCTCCGCTGACCCGAGCCCGCAAATTGAGAAGAATATTCTTGTACTCTTTGAGTTCGGCCTTCGTTAATTTCACTGAATTGGGTCTCCCTGGGGGACAACAAACTTTCGTTTGACCGACTGCCCTGGACTAGCGTGCGGCTTAAAAAGCTGGCATAGCTTACAAGCTTCTCCCCCCGATAGCCACCCCGGATCATCCTCGGAGAGGACGACTTTCCGGTTCCCCGGACCGAAACGGCCCAGTCGGGGTCACGGAATCCTCGCCCCCGGGTTAACCGCAACACCGTTCAATTGGTAGCAGGCAAACTCCTTGTGCCTTCCGCTAATCCTCGAAAATCGAGTCTTTTTGATGGTCGCGGCACATGAAACGTGCCTATGACCGTCGTTCGTGGAACGGAATTGGGTTTAACCAGGGTTAACCGCCGTAACGTAAAACAAACGACTTATTTCGCTTTCCAAACGCTAGGCGACACAATGCGGGGCGGAAAGCTTGAACCATTGGCAAAGTGGGCCCCACCCATGTTGGCTCTCAGTCGCGGCAAAACGAAAATGGATCGTTATTGGGGTTAACCCGCGGGAGGTTATCAATCCGTTCAAAGAATGGTACCATTTGCCAGCCGACATGCTCGCGATCGAGCGGCCTCCAGACGTTGCGTCCGTCAGACAGTTGCCTGTTTGCCCCGGTGAATCCGACGTCGGAAATATCTAGTTTGGGCAATGGTGTTGGCGTTAACTTGACTGGCAAGGAGTAGCGACTCGTGGTACAGAACGTCGTAATTATTGGAAGTGGACCTGCGGGTTGGTCAGCAGCGATTTACGCATCCCGGGCAAACTTGAAACCGATTTTGTTCGAAGGAACGACGAAGCCGGAGATGATCCCGCTAGGTCAGTTGGCCATGACCACCGAAGTCGAAAACTACGCCGGTTTTCCAGCGGGCAACATTCGTGCGTTCGTCGAGTCGGCAGTGGACAAGGATCGTCAGTGGAATCTTCCGCCGGCTCCCCATCATCAACGGGACGGGCAATTGCATTATGCCGTGCAAGGCACCGAGTTGATGGAACTCATGAAACAACAGGCTCTAAATTTTGGAACCACCGTCATCGGCGACGACATTGTAAAGGTCGATTTTTCGCAGAGACCGTTCGTGTTGTATCCCGGTCAGGGAGACCCCATCAAGACGCACGCTGTGATCGTGGCCACGGGCGCACGAGCCAATTACTTGGGTCTGGAAAGCGAAAACTTCTACAAGAACAAAGGCGTCAGCGCATGTGCCGTCTGCGACGGAGCGTTGCCTTTGTTTCGGGATCGGGAACTGGCCGTTGTTGGCGGTGGCGATTCGGCCGTGGAAGAAGCCAGTTACCTGACAAAATTTGCCTCGAAGGTCTACATGATCGTCCGTCGAGACCAACTGCGAGCCTCAAAGATCATGGCCGACCGCGCCTTGTCCAATCCAAAGATTGAGATGCTGTGGCATCGCGAGGTCTCGGAAGTACTCGGTGATGGCAATCGAGTCACCGGCATTCGTCTGAAAAGCACGCTTGATGAATCAACGGAGGTTCGGGAAATCGGTGGTCTGTTCTTGGCCATTGGGCATACTCCGAATACCAGTTTTCTGGATGGTCAATTGAAGACCAATGACAAAGGCTACTTGGTTTGGCAGC
>JAEUIP010000506.1 GCA_016795075.1 Planctomycetaceae bacterium | reverse complement strand
GAAACTCACTGAAAAACGCGGCCGGCACCACAACCTACAGTAGCGCCCGGCCCCAGCGCCGGGCGAGGATTGAAACACCGCGGCCAAGGCGCCCGGCGCGGGCATACAAAAGTAGCGCCCGGCCCCAGCGCCGGGCGAGGATTGAAACCTCTCTTAACTAGCGATGTGCCGCCGAACCCGTCATGTAGCGCCCGGCCCCAGCGCCGGGCGAGGATTGAAACCACTCTCAAGCAGCAGACCGAATTGGCCGCCAAGTAGCGCCCGGCCCCAGCGCCGGGCGAGGATTGAAACGCAAGTCCGAAAACCGGCGCGAGCGCACGCGAAAGTAGCGCCCGGCCCCAGCGCCGGGCGAGGATTGAAACATCAACGCGGTCGAACAGCGCCGAAATTTCGCTGTCGTAGCGCCCGGCCCCAGCGCCGGGCGAGGATTGAAACATGCGCCACGCGGGCAATTTGTTCGGGTTTCATGCGTAGCGCCCGGCCCCAGCGCCGGGCGAGGATTGAAACTGGTGCTTGCTGGAAGGTGCGCCGGCCGTCCACAGTAGCGCCCGGCCCCAGCGCCGGGCGAGGATTGAAACCTCGCCACAGCGGTTTTCATGGCGGCCGTGGGCGCGTAGCGCCCGGCCCCAGCGCCGGGCGAGGATTGAAACAAAACCATCACCGTGGTGAACATGAGCGCGGCGCCGTAGCGCCCGGCCCCAGCGCCGGGCGAGGATTGAAACAGCGTACCTGCGCGCGCCTGGGTCCTCACGGCCGGCGTAGCGCCCGGCCCCAGCGCCGGGCGAGGATTGAAACGTGGACTGCACCCGCCACGGCAAAACCGACCCGCGCGTAGCGCCCGGCCCCAGCGCCGGGCGAGGATTGAAACGCCGCGTTGCTCGACAACTACCCGAGCGCGCCCGAAGGTAGCGCCCGGCCCCAGCGCCGGGCGAGGATTGAAACCCTGCGAGCCCTGCGTGCCCGCTCTGCGCAGCTCATGTAGCGCCCGGCCCCAGCGCCGGGCGAGGATTGAAACGGCGAAACGTTCTGGCAAACACGGCTGGTGTCCGAGTAGCGCCCGGCCCCAGCGCCGGGCGAGGATTGAAACGTTTCGGGAACATGGTGCGTGCCGCCTATCCTGCGTAGCGCCCGGCCCCAGCGCCGGGCGAGGATTGAAACGCGTCGCAGTTCGTCGCCAACCAACGCTTCGGCTAGTAGCGCCCGGCCCCAGCGCCGGGCGAGGATTGAAACCGCGCGGGTGCTGGACGTCTGGACGCGCGCCGGCGTAGCGCCCGGCCCCAGCGCCGGGCGAGGATTGAAACGCGTGGATGCAATTGCGTGATCGGGCTCACCCCCGTAGCGCCCGGCCCCAGCGCCGGGCGAGGATTGAAACGTATGTATTTCTCACGTACAACTTGCGCTGTAGGCGGGTAGCGCCCGGCCCCAGCGCCGGGCGAGGATTGAAACGCCATCGCCCTCGCCGAAAAAACCCATGACCGCCGCGTAGCGCCCGGCCCCAGCGCCGGGCGAGGATTGAAACTGGCGTCGTCATCGGCGCATTCAAAGGCGCCAATAGTAGCGCCCGGCCCCAGCGCCGGGCGAGGATTGAAACGGCAACAAACGCTGTGCGGCACTGATGGCCATGTTGTAGCGCCCGGCCCCAGCGCCGGGCGAGGATTGAAACAACAGCTCGGCCATCGGCTCACGCCGCAGATTGCGGTAGCGCCCGGCCCCAGCGCCGGGCGAGGATTGAAACCTCCTTCGCGGTTTCGTCGGTCGTCGTGCCCGACTGGTAGCGCCCGGCCCCAGCGCCGGGCGAGGATTGAAACCTAAACCTGTCGGGCGGCAGCGGCAGCGCTGTATCGTAGCGCCCGGCCCCAGCGCCGGGCGAGGATTGAAACAAGGTCTGCCCGAACCCCACATTCAAGGCCACGGCGTAGCGCCCGGCCCCAGCGCCGGGCGAGGATTGAAACAACATCGCGTGCAAGTGCTGCGAAGTCGATTTTTGGTAGCGCCCGGCCCCAGCGCCGGGCGAGGATTGAAACGCAGACAGCGGGACATGCACGCCGAAAAGCGGGAAGTAGCGCCCGGCCCCAGCGCCGGGCGAGGATTGAAACCCCATTAATCAAGGCGCGCAACGCAGTGGCATCGTCGTAGCGCCCGGCCCCAGCGCCGGGCGAGGATTGAAACGGCGCGCTCGCCGCGATCGCACGGCAGGGTGCGCGTAGCGCCCGGCCCCAGCGCCGGGCGAGGATTGAAACGGGTCTATCTTGCCGCGTAGGTAGTCGAGTATTTCGTAGCGCCCGGCCCCAGCGCCGGGCGAGGATTGAAACTTGCAGCGCCGCCCCGATGCGCGGAACCCACTCAGTAGCGCCCGGCCCCAGCGCCGGGCGAGGATTGAAACCTCGCCGCGCGCGCCGCCATCACCGGCCGCCGTGGTGGTA
>JAEUIP010000505.1 GCA_016795075.1 Planctomycetaceae bacterium | reverse complement strand
GAGAAGATGCTGTGAAGAGGGTGCACCGCGCAAGGTAATCGCGACGCAGTGAAGATAGCGCACCGCAGGTGATAGGGCTGACGCAATAAAGAGAACAAACACTGCGAATTTGCTTCAGCCCATTCGGACCGGCTATTGCCGGTCGAATTTCTTTCAGGCGTTGCCTGGATGTGGCCAGTTAGTTGACGGCCTTCGTAAAGCCGTTACGAGCGATCGCGGCCGAAGCCAACGAAACTGAAGACCAGGGAGGTGACTCCCGCGGTGATTAGTCCGGCACCCCACGCGATGGCCTCAGCCGGCGTGCGTATCACATGGATCCAATCAAACGGTTGGTCGAAGGGACCGCCGACACTCATGCTGATCGTTCCCCATACCAAGACTCCGATCCCAAGGGCCAGAAACACGATCGCTTTTCCTTGGGCAATCATGGCCACCAAATTGGGACGAAAGTTCATGCTTGCGACAAGGGATCCGAACAAGAACCCAACCGCCAGCACTCCGCCATACCGTATTGTTTGTTCAAAAAGTTCCTGATTCCATGGGTTCATGATTTCTCTCCGACTTGTTTCTTTGCGACAGCACGGGCGACGATGGTGGCGACTGCGGCGTCACCGGTCACATTGACCGTGGTGCGACACATATCCAAGACTCGATCGACAGCCAAAATCAAAGCCAAGCCCGATTGAGGCACGCCAATGGCGGCTAACACGATCACCAACATCACCATACCGGCGCCGGGTACCGCGGCGGCTCCGATGGATGCCAACGTTGCGGTTACCACAATGGTCATTTGTTGATAGAAACTTAGGTCAATCCCCAGAGCTTGGGCGATGAAAACGGCCGCCACCGCTTGGTAGAGACTGGTGCCGTCCATGTTAACGGTGGCGCCAATCGGCAGCACAAAACTAGCGACCTTGGGATCGACGCCCAAATTCTTCTCGACACATTCGACAGTGACGGGCAGAGTGGCGGCACTGCTACTGGTCGTAAACGCCAACAATTGTGCAGGCAACATTCCGCGCAGGAACTTTCCATAGCTCATATTGCCCATCGTCACCACCAAGGCGGGATAGACTCCGAACAATATGACTGCCAAACCCAGGACAACGGTTAGCGAGTACCACGCCAGCGCCGAGAAGACTCGCCAATCGCTAGTCTCTGCAATCAATGAGGCCATGAGAGCGAACACTCCCAAGGGTGCAAACAACATGATCAAGTCGATCATCATCAGGATAACCGCGTTGAGTCCGTCGAAGAAGGCTTTGACCGGCGCCACTTTTTCTGGCGACACCAGGATCATCGCAATCCCAAAAAAGATCGCCCAGAAAATCACTTGCAACATGTTGCCGTTGTTCGAGGCGGCCGCGACCAGATTTTCGGGTACGACATCCACTAAAGCTTGGAGGGGACCTTTACCCTGTTCTTTTTCAGCAGACGCTGCGATCTTTTCGACTCGATCTTTACCGGCCTGGTCGCCCAATAGTTTCTCTTGGACATCCTGCGGGAGTCCTCGCCCTGGTCCGATAACGTTTACCAAGACCAAGCCAATACAGACCGCCAAGACTGTCGTCGCCAAATACAGGCCAATCGTTCTTCCCCCCATCGAAGACAGACGCGACATGTCCTGCAGGTCGGAAACCCCTTTGATTAGTGACGCCAATATGAGAGGGATCGCGATCAACTTCAGGGAATTGACGAACAAAACGCCAAAAGGCTTTACCCATTGAGCCGCAAAAACGCTGGGCGAGAATTTAGGATTGGCTTGACCAAACTGTACCAAGACCACACCAAACAGCAGACCCCCGAACAATCCGGCCAAAATCTGCCAATGCAACGGCCAACGCCACACTTGCCAAAACTTTACGTTCGGTGGATGGCCAGCTTGTGATTCATCGATCATGCGACTGTTCCGTCAGGTGATTGATTCGTAAGCGGTTGTGTTCGTTGCGGATGATTTTAACCCAGATCCTAACACAGCGGTCGATGGTTGACGAGCAAGGTCTGGGCTACAATGCCGCCTGAGGTTGGATGTCGAAGATTTCGGGAGTGGATTTGTGGGACGAGGATGGCTGGCAGCGATATTGGGGTTTGCATGCTTGATTTACGCGGGATGCGGCGAGTCGGAGCAGGCAGTCGATCTTTCAGCGACCAACCAAATTCCGAATCTAGAACCCGTTAACGTCCCGAACCCAGCAAGTAACGCCAAGTCAATCGGCAGTACGTCGAAAAACTCGGCGGCGAAGAACTCGGCGGCGGACGGTAGCGCGCCGACCAGCCCACCGAACGGTCGCACACCGTCCTCCCCCACGAGCGATTCCGTTCCGGGCGGACCTTCAGCCGCAGCGGGAACCAAACCACCGAAGCCATCTTCGCCGTCCCAAAGTCCCCAGACGACTCCTGACCGCCAATCGGCAAACTTGGCCACGGAAACATCGGCGAACGTCGACGAAACAGACCCGTATC
>JAEUIP010000504.1 GCA_016795075.1 Planctomycetaceae bacterium | reverse complement strand
CCACTGGCACGTTTTCCAGGCAATTCACCCAATCCCCGCAACAATTCGGCGCGGCGTTCGGCATCAATCAGGGTCATGGTGCCCTTCTCAACATTCAGACCGGCCAATTCTCGATCGTCCACGCGGAACTCGCTGTCGACCAACGCATTGCCAATTCCATAAATATCGTACGACTGCATTCTTGATCGTTCTCTTTGTTTTTAGGCTTGGTTCGCCAAAGCGCCGGACGCACTTTGGCCAATGAAATCATTTTGTAAAAATACCAGCATCCCCGGGCACAGACCTCACGGTTTACACCGCAACCGAACTCCCGCGGGATAAAACGTCTAAGTCGATTTATCCGACGCTTCCCGCAAGGAAACCGACCGATTAAACACGAGCGAATCCGGACGCGAATCTTCGGAATCCAAACAGAAATACCCATTTCGTTCGAATTGAAAACTCTGCCCAACCGCGGCATTTTGCAACGAAGCTTCCAGCTTACAACCGCGCAATACTCGTAGCGAATGCGGATTCAACTGTTCCTTCCAATCCGCGCCTTCTTCGACTTCAGACAACGACTCCACTAGCAACAGGTTTTCATACAATCGAACCTCCGCCTCCACGGCATTGGTTGCCGACACCCAGTGAATCGTGCCCTTGATCTTGCGTCCGTCTGGAGTCTTACCGCCAGCGGTCTCTGGGTCGTAAGTGCAGCGCAGCTCCAGTATCTCGCCCGTCGCCGGGTCCTTCTTGACCTCATGACATTTGATGACATACGCAAAGCGCAAACGAACTTCGCCGCCGGGTTGCAACCGGAAAAACGACTTGGGCGCATTCTCCATAAAATCCGACCGCTCGATGAAAATCTCGCGACTAAAGGAGATCTCTCGATTCCCCAGCTCCGGCTTCGCCGGGTGATTGGCGGCAAGGCGAGGTTCCACTTGATCGGCCGGAAAGTTCTCAATCACAACCTTGAGCGGCTCCAAGACGGCCATCACGCGACTTGCCGATTCGTTCAGATCGTGTCGCAGAGCTTCCTCGAGCCGAGCCATCGGAGTCGTACTATTGAACTTGGTAACACCAATCGCCGCACAGAAGCTACGCAGCGACTGCGGTGTATAACCGCGACGCCGCAACCCACAAATCGTCGGCATCCGCGGGTCACTCCAACCGCTCACCAATCGCTGTTTGACCAACTCCAACAGGCGACGTTTGCTCATTACCGTATTGGTCAAATTCAGACGAGCGAATTCGATCTGTTGCGGTCGGTGAATATCCAACTGCTCCAAGAACCAATCGTACAAAGGTCGGTGATCTTCGAACTCCAACGTACAGATCGAATGCGTGATGCCTTCCAACGAATCACTTTGACCGTGCGCATAGTCGTACGTTGGATAACTACACCACGCGTCGCCCGTTCGATGATGGTGCGCATGGCGAATGCGATAGAGGGCCGGGTCACGCATGTTCATGTTGGCGGCGGCCATGTCGATTTTGGCCCGCAACGTGTACGTCCCATCCGGAAACTCGCCCGCTTTCATTCGCCGAAACAGATCCAAATTCTCGGCAATCGAACGATTGCGATCCGGACTATCTCGTCCGGGCAAGTTCCAGTTCCCGCGATACTGCCGAACTTGCTCGACGTTCAAACTACACACGTAAGCTTTGCCGGCTAAAATCAGCCGCTCCGCCATGTCGTACAGCGCCGGAAAATAGTCGGACGCATAATAGTCGGGCCCATCCCATTGAAAGCCCAACCACCGCACATCGGCCTTGATCGATTCGACATACTCCGTGTCCTCGGCCAATGGGTTGGTGTCGTCCAGTCGCAGATTGCACTTGCCACCAAATTCAGCCGCCAGCCCAAAGTTAAGACAAATCGCTTTGGCGTGCCCAATGTGCAAGTAGCCGTTCGGTTCAGGTGGAAACCGAGTATGCACCCGCCCTCCATTTTTGCCGGCCGCCACATCATCCGTCACCCGTTGCCGAATGAAATCCAATGGCGCTGTCGTGTCGCCGGTGTTATCGCCAGTGGATGCGGAATTCTTATCTGCCATGTTCGTTCACGCTGTCATGGGGTGAAAGTTTCTCCCTCCAGTTGCCTAACTAGAGCGAAACGCGGACTCGAGCCATAGTTTACTCGGACTTTTACGTTTTCAGCAGCCCACCTCACCGGCCGACCGCCGAGCCTCATCCGCCGTCTTCCGTCGACCGACAAACTCCTTCGCGGCCAACCGCCGAGGATTTCACAGCGTTTGGCGGGCGGGACCGATCCGCTGTAGCGAACGCCGGATCCGTGCCAACGATTCTTCCCGACCCAGAACCTCGAGACTCTCAAAGACGCCAAAGCCAACGGCACGGCCCGTCACAGCCAGACGCAGGGCGTGGATGATGTCGCCAATCTTGATTTCGAACCGTTGGCAAAACTCTTCCATCGCTGTCTTCAACACGGGTGCTTGGAAATCAGCCACCACTTGCAGGATTTTCAC
>JAEUIP010000503.1 GCA_016795075.1 Planctomycetaceae bacterium | reverse complement strand
CGGAACGTACCGACTTGAGTTCTCGCGGCTACGTACTGCAACTGCCCGCCTACCGCAACGATCTTCTCAACGCCTTGACCGAAACCGGTGGTTTGCCGGGCGTGAATGCGAAGTCGGATGTCAAGATCTTGCGCAGCGACAAAGTAGATCCACGTCGTCGCGATGAAATCTTGCGTGAGTTCTACCTGCAATATGGTACTAGTAATGTTGGTGGTGCGTTGCCCGAACTGCCAGACGATGAAAACGTCGTGAAGATTCCACTTCGTCTGAAGCCAGGTCAATTCCCGAAATTTAATGAGCAGGACATTATCCTGAAAGAAGGTGATGTGGTTCTGGTTGAGTCGCGCGAAACGGAAGTTTACTACACCA
The DNA here is from genome assembly GCA_016795075.1 of Planctomycetaceae bacterium. Lineage (GTDB taxonomy): Bacteria > Planctomycetota > Planctomycetia > Pirellulales > Pirellulaceae > M30B19. The sequence goes on along the minus strand of JAEUIP010000503.1, from coordinate 2,148 downwards.
GCGGCCTCTTGCGACCAGGCGAGTTCCTCTTGCCACGCGATAAGGACACCGACGTCCTGAACGCGATTGCGATTGCCGGAGGTGGAATCGGAGCTTTTCAACAGGGTGGTAGCAGCGGTGGTTTTGCAGGCGGTCTGGGTGGTGGGATTGGATCCGTTCCTCCGTCACAACTCATCGTGATGCGGCCTTTGCCAGGGAATCGGCAAATCGCGATTGAAGTCGACTTGACGAGGGCGATCAACGATCCTCGTGAACGACTGCTGGTCAAAGCCGGCGATACGCTGATCCTGCGACACAAACCACGTGAAGAGGTGCTGAACTTCTCCATCGGTGCCTTCTTTACCTACGGTTTGCGAGAACTACTCCGCTAATCGTCAACAAGAACAACGAACCTTGCTAACAGCCGATGGGACTTCCATCGGCTGTTGTTCGTTTAGATGTTGCTTCTTGCATCCGTTGTTCTTGCCAAGGTCGTTCCGACTTATTCGAAGCAAGCGTTTCGTTATGCTCTCTCGAGCATCCCAGCGGTGCTCGCTGTAGTAACCGCCCATTCATCGCTTCATAGGCTGCCGGCCCGAATGGTGGCGGGACTATACCCGTGTCACAACGAACGTAGGTTCACGAATTCTCATCCGTGATGCTCTATCTTTTCTGAGGTCGATGTTCTGGCTTCGGCAATATCCGACGGAGCGAGGATCAAGATGACGGAGACTTTGGTACCGGTCCAAAGACTCGACTTGCGATACCTCGATTGGTTCTTGGTGAATGAGTGACTAAAATAATCCGGTTGCGTCCGTCAATGCCACGTCCAGCCGCGAGAACGAACGATGCTTTGCTCAAGTAAAATCCACTCGATATTTTCTGCCGTTTTGCTGCTCTGGATTGGTGAATCCTTGGCGATTCCGGCTGGTGCACAAGAACCAAAAAATGATCATTCGGTCCAATTGTTTAATGGCAATGATCTGGATGGATTTGAATACGATCCCGAGTATTGGACCGTTCGTGATCAAGTCATCGTCGGAGAAATACCGCCGGGGCAATCCTTGGACCATAACACGTGGCTGGTGTACCAACGACAGGCATTTGCCGATTTCGAATTGCGATTCCAATTTCAGATTTCAGGCTTGCCAGCTGCCAATTCGGGGGTGCAATTCCGGTCGCAAGTGGAGAGCTTTCGACATGTCAATGGCTACCAAGCCGACCTGGACATGGGCCAGACATGGCTGGGACGAATCTACGACGAACACGGACGGGCCCTATTGGTGGAACGAGGGACGCGGGTAGCGATTGATTCACAAGGCCAACGACGATCTCAAACCATGGCCCCAGCAGATTTGTATCAGGTGTTGTTCCGCGAGAGGGAATGGAACGACTATCGAATTGTCGCGATTGGTCCGCGGGTGTCCATTTGGATCAACGGCACTTTGTTCTGCGAACTGTGGGACGAGGAAAATGGTCAAGCTGATTTGACGGGTTACTTGGCTTGGCAATTGCATAGTGGCCCTGAGACGTTGCTCAAGTTGCGTCATCTTAAAGTCGAGGTTCTAGCCGGTTCGGACCAACGTCAAGGCCCGTGGCTCCTGCAAGAAGCTCCGGGCGCTGAACCCGCCGAGCAAAAGGCCGATTTGGGTATTGTCCCCGCGTCCGGCGATGGCAAATTGTTGAATTTAGGTTTCGAAACTGGCACGCTCGAGCATTGGACCGCTGAAGGTGATGCTTTTCGCGGCCAGCCCGTTTCACAAGATGGAATCACGCAACGTTGGCCCGATCAACAAAGTGGCAAAGTGGGTGACCACTTCGTCGGTGGCTATGAATTGGTCGGCGACGCTGGGACCGGTACGTTGACCTCGGATCCGTTTACCGTAGCTCATCCATTTGCGAGTGTGCTGATTGGAGGTGGACGTGACCGTTCGACGCGAGTCGATCTGCAAGTCCAGGAGGAAGATGAAACATGGCAAGTCGTTCTCTCTGCCTCGGGTGACGATCGCGAGGCCATGCGGCGCGCGGTGTTTGATCTGCGGCCGTGGCTCGCGCGAACGATCCGAATTCAATTGGTGGATGAAAACGCCGGTGGGTGGGGGCATTTGAACTTTGATGATTTTCGATTTCATGACGAGCAACCCGAGTTTGCACCGTTGGTGTCGCAGT
>JAEUIP010000502.1 GCA_016795075.1 Planctomycetaceae bacterium | reverse complement strand
CTCGGCCAGTTGCAGGAATTGCTGGTCGGAATCCAACCCCAGTAGCTGTTTAGTGGTGCAGTCCAAGACTTCCGATAATTCTCGGGCCATCAGCTTGGAATGAATGCCAAATACCTGAATGCCGCAGTTGTTGATAATGGTCTGCCAACCCGTGGGATAACACGACTTGATCTGTTGTAGGTCTTGCCAAAACGTCCAGACTCGTACGCCATAACTACGACATAAAGTGATGGCGGTCTCGAGCATCGGAAAATTTCCCAAACTGGCTGCCTCGTCCAACAACAGCAACGTGCGCAAAGCGGGAATCTGGCGCCGACTGAAGATCGTTTGTAAAAACGTCCCGACCCACAACGAGACAATCGCTGCATGACTAAGCAATCGCTCGGGCGGAATGACCAAATAGATCGTCAGTGGCTTGCCACTGCGCAAATCTTCTAGATCGACCGTTGACCGGTTCAACGCTTCACTAACGCGGGCCGCATCCAAGCACTTGACGAAGGATTGCGCGGTTGCCAATGCGGAAGGACGAGTGTCCCTCTCGGGCAACTGCAAGAAAGCCGAGATTTCGCGGTACGCGAGTCGAGGAATCTTTTTACCCATCGTATCCAAGAACACCGCCAATTGATAAACCACATCGTCGCCGAATAACATGTCGATCATTCTTGTCAAGTTGCGATCTTCTGCGGCGTCTTTCGTCGCGACACTCGTCAGGATCCCGGCATTCAATCCGTTGGCAGTTAAGTGCCAGAAAGGATCGCGGGACGACTCTTTGCCAATCGCCAACAACTTTGCCATCGACTGACAATCGGTTTCAAGATCGGCACCGGGCAGTCGGAGAACATCCAACGGATTTAGTGAGTCCGTGGTCGAGTCCACAACGCGAAATGGATCCAGCCGAATGACTTGGTGCCCCATGGCACGACGAGCGCGATGCGTCGTGAGGTATAGTTCGCCTTTGATGTCCAGCACCACGGCTTGCCCCGGGTATTGCAGGAGTGTCGGGATCGCGGCACACGTTGCCTTTCCCGCACCACTGGGCGCGATCGTCAGCAAGTGAGGTCCGGCGTAACTGACAAGTTCGTCGTTCGACATTTCGGTTGGACTATGAAATCCTACGGATCGTTTTGCCTTCGAATGCCAGCCCAGGAAAATCGCGTCATCTAGCTTTTTTGTTCTTGCAGTCTTCATTACAAAGTCGTCCTTTCGCTCGAGTGAGTTGCCCGGACTTCTATGTCTCGACCTGAATCAATTTGGGCTCCTGCCGATCGACTTTTCCACACGACCGTGCCGGATCGGCTCGGCGATCAACCAACGGATCGGCGGCCAAGAACAATCCAGCCCAAACCAAGCGTGTCGGACTTCTCGTTCGCCATTCAGCTTGGCTTCAACTCCGGAGCGGATGGTACTTCATGCTCGATTTCTGGCAATCACTAACCCAAATCGGAACGTGAAGCGACTTGATACCGAGGTGGAAACTCGGTCGAGCCGGACGACTCGTTTCACACGTTGGGCGACTATTCCCCAACCGTGCTACCCCATTGCAGATGTGGTTAACGGAATCGTGCTTTCATCGCGTCGCCGGTGAGGCTCCGAACCCGTTCCCGATAGACACCTATTCATCAGAAGGAACTTGACTATGCCAACCGATCGTCACGCCATCGAATCATTCATGGACGAGATGGAATTGAAATCTTACTCACGCACGGAAGACGGCAACAGCTATTGGGTTCTGTTGTTCCAAGAAGGAGGTGTTCATGTTCGCCTGAGCGAGAACGCCGACGTCCTGATATTTCGCACGATGGGATTGGCGAAGCTCGATTCCTACTCTCGACCCCAGCAACATCGTCTGTTGCGGCACCTGCTCCAGCGGAACAACGAGCTTCTGTTAGGGCACTACAGTGTCCAGCAAGAGATCGTGTTTGAAACCACGCTTCCGATTCATGATAGCGATGTTTCGGCCGAGCAGTTCCGTCACTGTTTGGGTGCCATGATCGCTGAAATCAACCATTTTGCCGCATCGGAGCCTGTCATGATCAAATCCGCTCGTGCTGATGAGAGAGGGAGCAAGATGACGCAACAGCGATTGCACACGACGGAAGCAACGGTCGTACCGCAAACGACCCCACCATCGAGGGGCATCGACAAGCAAAACAAGTCAACATCGGACAACGAAGGCTTTCAAGTCGTGCTGACGGCCGTTGGCAGTTCCACTTTGAGTGTCGTTAAGGTTGTGAAGAAATGCCGCCAACTGCCTTTGGTGGAGTGCGAGCGGATCGTTGAATCGGTCCCCACCCCCATTGGGTGCTGGCAAACTCGCCCGGAAGCCGAGGCGATTGTCCGTGAGCTTAAAACCGCCGGAGCCACAGCGGTCATCATTTGATGAAATGACACATCGGTGTTACCGATCTGTATCCGCCCACCGACGACACCGAGCCAACGAGGCCAACGCTGTGAAGCATTTTTTGATGTGTATGCTCAGCACTTGTGTCGGCCTGTCAGGCCTTTTCTGGATGAGATGT
>JAEUIP010000501.1 GCA_016795075.1 Planctomycetaceae bacterium | reverse complement strand
GGCTCGGGGTGGTTGTTGGCGGTAAGCGGTTTTGGTAGCATCGCTACCGGGTCTGGAGCTGGGCCTTGAGTCTTCTGGTGATCCTCGCCAGGCCGAGGCAAGTCGCTCGATTGGCCCTGACATTGTAGTCGGCGGCCCCCAGTATTTGACGAAGTTTTTTGGAGATTGTTCGTATGTCCATGTTCATTGGCGAAGCTCTGGTTGGTGACGGAAACGAAATCGCTCATATCGATCTGTTGATTGGTAGCAAGAGCGGCCCAGTGGGAAGTGCGTTTGCCAACGCCTTGTCGACTCAATCTGCTGGTCACACCAACCTCTTGGCCGTTTTGGCGCCAAACTTGGCTGTGAAACCCGCAACCGTTATGATTACGAAGGTTACAATCAAAGGCATGAACCAAGCTGCTCAAATGTTTGGTCCCGCTCAAGAAGCGGTTGCCAAAGCCGTCGCTGACAGCGTTGCCAGCGGCGTGATTCCGAAAGACCAAGCGGAAGATCTGGTTATTGTTTGCGGCGTGTTTATTCACCCGCAAGCGACCGACAACAAGAAGATCTACAACTACAACTACGAAGCGACCAAGCTGGCAATTTCCAACGCCATGCACGGCAAGCCATCGGCTGATGAGATGATTGCTGGCAAGGACGCAAACAGCCATCCGTTCCGTGGCTTTTAGTCCACGAATTGACTTGGCGAGATTGTCAAAGTTGAATTGAGAGGCCCGTAGCGTTGCCACCGATTTGGGGTCGATGCGACGGGCTTTTTTACTGTTTAGGTTGAGGAACCGTCGGTTACGTTAAGGTCGAGTTAGATGAATACGATTAACAACATTCTTTTGCAGCTCGATACGGATGCGGTGGCCAGTAGCTTTGATGCGGTGGTCGCTGTGGATTCGGGTGTGAACACTCTGTTGCAATACGCCAGCATTCGGTTGGAAAACTTGACCGGCCTGGTTCATGGAGCCATGTTTACTCGCAGTCCGTCGAAGTTGAAGCATACGGCGATCTTCATTGGTGGGAGCGACGTCGAGGCAGCCGAACAGATATACCGACAAGTGATTGCGACTTTTTTTGGCCCGATTCGCGTCTCCGTGGTTATGGATGCGAATGGCTGCAATACTACCAGTGTTGCGGCGGTCGAGAGCGGGTTCTCGGGACTATGGACGTTGGGGGATATCGTCAAAGATGAGACAAAGCCCGTTCGGGCGTTAGTCATGGGTGGGACCGGACCGGTTGGTCAGCGAATCGCCACTCTGCTGTTGGATCGTGGTTGCCATGTCGTGGTCCATTCACGATCCGCGGAGAAAGCTGCGGCGGTCGTCGCGCGATTACGCCAAGGCACAACCAGTGGCCAAATCGAGCTGTCGACCGCAACCGGCATGGAGTTAAACGGTGTCTTGCCAGGATTCGATTTGGTTTTTAACGCAGGCGCAGCCGGCGTACAAACCTTGGATGAAACAGCGATGAGGGCATTGACCGTCAGCCGTGGCGTGATTGTCGACTTGAATGCAGTTCCTCCCGCGGGTGTGGCTGGCGTTGCCGCAATGGATCACGCGAAATCGATGGGAGAACGGTTGTTGTTCGGAGCGTTGGCGGTCGGGGCTTCCAAGATGAAGCTTCACCGTGCCGTCATTCAAGCTTGTTTTCGCGCAAATGATCGTGAATTCAACCTACGCGAAATCGCGGCGCTTAGTGCCAATCTGATGACGACGGAAACCAACGTGTGTTAAGGATGATGGAATGGATTTTTTGGGACTAATCGGCGCCGGCTTTTTGCCGTTTCGCGGTTCGATCATGTTGGACGTCGTCTTCGTTGCCATGTTCGCGATCATTCCAGTTTTGATTTTCAGTGTCGTGTTAGCGAAGCAAAGACAGTTTTCTTGGCACCGCAATTTGCAGCTGGCCACGGCCCTAGTTCTGTTGTTGGCGGTGATCGCTTTTGAAGTCGATATGCGGTTCGTGACCGATTGGCAGGCTTTAGCGAAAGAATCGGCTTATTACTCCTACTGTCATCCCCTGCTGTATTTGCATTTGCTGTTCGCGATTCCCACCCCGATTCTATGGGCGATGATCATTATTGGAGCTTTGCGGAATTTTGATCATAACTTTCAGGCTCCGACTTACCGCGAGCGGCATCGAACTTTGGGTTGGCTTGGAATTGGCCTCATGTTTGGGACGGCGATTACTGGGATCATTTTTTACGCCGCAGCTTTTATTGCCTAAGGAATTGTCTGGAAATAACTTCCCGATTTGGGTGAGTCGCACCTTGGTTCATCCGAGAACCCCTAGCGTCGAAGACAAGACTCCAAATGTCCGGAGCCGCCGAATGGCCTGAGCCGCAAAGCGGCAAAATGCGAGCGTTTGGTAATTCAAGCGGATGGCAAAGCCGAACTGCGGATGCACAGTCCGAAGACATTTCCTCGACCGAAAATGCTCGTTTTTGGTTCACTCGCGGCTCAGAAATGAGTTCTGAAAAATGCAAAATGCAAAATGCTGACAGCCATCGTTTGCTCGCGGAATGCCTAAAACTAGACGTTTGGTACCTTTTGA
>JAEUIP010000500.1 GCA_016795075.1 Planctomycetaceae bacterium | reverse complement strand
TCCAAGAAGGAGCCCGCAGTTTATCAACGCTTCAAGAATTCAATACTCTCCACAATGCTCTTCAACGGTGCGGGGGAGTGGTCTTGTTCTACGTGACAGTATTGGACACCAGTGGCTTGGGCCTTGCGCATGATGGCGGGGATGTCGATTTCTCCGGCGCCGAGTTCCTTAAAGGCTGCCGGTGGGACTTGACCCTCGTTCGTGATGACGCCGGTCCCAGCGAGAAGATTTTTCAAGTGAACTTGTGTGATGCGGCCTTGGAGGTCCGTTAACAACTTCAGTGGATCAAGACCGCCGATCTGGGCCCAGAAGACATCCAGTTCCAAGTCGACCAACTTGGCGTCGAATCGTTTCAAGAACAAGTCGAACATCGTGCCGTCACTGCCGCCACTGCCCGATGCGAACTCGAACGAATGATTGTGGTAACAGAGTCGCATGCCGGCCGCGCGAACTTTTTCGGCGGCTTGGTTCGCGGCTTCCGCGATCGCTCGGCATTTGTCGGCCGTGTTGCGTTGTCCTTGGCCGATGTAGCCAAACACAACATGCCGCAAACCAAGACGCTCGGCCAGCTCGACGGTCTCTTCGACTGTCGTTACTCCCTCCGCCGACGAGTCCGCGATCGCTCGCCAGTCCATAAACGCGCTATGGACCATCAGACCCAACTCCCGAGCCATCCCCGCAATCGCAATGGCCGACTTGTCGATCGACATCAGTTCCACTTGGCGATATCCCGCCGCCGAAATTGCCTTCAACGTGCCTTCCGCATCTTCGGCCATTTGATTGCGCACCGTGTACAACTGCAAACCAATCCGATCCATATAAGGAAGATCCGCCGCGCGAGCCCAAGCCGGCCCATTCCAAAGACTGAGCGTTCCGCCAACGGCAGCAAACTTCAACAACGAACGGCGACTAAGATTCGACATAGGAGCAAGCTTTCCAAGTGGTGCGTTGGTAGGAGGATAAACCCGACGCCAAAAATTGGCGGATCGCGGGAGACGTTATTGTAACAAATGGATGTTTGGGGGTGGTACGAGATGTCGGTGAAAAACAAGGAATCAAACTAGATTTGGGCTGAGCATCGTGACTCGCTCCGGCGCGCGACTGCGTGACGGTCGGACGACTTAGTGTTTTTGCAGAAAGACGACTTCGGGGCTGAAGTTCGTCAGTTTGGCGGATAGGTGTTCGCTGCGTTAGGGAATGGTCTGCGCTGCGAATTAAATCACCTACGTGCGAACTTTTTGGCAGTGACAGTGTGCAAATAGAAAATCCCCATCAAGGATTCGTTACTGGTGATTCCTATACGATTCAATGGCATTGAGAATTCGAGTCGCTGGGGTGAGTCTCGCGAGAAATGGGGCATCAAGCGCGAGCGGTTGGCTGGGGGCAGCAAAAAACTCGCCGAGAGCTCAAGAGCTCCAGCGATTCTGTCTTCCTGGCGGCCAACGAAAACGGCTCGAGATTTTCAGCGACAGCCTTCGGACGGGCGATGCTCATTCGTCCGGATTGGGACGGCGAAGGACGGTGATTTGGCCTCGACCGACGACTTGGTTGAAATGCTGTTCCACTCGGTCGCTGGTCGCCACGGCGTCTTTTTTGAACCGAGACCGTTTGACAAGCTTCCAATCTCGGATTGATTTGGAGTCCTGTCCTGCCATTAGATGTTCCATGACAGCAGTGATTGCCTGATCTTTGCCTCGGATGGTTAAGACTTCAATCTTGATCGACAGTTGCGGCGGGCGAACCTGGGGACTGTTTTCAATGAACACACCCGGTCGAATGTCGCGGTTTCCACGCGACCCTTCCAAGATTGTTATCGGAGCCGCTAAGAGTTCCAACGCAAGTGCCCCGAACCCAATTACACCATTAACTTCGTCAATGTCGGTTTCGGCCTCGATGAGGAATAAACTGTAGTAGGAATTACTGCCGCCCGCGAGCTTGCCCGCGATCTGTTTTTTTGCGGTATCCACAACTGTCGGATCGGGTTGAATCGCCACTTGTGCGATGGCAGAAACACCGCCGAACATTAGGCAACCACAAATGAGAAGAAGCCCAAAGGCAAGCTTTGAAAAATGTAATTTCATGATTCAACTCCAAGAACTTGTCATTGCCTGATTTGCATTCTATCACGTCATCGGGGCGAAAAGTGATAAAATTTCACCTGCAACGCTCGAGTCACGTGCGTGCCAATTTTGCTCAACCTTCAACCATCGGCCGAATTGGACCGTTTGCAGCACGAACGGTTGCACCGCGAGAGATGGGAATGACGCAGAGTGCAAAATAACAGTGTATCCTCGGCGGCATCCCCGTTTCGGCTGGAAAATCGTTTGGAGTCGGTTAACAGTACGAACGATTGCACCGCGAGAGATGGGGATGACGCAGAGTACAAAATAGTAGCGCATCCTCGGTGGCGTGCCGGTCTCGGCTGGAAATTCGTTTGGTCTGAGTGGCTGGACCTCGCCTTCGAGGAAGTCGCTTCCCCCAAAGACAACGAGGCACTCCATGGCGTCTCCAATGGCGGTTCCGACTATTTTGGTCGTGCGAAGATCT
>JAEUIP010000004.1:31025-42705 GCA_016795075.1 Planctomycetaceae bacterium | reverse complement strand
ACGGATCGCCGAAAACATTGCCTCAACTTCCGCATTGGCTCCGCCGAACGCCGCTGCCATTTGGGAAAACTGCTCCACCAGTTGTTGCAATGGTTGGGCTCGCAGGGTGAAGTACAACAATCCTTGACTTTGGTTCCGGAGAATATCTGCGGCCAACGGGGAGCTGTCCGTCGTTGATCGGTTGGCAATTCGTTTCAGCTCCTCTTCGGTCGCCACAATAAACTGCGAACCGGATCGCCATTGAACGGCAAAGGACTTGTCGGTCGAGAGCAGGGCGCCTTCCGCTGTTTTTGTACCTGTCGCGACTCCCGGCCCCAAGATCCAGCGATTCCACGACTCCGAATTGGTTTCTTCAGCAAAGTCAACCTGAATGAACCAGCCCTGTTTCGGAGACGCTCCGCCCATCAGGCCATTGGCCAATTGGTCATCGAACGCAACGATGATCGATTTTAGTTGTTTCAAGGAAATGGAAGTCGCGGCCGTCCCCAGCAACTTCTGATCGATATCCAATCCCCGTTTTTGGAAGTATTCCCGCAATTGTTGGCCATCGAGGACCAGAGCCGTGAAATGTCGATTTTCCAACAGCGACAAATCGTAGGCGGAACCCGAGAGGTCTTGCACGCCCGTTCCACGATAGGGCACGATCCAAGTATCGCGGTCAAAATCCGCAAACCGCGACCCCTCTTTATTTAGGACGTCGACGGCGACTTCCGAATCGTTGTAACAACCACCGAATGCCATGACCGCCAAAATGCCGCCTAAGAAACGGATTTTCATTGGGAACGTACCACGGATTCGATTTTCTAGATCCATCATGTCGGAGCTCGCAAACGTTTCGGGCAAGGGAAATGGGCAGTCGCAAACCGACCTCATTCTAAGTACTCGCGTGAATATTGGTAAGTTCCGGTCGAATTGACGGAAAATCGCGGCAGGTTGGGAAATCACGATTGCGTGATCTGGGTTGAAGCCCGCTGAGGCTAGTGCACCGGTGTTTGCTGTCGCGAAAGAGAATGCCCCCTTTTGACGCACTTGGGAATGCCCCACAATGACCCCGGGCGGCAGGGAAACGTCTGGTTTGCAAAATAAGTTTCAACGGGAGTCTTGCACATGACGACAAAGTTTGACCCAGTCGCGGCCATGGCGGATTCTCGGCATGAATTTGGCGAACACGGTGGCGTGAATCTGTCGATTGAAGCCAGTACGACGTTCACCGTGATGGCCGCCGACGAGATGCCCAAGATTTTTCGCGGGGAACGCGGCCCCTTTTCGATGCAGGCGCGAAACGCGACCGGCGGTTGTTATCTCTACGGCCGCAACTTCAACCCAACCGTTTACACGTTTGGGCGCATGTTGGCGGCCATGGAAGGCACGGAAGCAGGTTATGCGACGGCTTCGGGCTTGGGAGCGATCGCGGCGGTCCTGATGCAGTTCTGCAATTCGGGCGATCACATCGTTGCCTCGAAGACGATCTATGGTGGGACCTTTGCGTTGCTGAAGGAGTTTTTCCCACTCAAGACGGGCGTGACGACTCGGTTTGTCGATCTGAGCGACATGGTCGCCGTGGAGTTGGCTCTCCAACAAACGAAAGCGAAGGTCCTGTACATCGAATCCATGGCCAATCCGACGTTGGAAGTTGCCGATATCCCGGCATTGTCGGCAATTGCCCACCGTTACGGTGCCGCACTTGTGGTGGACAATACGTTTTCGCCGATGATCCTTTCGCCGGTGCCGTTAGGAGCCGATGTGGTGATCCATAGCGTGACCAAATACATCAGCGGGGCCTCGGATGTGATTGCGGGGGCGGTCTGTGGCTCCGAAGAGTTTATTTACTCGTTGATGGATTTACATGTCGGATCCCTGATGTTGTTGGGGCCAACCATGGATCCCAAGATCGCTCACGAACTCACGCTTCGTCTCCCCCACCTCGGATTGCGCATGCGCGAACATAGCGCGCGAGCTTTGGTATTTGCCCAGCGTCTAGAAGAACGAGGAGCCAAAGTCTGTTATCCCGGACTTGCCTCGCATCGACAGCATGACGTGTTGGCTCGGCAAATGAACGAAGGGTTCGGCTTTGGTGGACTATTTACGCTGGACTTGGGGACCGTCGAACGGGCCAATCGCTTGATGGAGATTTTGCAGAACGAACATTCGTTCGGTTTTATGGCGGTAAGCCTCGGGTATTTTGAAACATTGATGAGTTGTTCGGGAAGTTCAACCTCCAGCGAATTGACCGCCGAAGAACAACAGGCGGCGGGAATCTCGCCCGGTTTGATTCGTGTCAGTATCGGTCTGACCGGCAGCTTGGAACAGCGATGGGCGCAGTTGGTTGACGCCCTCCAAAAAGTTGAGCAACCGTTGGGAAGATAAGTTTTATTGATGGATAACGCACCTGTCATTAGCCAAACCTTTGGGGATTTGGTCCTGGACGGCTATTCTCGCGCGGCTGTGCAGTCGTATTGGAGAATCGACCAACTGCATTTGGGGTTCGACTTGGGAGCCCATCCATGGGACTTCATGGGCGTTCCCAATTGGTTCCTTTCGCATACTCATTTGGATCACGTTGCGGCACTGCCGGTCTATGTCGCTCGGCGTCGCATGATGAAAATGGAGCCACCCACGATCTATTTGCCAGAGGTCGCGGTGGAACCTGTGCACCATATGTTGCGGTCCTTTGTTCCGTTGGATCGTGGTCGCCTCCCCTGCCAACTTAAAGGCGTGGTTGATGGCGATGAAATCGAATTGAGTCGCGAAACGTTAGTAACCGTGCACAAGACCAAACACACGATCCCGAGTGTCGGGTATGTCGTGTGGGAACGACGCAAGAAACTCAAGCCAGAGTTCACGCACTTGACTAGTGATCAGATTCGGGATGTACGTTTGTCAGGAGTCGAAGTGTCCGCCGAAATTCGGGTGCCGAAGATCGGGTACACCGGCGATACCACGCCGTGGGGCTTGGACAACAATCCTGTTTTTTACGAAGCAGAAATCTTGATTTCCGAAATGACATTTGTTTCGCCCGATCACCAGAGCCACTTGACGCACAAACATGGTCATATGCATTTGGACGATTATGTCGAGCGCAAGGATCGCTTCAAGAACAAGGCTATTGTTGTTGGCCACCTGAGCACTCGCTACAACGATCACGAAGCGATGAACTATATCGAACGCAAATTTCCGGACTTTATGGATGGGAAGTTGTGGGTTTGGTTGTAACCCAGTTCTTGTATGGGCAGGTCACCAGGTTGGAGTTGCGGTACCGTGGGTCGTCGCTGACCTCGGGACCTAACCACTCCGGACGCGAAATCGGAGTGTCCTCTGCTGGCAGTTCGATCTCGGCGACCACCAACCCCAAGTTTTCGCCAAGAAACTCGTCAATCTCCCATCGCTGCCCCTCGTGCATCACTTCATAACGCCGCTTTTCGATTCGTTGTGGGCGGCAAAGCTGTAGCAGGTCCTGCGCATCCGCGACTGGGATCTCGTATTCGAATTCGGCGCGGCGAATGCCCAGTGTTGGACCTTTGATGGTCAAAAAACCACGAGTTTCATCGATGCGGACTCGCACGGTGACGCCATCGGTCTGGCTCAAATAGCCCTGCGACAACGAGCGTCCTGCTCCCTGTTTCCAGCCAGTCCCAGCCACCAAAAATTTCCGCTCGATTTCCACGCCCATACGTGCCACTCAAACTGTGCTAAACTATCATTTCTCGCGGGACAATACGAAACCCTAGCTCAGATCATAAGCCAAACACAAACCAAGCGCAAGCCTGCATTGGAGAACCAATATGCCGATCCGATCGAATCATACTATGTGGTTGCCAATTCTGATGGTTGCGATTGGGGGCGGGCAATGGCTGAAGCCGCTTTCACTGGTTGCGCAGACCGAAACCGACGGAGCAAGGCTTGCTCCAACGACGAGCGTCATCCGCGCGGTTGCAGCAGACCACGAGTATTGGAACCAGTATCGGGGGCCGCGCGGCGATGGCAGTACGATGGCCGATTTGCCATTGGAGTTTTCCGAAGGTTCGCCACAGGTTTTGTGGAAGACTCCGATTGCGGGCCGCGCGTGGTCGTCGCCGGTTGTTTGGGAAGAGCGAATTTGGCTAACCAATGCTCCGGAAATTCAGAATGCTCCTGGTTTGAGTGACTTTGATGCCATTCCGAAAACCTTACCGCCCGCCTTGGATCCACCGTTGAAGTTTTCGGTCGTGTGTTTGGATGCCAAGACCGGGCAAGTGCTGAAGGACTTTCCGGTGCTGGATGTAACTCATCCGCAATTTACACACTTGACCAACAGTTATGCGTCATCCACGCCCGTCGTCGAAGCGGGGCGCCTGTACGCGCATTATGGTTCTCACGGCACGGTCTGTGTGGATACCAACACGGATCAAGTTTTATGGCAACGCACCGACATCTATTGTCACCATTGGCGCGGAGCGGGTTCATCGCCCATTGTCCATGGCGATTTGCTGTATATCGCTTTTGATGGCTACGACCATCAGTTCATGATCGCACTCAACAAACACACGGGCGAAACGGTGTGGCAGCGGAATCGAGACGTTGATTTTGGAACCGATGATGGCGATGCGAAGAAAGCCTATTCAACGGCCACCGTCGTCGAGGTTGACGGTCGTCTGTTGTTGGTCAGTCCGTTTGCGTCCGCCACGACCGCTTACGACGCGTTAACCGGGGAGACCGTGTGGACGGTTCATCACAGCGGCATGAACGCGGCAGCTCGGCCGATTGTGGGCAACGGCTTGGTTTACATCGCGGCCGGTGACGGCCGGGACACGGTGGTGGCGATTGATCCGCGCGTCGAATTGCCGCCCGGCCAAGATCGAATCCGTTGGCAGCTAGGACGCTCGACACCAAGACGACCTTCGCCGTTATTGGTCGGCACCGCGTTGTTCATGCTCGAGGATAAAGGTGTGTTGTCGTGGGTTGAAGCCACAACCGGTGAGGCGATCACAAACGATCGAGCGACCGGAAATTATTGGGCCTCGCCGCTGTTGGCACGCGACCGAATCTATTGTTTTTCGCAAGAGGGCCGGGTAACCGTCCTGCAAGCGAACGAGTCTTTGAAAGTCTTGGCAATCAACCAATTGGATGAGGGCATGAACGCGTCGCCAGCTGTGTGCGGCAATCGGTTGATCCTGCGGACGTTCAAACATGTTTATTGCATCGGAAATTGACGTCCTACGATCGGCTCGCACATTCGTTATCGTCGCACCGGTTGTTTGTGTTTCTTGGTTCTGTCCCAAAAGGGGCTGGCCATTTGGCGTTGGTGGGCCGACGAAACTCCGGACAAAACGATACCGATGGTGTGGGTCAGACCTCATTTAGGACAAAGCCCAGTCTTTTTTGCGAGCTATAGGCGCCGCATTTTGCTTTCGGCGCGAATTTTGCAGTTTTTATGCTAAGATTTCCGGAACCGGCGCGTCCTCTGTAACGTCTCGCTGGTGCGCCGGTGGCTAGGCTGGCTGAATGTGGCTAGGTGGCTGAATGTGGCTAGGTGGCTGAATGTGGCTAGGTGGCTGAATTTGGCTAGGCTGGCAACCGCGTGGCCGGGGCGATTTTGGTGGCTGGGGCTATGATGGGTCTCCGGCATCTCGACCGTCTGCGACAGTGTCTACAAGGTCAACGGTAGGAACGAGAGCGACGGTCACTACTTTGGATTTCTTCTTGGAGCGGCACCTCAATGCTTCGATCGTTAAATATCTGTACGTGGGCTTTGGTCGGGTTTTTGGGCCAAGCAAGTTGGGGGTTCCAAGGCACTGAAGTTCCGGAAATCGAGAAATTCGCTTTGGGTAGTGACCGCCAGGCGGTACTCGATGCCATGGTCCCGGGAACCGATGAGCATTACTGGTTGAGTTGCTTGCATTGGCAACATCAAGGGAAGTTGGCCGAAGTGGATGCACTCTTGCCGCAATGGGAAAAAGCCATTGGCCAAACGCAGTACTGGCACCAGATTTCGGCTCGGCAGGCGTTGTTGAAATTCGAGTCCCAACCCGAGGTCACGCAACAATATCTGACGCGGACTTTGGGATTGCGGTTTGATCACCAACGCCGCTTGCCACCGGCCGAGGTCCAACTACCCAACGCCTTGGACCCCAAAGCGATCACCTTAAACGCGTTGTTGGACCGCGAGCTTCGCGATCGGGCGGATCTGAGCGGACTCAGTGTTTTGGCACTGGAACGTCTGAACGAACGTATTGCTTCGCTTGATCCGTTGCAGCGGCGACAACTGCTGCACAAACTTTCGCACCCGGATTATCCGGGACTCGTCGAATTAGTCGCGCAAGAATTGCGACAACAGGATTCGGCCGGCTTTGGCAGCATACCAATCCATGCGCGATTGACCACGCCGCAATTGGACATGCTCTTGGAACGCGTGCCAACGTTGAATGCCAACGACCAATTTGTGCGTTTGCGAGTCAGCCGCATGCATAGCGACGCTGGAGCGTTGACCGAAGCCACTGCCACTCGGGTGAAAGACCTGCGGCAGATCGTGGACTTTTTACGCAAGTTACCGGCGTCTCAGAATTCGCACAAGGCCTCTGCCATGCACGAGTTGTTGCGGATGGAAGCGGATGCGGGAACCTACGATCAACGCCTGTTTGTGGAGTATCTCAAGCTACCGCGACACCAAGGTTATTTTCATCCGGGCTTGCGCAACGTTGCGATCGAGCCGAATGCCTGGGTGGATTTGTCGGCTAACTATCAAGATTCCTTGCGCTGTGGTCCGCCGGGCGATGACACATCGTTAGTCGAACGCTATTTGCAATACTTCTTGGCTGACGAAACCAAGCTTGGTGAATTTCAAGAGCTAATCGAAGAGAACTTCTTGCAGCGACAATTGGCCGTGGCTCAGGTTTTGGCCGGAAAGGGCCAAGCGGAACGTTGGACGCGCATTCTTGGACCTCAAGCCTATCGGGATCTTGTACAACGGATCGACTTGGAGTTCGCGCAAACCGGCAAAGTTTGGTATCAACCCGACGAAGCGGTCCAGGTTTCTCTGCAGGTCAAGAATATCGACCAATTGGTTGTCCGAATTTATGAACTGAACACACTGAACAATTACCGTGATCGCTTGGAACCCATCAGCGCCAGCATCTCGTTGGAAGGCTTGGTTCCGAACGTCGAAAAGAGAGTCGAGCGAAAGCAACCGCCGGGCCTGCGAACCACCGAGATCATCGACCTGCCCGAACTCCAAGGGCGCGGTGTCTTTTTGGTGGACATCATTGGGGGTGGGACCAACGTGCGGACATTGGTTCGCAAGGGTCGCCTCTTGTGTACCTCACAGGTATTTGCGGCTGGGCACGCAATCCAAGTACTGGACGAAGCTTGTACGCCGCTGCCCAAGTCCAGTGTCTGGGTCGGCGGGCAACGGTTCGAAGCGAACGAACAAGGCTTTGTCGTTGTACCGTTTTTGACAGACGCTCCGACGGGGCGTGTGATTTTGCAGCATGGCGAGTTCGCTGATCTTGGTGATGTGACGTTGGCCCAAGAATCGTGGGCCCTTCAAGCGGACATGATCGTGAATCGTGAATCGCTATTGGCTGGCAATGAAGCCGAGATCATGGTACGACCACAATTGAAAGTCAGTGGGACGCCGGTCCCAATCGCCAATCGCCTCGCGGAAGTAACGCTGACATTGACCAGTGTTGACGCGAATGGCGAACGAGCTTCGCGGGAGTATCGCGAGTTGCAATTGGACGAACGGGATGAATGGGTCGTTCCGTTCCTCGTGCCGCCCGGATTGCGTTCTTTGTCGCTGGAGTTGAGTGGCCGCGTTCGAGTCGCCAGCCAAAGTCGTGATGAAGTGTTGGCGACATCGGCAGCCGTTTCTTTGAACCATATCGACGCGACGCAGCAGATCCTTGGTTGCCACTTGTTGCAAACGGATGGCCAATATCGAGTGGAGGTCCTGGGTCGCAATGGTGAACCTCGCCATTTGGTTCCGGTGTCGATTGATCTGCATACGATCTGGTCCAATCATCCGGTCTCGGTCCAATTGCAAACCGACGCTCAAGGCCAAGTGTTGCTCGGCGCCTTGCCCTACGTGCACTCCATTGCGGTAGCCGCTGCGGGTGCCGAGGCTCGTTCGTGGAACTTGTCGACGTTGCAAAGCAATTCGCTGCCCAATATGACGACGGCGATTGCTGGGCAAGCGTTTCGTCTGCCAGCTCCGGCACAGGCTTGGTTTGCCGAGCCACTAACAGCCTCCCTGTATCGAATTCGCCAGCAAGCATGGCATGAACCCGTCGGAGAGAAGTTGACGGTGTCCGAGGGATGGATTCAAGTTCCCGGACTCGTTGAGGGCGAATATGCGATCAAACTAAGTAGTGGTCAAATCATAAGTGTGGCGGCGATTGCGGGAAAACAGGTTGGGTCGTCGCTGATCAACCCTTATCGTGAAGCCACATTGACCAATGAGACTCGGCCGACCGTGGTCTCGGTGAAGCCACAGGACGAAGACTTGGTCATCCAAGTGGATGGGGCTGGACCAAACACTCGAGTCCATTTGTTAGCCTCACGTTATGTTCCCGCGTTTCCGCCAACAGCCTCGCAAGTGACGCCGCCGCCGACGATGCTTCGTCAACTGCGATGGGAAGGGAATCGTTATGTCGGCGCGAGAAACTTGGGTGATGAATATTTGTATATCTTGGGGCGTCAAGGCCGTACGCAATTCGCGGGCAGCATGTTGGATCGCCCCTCGTTATTGTTGGCTCCTTGGGCCTTGGGGGAAACGACCAGCGAAGAGGAACGACTGAAGCAGGATCAAGGCATGGTGGAGGCTCCACCGGCAGCCGCTGCCCCCAGCGAAATGTCGGTTGCGAATAGTGCGGATCAGACGGTAGGTTCGTCGGATCACGCCAATCTCGATTTCTTAGCCCAGCCCTCCGCACTGTTCGCTGGTTTGCGTCCGGATCCCCAAGGACAAATCCGAGTGCCTCGGGCGCCGTTTGCCAACCAACAATACATCACGGTGGTCGTGGTTGATGTGTTTACGAAAGCCGTCACCAACCATAGTTTGGCAGCCCCACCACTTCAGACGAAGGACTTGCGGTTAGTTGAAGCACTTCCCATCGAGCAGCCGGTCGCCCTGAGTCGACAAGCCGAAGCATTGGCTGCGAACCAATCGCTCGAAATCGCGGACATGCTGACGGCTCGATTTGCGAGTGTCGCCAGTCTGACAGATGCCTGGACCATGATGATTGCCAATTCCCAAGATCCGGAGTTGGCAAAGTTCGAGTTCTTGATTCGTTGGTCGGAATTGGATGAGAAGACCAAACATGAAAAGTATCAACAGCACACGTGTCATGAAGTGAACTACTTCCTGTATCGCAAAGATCGAGCGTTCTTCGATCGCGTGATTCGACCGATGATCGAACAACGTCGCGTGAAAACGTTCTTCGACGAATACTTGTTAGAGCGGGATTTGACCCGTTGGACGCAGCCCTGGCAGTTTGCTCAATTGAACGAGTTCGAACGGGTGCTTCTGGCCCAGCGTCTACCGGAACAGCGAGCCGGGATCTTGCGACAAATGTCGGATCGATTCGCACTGTTGCCACCCGACGACGTAACTGCCGATCGGCTGTTTGATATTGCCTTGGCGGGTAAAGCTTTGGAAGTAAGTTCCGCCACTAGAAAATCCGGTGCGGAGTACTCAGAAGATTTCAGTGCCGCACTTGGTGCAGTCGAAGGACGACCTAGCCAACCGGGAAACGGCCGCGAAAAGACGGAACTTGGTCGACGCAGTATGGCTCGCGGCGGCCGTAGTATTCCTCGCGGGGACGCCGATGGAGCGGTCGCCGGCATGCCGCCGGGCGCGGACCCAGGTGCCGTGGATAAAGAGCGGTTTGCCAAATCGATGGAGCGACTCGAAGAGTCCGACAACAAACCAGGATACTTCGACGCCGACATGCCCGCCGACGATGGACTCTACGTTTTGGAAGATGTAGCAGGCGCCTACCTGGGGGACCAGCCGCGACGATTCTACCAAGCGATTCGTCCCACCCAACGCTGGGTCGAATACAATTATTGGCAAATTCAACAATCCACGAATACGGCCGGCCGAGTCGATTTGAATCGGTATTGGTACAATTTCGCCAATCACAACTTGGAACAACCTTTCCTCGATTGGCATTTCCTGCTTTGCACCAACAATGTTACGGAATCGGTCCTCGCACTAGCGGTATTGGATTTGGACGCTATGACGGCTGAACCGAAGATTGAAGTGGAACAACGCCAAATGACATGGACCAGTCCTCAAGCGGCAATCGTGTTCCACCAGCAACTCCAGCCGCTACCGAAAGCCGCGAATGCAACTCCTGTCATGGTCAGCGAGAATTTCTACGATGCGGCAGACCGATACCAAATCGTCAGCGGTCGGACGGTCGATAAGTTTATCAGCGACAAGTTTTACACACGGAGATTGTACGGTGCGCAAGTCGTTGTCACGAACCCGACAGGTACGCCGCAAGCTGTTCGGCTACTAACTCAAGTTCCGGCGGGTGCAGTGGCGGTCGGTGGCAGCCAAGAAACGAAGACCGTGACCATTGAACTGCCGGCGTTCGGTTCGGTGAATCAAGAGTTTTGGTTTTATTTTCCAACGCCCGGAGAGTTTACTCATTTTCCAGCACAAGTCTCCGATCGCGCCGCGATCCTGGCTGCTGCTCCGGCAACTCGGATGAAGGTTGTCGATGAAGTGGTTGCGCCCGATTTGAAGTCGTGGGAATATGTCTCGCAAAATGGCTCGTTGGAAGACGTGCTGGCCTGGATCGAGACAGGGAACTTGGCCCAAGTCGACTTGAGCGATTTGGCGTGGCGATTGAAGGATAAGACCCAGTTCGCAAGTATCTTGAATCGCGTAAGCCAACGTTTTGTCTTCCATCCAACCTTGTGGTCGTACGCGGTTCAGCACTTGGACGCGGTACGTTTGCGTGAATACTTGGAAGAACACGGTTCGTTTAGTTCGCAGTGTGGCTTGAATTTTGAGAGTGCGCTGCTCACGGTCGATGCCGATTCGCGCCGCTGGTACGAACACGTCGAATATTCACCGTTGATCAACGCACGCGCCCATCAAGTGGGTACCAAACAGCGAATTCTCAACGGCAGCCTCGCCGCTCAGTATGCTCAGTTGCTGCAGACACTGGTTTATCGCAAAGCACTGACCGACGAAGACCGATTGGCTGTGGTGTACTATTTGTTGACCCAAGAGCGGATCGCCGAAGCCTCAACATGGTTCGCTCAAATCCAACGCGACCAAATCGCCGAGCAAATGCCATACGACTACGCTTCTGCGTGGTTGGCCTTGGTGCAAATGGATGTCGCGACCGCTCGTCAGGTCGCGTCAAACTATGCCGAGTACCCGCTGCCACGTTGGCAACAACGTTTTGCTGCGATCAGTCAAGTCGTGGCCGAAACCGAAGGTGCGGGTACCAAGATCGCGGACCCCGATTCGGCCCTGCAGCAACAAACGGCCGCAGCAGCCGATATCGCGACGGTCGACGTGGAAGCGACGCCGGAAGGAATCTCGTTGCGATACCGCAATGCAACGACCCTGCGGTTGCACTATCACCTAATGGATGTGGAGTTGTTGTTCAGTCGCGATCCGTTTGGGAATCAAGCCCGCGGTGGACTGACCCTTGTGAAGCCCAATCATGTGGAAGTCATAGAA
>JAEUIP010000004.1:0-31015 GCA_016795075.1 Planctomycetaceae bacterium | reverse complement strand
AGGCGAAACACAACGAGTGCATCGTTTGCCCGACCACCTGAAACGTAGCAATGTCATGGTGGAAGTCAGCGCCGGGCAGCAAATGGGAACGACGACCGTCTACTCCAATAACCTGGATGTCCAGGTAGTGGATTCGTTGGGCCAATTGCAAGTGCGAACTCGTGACGGGCAACAAGTCTTGCCGGCCACCTATGTGAAAGTTTATGGGAAGAAGGCCAATGGCGAAACGGTGTTCGTCAAGGACGGTTACACCGACGTACGCGGGCGAATGGACTATGTGACCCAAAGCACTGTGCCAATCGTGGGCATCGAGAAACTTGCGATCCTTGTCTCCCACCCCCAACATGGCAGCGTCATTCGCCAAGCCGATCTTCCCTAGCAGTAAGAGTAAACGCGTTAGCAGCGTGTGGTTGGGCCGGGATCCGACCAACCACGCGCCGCTAAGCGTTTCTGGAAGAAGCATTCCCCAAGCTGTTTAAGTCAGTTCAACTTACCAGTTGAACGATCATTTAGAAGTGAATTGCCAAAAAAAACTGCCTGCGGATGGCCATGCCCAACTGGAAGCCAGCCCCACGTCCGTTGCGTTTCGAAATGAACACCGGCAACAAACGAGTTCGCCTACGGAACTGCGAACCGACTGCGACTCGATTATTCGCAGCAGCGTTGCTATCCGCCTGCAGTGATTTCCGTCCTTCACAACGCCACGGGCTCGATACCGCGTTTATCCGCCGTTTGTCGCGGTGACATTGGCGACGGTTGGCAACTCAAAACCGGTGCGATATTCTCGAGTGAGTGCCTTTTGTGCGGCGGCGTTGTCGATTACCGATTCCGATTGTCCATCGAACAGAAGTTCTTCACCCAAGATCAACGGAGTGCGTTCGAGGTCCACTTGATTGGCCTCGATGTGTTGCAACATGCGTTGAACCGAATCCAAGAATCGTTCGTCACCGCCAACTTTGTCCAAGATTTCTGGAGTTGTCGCTGCTCGACCAAATTGATGCGACATTGCACCCGTGTGACACAACGCACTGGACAAGTGTCCTTCCAAGATATCGGCGTTGAGTTGTTTCGAGTCACGGTTCTTGACGGCTTGCAAGAAATTATCGAAGTGATCACCACCGCGATTGAAGTCTTTGATCAACTGACCATCGGAGCCATAAGCGATGGCTTGGTGGTAACTGGGGATCACCAAGCGGCCACCTTCGTAAAAGACGATGACACCGATCTGCGAACCTTGATAGTTGTCCATGCTATTCCCCCAACGATTGTCTTGATGCTCCTTGCTTTGTGGCAGTCCGCGGGTCTCGAAAATAATTGGGGCCGATTCGTAAGCGTGAATCACGGTTTGAGTGTTGGGTGTGTCCCCCGCGTCCTCGTAGCCCAGGCGTCCGCCGATGCTAAGGACTCGCGGCGAGATTTGGGAATGCCCGACAAACCAGCGAGCAATATCCATTTGATGGATACCTTGGTTGCCCATATCGCCGTTGCCAGTATTAAAATCCCAATGCCAATCGTAATGCAGTTTGGGTCGGAGGAGTTCGCGTTTTTCGGCCGGACCACACCACAGATCGTAGTTGATATGGGCCGGGATTTCTAAGGGCTTGGAAAGTTTGCCGATGGCTTTCCGCGGCTTGTAACAGGTGCCGACCGCATAGAGTAATTTCCCGAGTCCGCCATCGTCGACAAACTGCTTGGCCTCGCGCAGCGCGACACTGGAGCGAGACTGCGTTCCGGTTTGGACCACTCGTTCGTGTTTCCGTGCGGCGTGCACGATTTGCCGGCCTTCCCACACGTTGTGCGAGACAGGTTTTTCGACGTAGACATCTTTGCCAGCTACAATCGCCGTGATCGCGATCAAAGCGTGTGTATGATTGGGTGTCGCGATCGTCACAAAGTCGATATCGGGACGCTCCATCAACGCTCGGAAGTCTTGGACGCCGTCGACTCGACGGCCATGTTCCTTCTCAAACTCGTCGATGGCGCTGGATAGGACTTTGGAGTCGCAGTCGCAGAGGGCTACCAAATGGTCTTTGATCGCGCCGATATGCGAGCGACCTTGCCCGTTGAACCCGATCACCGCTCCTCGCAGTTTTTCATTAGCCCCAACAATGCGACCATAAGAAGCCGCGGATAGTGAATTCACACCACCCGCGAGGAAGCCACCGGCAACAACGGCCGAAGATTGACGCAAGAACGCGCGACGCGATGGGGAGACCAACATGATTCCACTCCGAGTAAACTAAAGGGCGGGTTGCTCGGCCTTGCGCCGATGACAATTCGTACCACGAGGGAAATTCGCGTAGCACGACGCTTCTAAGTTTACTCGAAAGGTTTCCTGGGTGCTACAAAGCTACGACACGGGTTTATTTCAGGCCGAACTCGACCGAAATTGGGCCCCATGGTGTCTCAAAGCACAGCAAGTACAGTTGATTATCGGAGTGAAAGACAATGTTGTAACTCTGGCCCGACACGACGGTGGGCAATCCCAGAGCAACATTGGCGTCGCCCATTCTTTCTTTGGCATTTCCGCCGATCATATTTGCCAATTCGCCGACCATATCGAAGACTTCGGCATCGATGTCGGTGGGACGATATCCCAATAGCTCTTCGGCAATGGCAAAGGCAACCGGTTTGTCCATTCCGATGACCAGCATGCCCTTGATGGAGCCGGAGAAGCCGATCACTCCACTGACATCAAACGGAGAATGAAAACGCCGACAACGGCACGTATCTGTTAGGCCCAGTTCTGCTCCTAGCATAGCCGAAAACACGGCTCGCGTGCTCTCGATGAAAGGAGTTGGTAGTTGACTTACTGCCGGCGTCAACGGAATCGTGGACATCAGCCTGCCTTATTTTCACTAAGGGGAGAGTTTGCAGTCCATTGCGGGACTATACGGGGACATACTTATCAAGTTTCGCTCGCAACGATTCCTTCTCGAACGGTTTGACCAAATAATCCGTAACCCCAGCTTGGATCGCAAGGATCACCTGACTACGTTGACCTTCCGTGGTAATCATCATGATGGGAACCTTGGAGCCCGTGCGGCGAATGTCGGTTACAAATTCCAAACCATTGCGAACCGGCATGTTCCAATCTGTCAGCACCAAATCAAAAGGTTGGGCTTGAAACTGAACAAAACCCTCTTCGCCGTCACCTGCTTCGACCACATCCGTCACGCCAACCGCGTTCAACGAACGAATAATAATCTTGCGCATGACTCCGGAATCATCTACCACTAGCACCTTCACGTTTTGGATCCTCCAATTCCTTCATGATGTCGATCGTTGCCACCGAGCGATCCGGCATTGGCCGGAATCAAGTTGTTGGCTACTGAAATATGGGTCAATAATTTCGGTTTGTCAAATCAAGCGATCAGACAAAAAAACAATTTTGCTGTGCTGATTCTAGCTCTTGCTTTCGCACAGTTTGATTCGGAGCGGCTGACCCTCGCAATTGGCCACGACATTGGTAAACGTGCGAGTTCCAGGCAATTGAAAATCAAAGTCGGAGCCAATGGTTACTGAAGGGATCGACAAAAAGCTTGGTCCCGGTACCAGACCCTTGATATTGCCGCCGATCATGTTCGTTAGCTCGGCCGCCGAGTCGATAACATCCACTTCCGAGACTTCGTCGGGAGACAGTTGGAGGAAACGCTCGGCGATCAAGCGTCCCAATTCTGGAGACCCTTGTACGATAACCGCGCCTTGCCATTCGCCACTGATATGGACACAGCCGGTAAAGGCTTCGGAGCGTCCGCTCAACAACACTTCTTCGGAATCGGCGACCGTGACAAGCTCCAGCATTGTCCCGAGTACATGTTCCGTAATCTGCATGACTTCTTCGTTGGACACCATGATATGGATTCTCTCGAAAAGTGGAAAAAATCGGGAACAATGCCCATTTAGCGTTGTGGTCGATAACAAGTGGCTTTGCCGATTGTCTCGCGAGTCAGACTAACTGCCAGATTCATCGTGGACTCAGCTCCTCCCAAAAACAGGTACCCATCCGGTCGGAGTAAGGTGCTGGCTTTGTTGAGGACGGTTGCTTTTGTCGCGGGATCAAAGTAGATCAATACGTTGCGGAGAAAGATGATATCCATTTTGGGTAACTGGGGTGGCCAAGCCTGAATCAGGTTGCACTCCAAGAACTCAACGGAATTACGTATTTCCGGATTCACCTGCCACTGCAAACCATTTCGCGTGAAATACTTCATCATCAACTGCATGGGCAGTCCGCGATTGACTTCCGTCTGATTGAAAATGCCGGCTCGAGCTTTCTCGAGTACCGAGGAAGACAAGTCACTGGCGATTAACCGCAGTTTCCAACTTGCCAACTCCGGGAAGTGCTCCCGCAACAGCATCGCGATCGAATAGACCTCTTGGCCGCTGGAGCAAGCATTGGACCAGATGTTAAGGGCTCGGTCTTTTTGTCTCGCTTTGATCAACTCGGGAATAATCTGCTGTTTCATCGCATCAAAGGGATGGATGTCCCGGTAGAAACTCGTTTCGTTGGTCGTCATCGCATCGACGACTTGGCGTCCCAAGGATTGGTTGCCCGGTCGTTGCAACTGGGCGACTAATTCCGGAAGAGATCCCAAACCATTCTGGCGCGCGATCGGCATCAAGCGAGATTCCAACAAATACGCTTTGTTCGGTTCCAAGACGATCGCTGATTTCTCCCGCACGAAGGTGGAGAGATAGTTGAAGCTCATTGGATCAAGGGAGGGAGTGGTCGTGCTCATGTATTGCTGACTCCCAAGGTTTGCAATGAACTTGCTGGGCGGCCTTGCCGGACGTAGCGTCCTAACGCAGCGGGCACATCGGCCAAGGGTAGAACTTCATGGGCCAAGCCGGCGCGCGAGACGGCCCCTGGCATTCCCCAAACGACGCTCGATGCTTCATCTTGGGCCAGAATCGTGCCACCCGTTTCGCGAATCATTTCGCTTCCCTTCATGCCATCTTGACCCATACCGGTCAGCACGACCGCCAACAGATTGCCACCCCAGGTTTGAATCGCGGAGCGAAACAACACATCAACGGCGGGGCGACACGAATTTTCAGGAGCGTCCTGATTCAGTTTGATTTTGATTTGGGTGCCCAACCGTTGCAGCGACATGTGATAGTCGCCCGGTGCCAAATACGCTCGACCGGGTAGAACCGGCATTCCTTCAGCAGCTTCGACCACCGATAGTTTTGACAACTGATCGAGCCGTTCGGCCAAGCGTGCGGTAAAGACCGGAGGCATGTGTTGGACGATCAAGATTGGGACAGGTAGATCCGCCGGCAGGAGCGGCAAGACCTTTGTCAAGGCGTTCGGCCCGCCCGTCGAAGTACCGATCACAATCGCATCGATCCTAGAACTTGGATTCGTAAATGCGCGGGACGCTGGTTTCGTTGGCCATGCCGCGGATGGGTTTCCTGGGCTCGCATCCACGATTCTAGATGGTAGTCCACTCGGACTTGGTTTCTGGCCCACCCCAGGAGACAAACGGTAACCAGACGCGGGGGCACTATCCGATCGCGTCGTTGTGATCGTAAGTGGACACGAGCGTTTGCAGAACACCTTGATCTTGGGGATCAATTCGTCTTGAATAGCCTTGACCGTTGCACCAAGACTGCCGGTGTTGCAGGGCTTGGCCAAGTAGTCGTTGGCACCCAACGCCAGTGCATCGACCGTGATTTGAGTTCCGCGGTCGGTTAGGGTACTGAACATGATGACCGGCAGCGTTGGGTACAGTTTGCGAATCTCGCTCAGTGTCTCCAGCCCGTCCATTTCCGGCATTTCGACATCGAGTGTAATGAGATCCGGAGCGAGCACGGGGATCTTCGCAAGCGCAATCTTGCCGTTGGCTGCAATGCCAACCACTTCGATCGACGGATCGCTGGCCATCGCTTCGGTCAGGACTTTTCGGACCACCGCCGAGTCATCGACGATCAGTACCTTGAGTTTCTTCACGGTTAGGCTCCCGTCTCGATTCCCAGGAGCTGCAATTTTTCTAATAGTTGGCTTTTGTCGAATGGCTTCATCAAGTACTCGTTGACTCCAGCAATGAACGCCTGAGCCATGCGGTCCATTTCCGTCTCGGTCGTCACCATCATGATGGGAACTTGTTTGTACCGTACATCCCGACGCGCTGCCTTGATGAATTCTAAGCCGTTCATCTCAGGCATATTCCAATCGACCAGAATCAAGTCGGGACAACCGAGGGCGTCCAATTGGGCCAAAGCCTCGAAGCCGTTTCCAGCTTCGGTGACTTCGTAGCCAATCTCTTTGATGATGTTTCCGATTATTCGCCGAATGGCACGTGAATCGTCGACAACTAAAGCACGCAAGGTATTTCTCCGTCAATTCAATCCAACTGAAGACTCGGTCAAAATGTGTCCCATTCCGACAGAGTATGAAGACTCGGGCGAGTCGTGCCCGGGAACTGGAACAAGTCCAGAATGGCGACTTGTTTTTAGGTTGCCATCCACGCGACAAAGTCCGACAACCACGGAACTTGTCGATTTTGCCGGACTTGTTTGACAAATTGCGGAGCTATCGCGACCGTAGTGATTTTATCGATCGTTAACATTTCGCCCGTCGGTAGCGGACTGATAAGAATCTTCGCACCACCTATCTGTTCATGGAGTCAGTCAGGTTCAACCGATATCTCGTTCAACGACGGAAGACGTTTGTTTCGGAATCGCTCCGCGACGCAATGACGGGCGACATGCTTCAACCATTCCGCAAATTGGTTCCAGGCCCACCATTGCTTTGCATCGCGGACAAACGGAGCCGCGACGGTATTGCGCGAAAACGGTAGAACTCGGCTTGTAGCCCCTTCCATTGGCGTAAGTCATTACGGCTCCATCATAACGCCAGGAAACGCGAAAAGGCTGCTGGAACTACTCCAACAGCCTTCCGCGTTGCTCAAGCTTCGGTCTCGCGACCGTAATGCTAATTCAATTGATGCGAATGGAATCCAGAACCCGTATGGACCGGGGCATAACCAGGATTTTGGTTCGTCTCGGCTTGCCGGTGGTACTTGAATTGTCCCACCAAGCGTTGCAACTCGCCAGCCATCCGACTTAGTTCGCTGGCAGCTTGCATCGAGTTATTGGCGCCTTCCGTGGTCGACTGGGTGGCGTCGGCTACAGAAGTGATGTTCTGGGCAATTTCTGCCGAACCACGTGCGGCTTCCGAGACATTGCGGCCCATCTCGTTGGCGGTAGCGGTTTGTTCTTCGACAGCACTCGCAATCGTGTTGGAGATGTCGTTGATCTGATTGATCACATCGCTAATTTGGCGAATGGCTTCAATGGCTCCGCTCGTATCGGCTTGGATCGTTTCGATCTTCTTGCTGATATCTTCGGTGGCTTTGGCCGTTTCTTTCGCCAACTCTTTGACTTCATTGGCCACAACTGCAAAGCCCTTGCCCGCCTCACCCGCTCGTGCGGCTTCGATCGTGGCGTTCAAGGCCAATAGATTGGTCTGTTCGGCGATCGAAGTAATCACGTTGACGACTTTGCCAATTTCCATCGAGCTATCACCGAGTTTCGAGATCGTCGAATTCGTTTGACTAGCGATGGTAACCGCTTGTTGAGACACTCGCGCGGCATCCGAGGCGTTCTTAGCGATCTCGCGAATTGCCGCGTTTAATTCATCGACGCCGGTCGAAACTACGGCGACATTCACGTTGACTTCTTCAGTTGCCGTTGAGACCAGCATCGCTTGAGCGGCAGTCTGTTGAGCGTTCCCGCTCATTTGCGAACTGACCGCCGACAATTCTTCGGAAGCTCCCGCCAAGGCCGTTGCATTTTCGCCGATCGTGGCGATATTGTGGCGAAGGTTACCGAAGAACTTGTGGAGTCCGGCACCCAGTTGTCCAACGGGATCCTCGCCACGGACGGTTACTTCACGGGTCAAGTCACCCGTGGATGCGGCTTGAACGACACCCAGGATCTCATCAACATTCTTGCGCAGGCGAAGGTTTCCTTCTTCCGTCTCGGTAACGTCAATCGCGATCTTGATGATCTTTGCGACGCGTCCCACTTCATCCATGACCGGCGCATAGATTGCTTGAATCCAAAGCTTCTTGTTTTCGCGGCCGACCCGTTGGAAGATCCCGGAGCAGGACTGGCCGGCGCGGAGTTTCTCCCACATTTGTGTGTATTCCAGCGAATTGGCCGCTTTCGGTTCGACAAACATGCGATGATGATGTCCAACGATTTCTTCCAAACGATACCCGACGGTATTTAGGAAGTTGTCGTTCGCGGCCAAAATCTTGCCTGATGGTTCGAACTCGATGTAGGCGAACGAAGTATCGATTGCAGCCATTGTCCCGCGGGCGTTCTGCCGTTCGATTTCCGCGTTCGTGATATCGTAACGAACTCCAATATACTTGCGCGGTTTGCCATTCTTGCCCACGACTGGAGCAATGGTTGCATCCACGTAATATGGGGATCCGTCCTTGCGGCGATTTTTGATAATCCCTCGGAACGTTCGGCCTTTACCGATGGTGTTCCACATCTCTTTGAAGATCTCTTTGGGCATATCCGGATGGCGGGTCAAGCTATGGGGCTGACCGATCGCTTCATCGCGACTGTATTGGGAGATCTCGCTGAACTTCTCATTGCAAGCTACAATTTCGCCACGCAGATCGGATTCGGTAATGATGTTGGTCATGTTCATGATATCGGTGCGAACCTTTAATTCGCCCCAGTCAGCAGATTGCACTTGCAACGCCGTGGAAATTTCTTCCATGGCGTGATTGAACGAGTTCGCCATGAGTCCTAGTTCATCGTTGGATCGATGTTGGACACGTTGAGTCAAGTCGCCCTCGACCAACTTCGTTAGAGCGGCCGCTACATCGACGATTGGCTTACTCATGCGATTGGCCATCCACAATGCGACGAACGTGACGATGGTCGTCGCGGCGAATCCTAACAAGAGCAGGAGGTTCAACAAGGAACTCGCAACCGAAGTCGCTTTGCCGATGTTCTGACGAACGACACAGCCCCAGCCATAGCCGGGAAAGCCCAAGGCGCCGGTCGAGGTCGCGTAGCCATTGATCATCTTGAAACCGGACGCTTGATCCACTTCTTGTGTGAAACCGGTCTTCCCCGCAACGGATTGATTTGCATACTCCAACCCCAGATCCGTCAGGTTGTCCTTCAAGTCAATCTCGGCCTCGCAATCATGCAAGAGGATTCCTTGGCGATTGAGCAACTGCACGCTCAACTTGTCCGCGTTGCCTTCGGCGGCAGCATTGACTTCCGCCATGATTTCGCCCGCAGTTCGCGAGAAAGATGCACGATTGGACCAGACTCGCGTCAATTTGCCGTTTGCATCATAAATGGGGGCCGAAAAGTTCAGCGTCAAACCGGCGTCCGGCCGAACTTTTGCAACCGTGGCGTCGAACTCCGCGTCGCTGAAGTACGTTTGGCCCGGTTTGATTAGACCACCAAGACATTGTTCGAACCAAGTCTCGCCACGGACGCTCGTCCCCAGCAACGCCTGACTCGCGACGGCATTTCCTTGATAATCAATCGTGTTTGCGGCAACAATGGTACCGTCCGCGTCGGCCACAATCATCAGATCGTAACAGCCATAGGTCTTTACAAAAAAGTTGATGGCCTCCGTAACTTCTTCGGTCGATCCAACAGCTTTGGGATTGTAGGCGAATGCCTGTACATCACCATAACGCTCGAAAAGGTTGCGGTAGATCTTGTTTAACGTCTGAGCGGACTTTTCCTCCAAGGCCGCGCCCGCTTCTTTTACCGCAAACGCATTGGTGCGATAATAAGCGATTAAAGAAACCGCCAACAGCGGCAATGCTGCCACCAGAATGAAACTTAATGTGAGTTTGGATCTTAATGTCTTGGGGACAAGTTTCGAAAGGTTCAACATGCTGTTTTCCTGTAAGGACAAGCGGGCCAATTATTGTCTGGCCGAGTTGCTCGCGCAATCCGGCCTGTGTTGTTTTTGTTGATTTTGTGATCCGCGATTCTACGGTCACAGGTCGCGTACATGGTTTGGTCAAAACCTTGTTTACACGACGTTTTTCCAGTTGAGCAGGAGCAAAAGGCGATCTTCCAATTTGAACGCACCATCGATGTATGGACGAAGTGTTTCGTCCATGGTTTCGGGCGGAGATTCAAAACTGTTTTGCTCGACGGTCAATACATCGCCGATTTGATCGACCAACAAGCTGACGCACTCTTCGTCGGTACGAATCACGATGTTCATCAATTCCGTTTCTTCGGCCACTGAGGGCAAGCCAAAGCGACTGCGTAAATCGATTGCGGTAACAATCTGTCCGCGCAAGTTGATCAAACCACGGACGCTGGGGGGAGCTAGTGGAACCCGAGTCATGGTCTGGTGTCGAATTAGTTCCTGTACCTTCAAGGCGTCCACGCCAAAGTACTGGTTGTCCAATCGAAATGTACACAGTTGCATATTGTCGATCATGTTCTACTCAAGCTGCTGGGCGTGTCCGCAGTTTTGGTTTTGGGTGGTTCGCTTTTGGCGGAGTGGTTGGGTCTCGAATGACGCAGTAGCCGCGTGGGCGATCACGCTAGCGCGGATGCTACCAGCGTTGGCAAATCCAAAATGTCGGTGACATGCCCGTCAATGACAATCGAAGGAGTGCCACCTTCTTTGGTGTGTTCCACGGAGTCCAGGGTTGATCTGGGAAAGCGACATTCTGCGATATCCAATATCTGATCGACAATCACGCCGACACTCCGATTTTCATGAGTGTAGACGACGACGTCCATCAGATCAGACTCTTTGGCCACACCCAACTGCCCGAGTTGTCCGGATAGTCGGAGCAATGGCATGATTTCGCCCCGATACTGAATCACCTCGCGATGATGTGATTGTTCGACCAGGCGGCGCGACAGTTTTTCCAAGCGAGTGACTTGGTCGAGCGGGAGGGCGGCTCGCCCAGAATGACCTACCGCAAACACCAGCATCGAACGTTCGTCGGGCGAGCGTGAATCGGAAACTGGATTGTTCTCGCTGACACTTCGATCTTTGTTCTTCGTCAGAATTTTCGCGGCATGAGCCAAACCTACGACGTCCAGAATCAACGCGACACGACCATCGCCCATGATCGTCGTCCCGGAATACACGGGGACATTTTTGAGCTGCTTTCCTAGTGGCTTGACGACGATCTCTTCCGAATCGAGGATTCGATCCACCACGAGGCCAAGTTGCCGGTCTTCTGCTTTTAGAACGACAATGTTCAAACAGTTGGCATGACGCAACTCGCTCTTGTCGCAGTGGCCCAACTCTTCACGCAAGGAAACGATCGGCAACAATCGTCCGCGCAATCGGTAAACGGGCGAGCCTTGAATCCACTCGATCGATGGCTTGGCAACTTGGTTTTCCAACCGGACCAATTCGAGTAAGTTGACCTGGGGGATCGCATAACGATCGCCCGAGGCGGAGACAATGAGTGCCGGGACGATCGCCAAGGTCAAAGGAATTTTGATCTTGATCGTCGTTCCCAAGCCGGTTCGACTTTGCAGATCAACCGAGCCCCCAATTTTCTCGATGTTCGTACGGACGACGTCCATGCCCACGCCCCGTCCGGAAACACTGGAGACTTTTTCGGCGGTGGAAAATCCAGGGAGGAAGATCAAGTTGCCCGCTTCACGATCGGGCATGTTGGCCGCATCTTCGGCGCTGATCAAACCTTTTTCCAAAGCTTTGGCTTTGATCCGCTCGATGTTCAAGCCGCCTCCGTCATCAACGATCTCGATGTTGACTTCCCCGCCTTCATGGTACGCCCTCAGGGTCAAGCAGCCTTCCATCGGCTTACCTGCTTTGCGGCGAACCTCGGGTCGTTCGATGCCGTGATCGACGGTGTTGCGAACGAGGTGAGTCAAAGGATCCTTGATTGCTTCAATAATCGTTTTGTCAAGTTCGGTCTCCTTGCCTTCCATTTCGATGCGAACCTGTTTCTCGCACATCGAGGCCAGGTCACGCACCAATCTAGGAAACTTGGTCCAAACATTGCCGATGGGTTGCATGCGCGTCTTCATGACGCCTTCTTGCAACTCGGAAGTGATTTGGTTCAGGCGTTGAACCGCGTTTTGCAAACCAGGATCGTCGATCTTACTTTGAAACTGAAGGATCTGATTGCGAGCCAAGACCAATTCACCAACGCGCGTCATTAAACGATCCAACAGGGCCACGTCCACCCGAATCGTCGAGTCCGCTGCGGTGGCATCGGGCGGAGCGGTCTTGGGCTCCGTTTTGGATTCTTGGGGCTTGGGGTTGTTGGCGGCCGCGCTGGTTGCCGGTCGGTCCTCGGAGCGCGATTCGATGTTCTTTTCGACGGCTGCTTTTGGGGCAGGCTTGCTGGAAGTGACGTCGGGATGCGTCACTGTCGGTGGGACGGGACGACTTGCGTTTGCGTTGAGTTCTTTCCCTTTGGCTGGAATCTTGACCGAGAGCACCGCCTCTAAGAAATCAACCGTGAACTGATGGTCTTCATCGCCTTCGGTACCGTTGGCTTGGATCGCTTGTAAGGTCTTCCTCAAGACCTTGACCGCTCCGCCAAGTGTTTCACTAATTTGCGGATCCATTGGGAAGTCGCCAACGTGGATTCCCGCCAGAAGCTTCCCCGCTGAGGCTGTGATCTTGACGACTTGAGCGTAACCCAGATCTTCGGCGATTACTTGAATGTCCTGGAATTTGCTAAACGCATTTTCCAGTGGGACGCGATTGGTGGGGGCTCGATCTAGGGTCGCCAAGTCTCGTTCGATTTGTTCGAGACAGTCAAAGCTCATTTGCAGAATATCGGTGAGCGAAGTCTCCGGTTCGGCCAAAGCATCAGAACTGGTTTTGATACCGGATTTTGCCGGCGACTCGCTTGAACTGGCAGTTGGTTCACTGGCCGACGATTCGTCCGTCAGTTCTCCGGCCAAGATTTTCTCTAGATCGATAATGTGCTTGGAGACATCTTGGCCGTTTGAGTTTTCAACCTCGTCGATTAATTCCTTCAGTCGATCGGTCGCACGCAGCAACGTGTTGACGACCAGAGAGGTCGGCCGCAGTTCTTGACTTCTCAACCGACCCAAGACTTCTTCTGCGCGGTGAGCCAATCCACCGAGGGTATCCAAACCCATGAAACCAGCCGCACCTTTGATTGAATGAATGGCGCGGAACACCGTGTTCACCAAGGCGACGTCCATCGCGTCTCCTTGGGACTCCAGGGTTAATAGCTGATTTTCAATGTCGGAGAGATGCTCAAGAGATTCAATGGCAAACTCTCGCATCAGTTCGGTATCGTCCATGTCGCCGCATCTCCGCGCAGACAATTCCCAGAGACAGAATTCTGGTAAACCGTTGCCCGCAACAGCTACCAAACCGGCAAAGGTTTACACACGATTAGCAATTAGATCCCAAAATAGTCACAACGACATCCGAAAATGACGGATGTCGAGGCCTACCTGCTTGAGTTTAATGTTGGCGACGAATAAGCGGATTTTGTCGGGCGTGAGGACCCAGGCAATAAAGAAGTAAAGATTGATAAATAGGAACCTCAATCCGCCGGTCCAAGCGAACAATCTCTAGACCCTCAATAGTCCTCGAAAGCCCCGAACGCCGTAATAGGATTCGGCTCCATTGTGATAGATAAATGTACGACCATAGCGATAGTCGCCGAAAATCGCGCCTCCGAGTTGCCGAATGGCCGGTGGCGTTAGCAACCAACTGGATGTCTTTTGGTCGAACGGCCCCAGTTGTTGCAGCTGGAAATATTGTTCTTCGTTCAAAAGCTCGATGCCCATTTCTACGGCCATTTCCAAGGCACTGGTCTTGGGTTTGTGCTCTTTCCGAGATTCCCAAGCCGGACGATCGTAACAAATGCTACGCCGCTCTTTGGGCGTCTCGGGCGAACAGTCCACGAAATGAAGCTCCGCAGATTTTCGATCGAACCCAATCACATCCGGTTCACCGCCCGACAATTCCATTTGGTTGAGAGACCATAAGGCCGCTGGAGAATCCAGCAGTTTTTGTTCCACAGTACTCCACTTGAGTTTTGCATGTCGATGGAGGTGCTCGACAAACCGAGCTTCAAGCTGCCCTAGCAAAACCGCGCTGTCAGGCTTCGACAAAGTTGATTGGCGATGGTTCTTACTCACAATAACCTCAAATGTTCCATCCATATTCGCTTGCTTGGCCCCATTGTCCACCAACACAAAGTTTGATGGGTGAAACGAATCTGCGATAGTACGCCGTGTTGGCGAAAGCCTCTTCCGTTACGGATAGGGGCACCGAAGCCGGCGAACGGCCCATTTTTCGTGGCGAAATGCTATTGATAATCGTTGTGTCGGTAATTTGGGAGATCTGCTAGAATTGCCACCGCAGGGCAAACGCAACCAGGGGATCCCGGCTACTTTCAAGGAGAAATCGTGTTCGATGCGAACATGGCTGCCGACTTTGCTGCTCGTTACGCCGAAACCATAGTCGGGCTGCTAGGAGTAGAGCTCGTTGATTTTTCCGCAGACACGTTGACGGCCGAAATGACCGTGCGGCAACTGGCGTTGAACTCGCAAGGTTTTCTCCACGGCGGCGTTTCGCCGTTTGTTGCCGAAACATTGGCGTCGTTCGGCTCACTTTACCCACGTCGCGAGACGCACCGAGTGGCAGGGGTATCGGTGTCCGCGAATCACTTGCGACCCGCTAGATTGGGTGATCGCGTCACGTTTTTGATGCGTCCCCATCGTTGTGGAGGACGGCTGCACGTTTGGTCGGTCGAAATGCGCAATTCGCTCGGAGAACCGCTGTCCGTCGCCCAAGTCACCGTGGCCGTCGACAGTCGCAAAGTAGACAAAAAAAGCTCCAGCCCTGGGACGGATAGCCGCGTCAGTTAACCCGATCCCAAGACTGAAGCTGGAGTGGTCCAGTTTTTAAATAAGCAATCCGAAAAACGGCTCGCTTACCATTCTTACTCTACGCAATCACCATGCCAGAACGGAATAAAGTTTGGTTATCTTCCTTTAGAACCTGTATTCAATTATTAATGGCGGTTCGGATTCCTTTACGGTGTCGGCTGCAAAAGTCGAGTTCGCTTGGATTGCTAATCGAATAGGCAGCGTCCGGTCTTGGTGCTAAACTATTGTGCAATTGGAAGCAAAGGTGTCTGTCCCCTTGCATTCAGCGAGTGCGGATAGGATCTTTTCCAGCATGGAGCGAATTGAAAGTCCTCAGAATGCACGAATCAAAGCAGCGGCGAAGCTCCGCTTGGCCCGTGGACGGCACCAGTCCGACCAGTTCTTGATTGACGGTGCCCGCGAAACGCTCCGAGCTTTGGCCTCGGGGGCTGGCGTCGAAACACTGATTTTGTGTCGCGATTTCTTGAATGAGCATGTGGCCAAGCAATTGCTCGCCGCGGGGAAGTCGCGAAGCGTCGAAGTTTGGGAAACCAGTCCGGCGGCGTTTGCCAAAGTCGCGTACGGCGATCGCGTGGAAGGAGTTGTGGCCATTGCCCGCTCCCAACCCGGACAATTGTCGGATTGGTCGCCTCCCTCAGCTGGTTCGATCTATGTCGTCTTGGAAGGTATTGAAAAGCCCGGAAACTTGGGAGCCATTTTTCGCACCGCCGACGCGGTGGGAGTCGCCGGGATTATTCTGACTCAAACTAGGGTAACTCCCGAAAACTCGAATGCCATTCGCGCTAGTTTAGGCACGGTATTCTCTGTCCCTTATGTCATGGCTGGATTGGACGACGTCTTTCCATGGCTCGAAAAACATGGTGTACGTCGTTTTGCAGCCCGGGTTCAGGCGTCACATGAACATTGGGACATCACGTATTTTTCGGCCATCGAATCAAATCCGGTCGCCTTGGTATTGGGCAGCGAAGCTGAGGGACTGACACCGGCGTGGCAGGATCCAGCGGTCACGGGTGTACGGATTCCGCAAGCCGGCATCGCTGATAGCTTGAACTTAAGTGTGGCTGCCGGGATACTGTTGTACGAGGTGGCCCGTCAACGTCGCCTGCACTTACCCCAACGCATCGTCGGCAATTGTTGAACGCCCTGCGACCTCGCATTCGTTGCCAACAGCCGACTCTTGGAGGTTCATGAACTACCTTGCCCACGCTTATCGGTTTCTGGAGCGGCCCACATTTGCGCTGGGAACCATGATCCCCGATTTCATGAACATGGTCGATCGACGAGCGCGTGTTCGGCGTCGTCACGCTGAGCGGCTGATCGATATGCCCGACCTGTTTGTGGCGGACTTGGCCGCTGGAATCGTCCAACATCATTGTGACGATTACTCTTTTCACAATTCGCCCAGTTTCTTGGAATTGCAGGAACAGTTGTCGCGGCATCTACGAACAACTGTTCCGGATCCTCGGGGGTTGCGGTCGTGGTTCACCGCTCATATCGGAATCGAAATGTTGTTGGATTGGACCATCATGGACCAATATCCGGATTCGTTAACGAGACTCTACCAGGTTTTTGAGGAAACCGATTGCCGTCAGCTTTGCCGAGCAGTCGAATGGATGGCTGGTTGCGAGTTGCCAAAGTTTGAACCCATGCACGCGTTTTTTTTGACCGAACGATTCTTGTACGATTACCGAACCGACGTTGGACTGTTCTACCGAATCAATCGAATCTTGGTTCGAGTCGGTTTGGAGCCATTCCAACCAGACCAGATCACGTGGGTACCTATTGCCCGACAATGGGTCGCGTCGGCGCATGATTCGTTATTGGCGCCCGTTGTGGCGGCTAAAGAATAGCATCGCTCGGTTAGACTGTCCTCGCGAACACGGTTGTCGTGGATTCAACCCAAAATCGCGAACTGGATCTCCCGCAAATTCAGTGCACCATCCACGATGAGGGGCTGATGCATGTAAGGTTGGCTCATCGCCCAACCCTGGGCCTGACAACCCCGGCAGAGGTTCCGTCGGGCTTCCAGGCCTGGACCTTCGAACCCCGGCCCCGCCTTCCTCGCTGCGCGCTCGACCATCGACCAGTTAAGGTTGCAACGAATACAATAACACGTTGGCAGCGATTCGAGCTGCATCTTCCACCGAGTAACCGTAACACGACGAACTGGTACCACTTTCCAAGGCACAACTGATGTCAAACGGCGAAAAAATCACTCGGTAGCGATCCCCAACTTTCAAAGCTTCTAATTTGGGATCCGTCGGAACATACCCAGCAGCTTGACCGCCAGGCGCGTTTGGCAAACGCATTTGGACTTGGTCAATCTGGTAGCCGCCGTAACGGTCCGTGTAGAGGTAGTCCGTTTTCTCAACGGATTCCCAGGTCGTGTCGGGGATCAAGTTTTGCATTTCCTGACGGAATGAATCCGCAAACGGTTGGTCTCCGCAGATGGCGTCTCCGAAAATAAACCCACCGCGCTTCAGGTGAATTCGCAGTGCTTCGCGTTCCTGCTCCGATAGGGAGAACTTGCCGCGTCCATGGACAAAGACTAAAGGATAATCGAGTAGGCTCTCCAAGTCGGCGTCCACAAATTCGGCTTGTGGTTCAAACTGGACTCCGCGATCCGTGTTCACGCGACGAAGCAAATTTGCGAGCGCCATCGGCGCATCATCAAAGCCGCTGCGATGGCGGAGCTTGGGAACCAAGATCCGTCGGCCAATCATGTTTTTGACCAAGAGATCGGCTGCTTCCAGTTTTGGTCGATCGAGTTTGTCCTTGAGTTCATTGCCAGTGGCAAATGCCAAAATGTTCGTGCCCAATTGAACGGAGTAGGTGATCTTTTGTTTGACCGCATCACCGTATTCGTTTTGTTTGGGTCGGTTCAGCTCCCAAAATCCTGAAATGGGGCCTGGGCAATAGATCACGCTTGTGCGGCAACATGATTGGATGCCCAACAGAGGAAAGTCCTGGTCGGGTTTCAGCGAAAAATGACTATTCCAGACCACATGTTCGGGCTTAAGCACCTCTAGTTTTGTATCGGGATAAAGGACCGACAATAACTCTCGAACGTCTTGGTCAAACAGCTTGGCTGAGGGACAACCAAATCCATTTTGGGCTTCGATAAACAGAAATCCTCCGTTGTCCACGTACTTCTTGAGATTGGCAATCTGTTCGAAAGATAACTTGAGTCGCCGATCACCAGTGATGTGCAAAACTGGGGCTTCCATCAGATCATCTGCATTTGCATGATTCGCTTCGATGGTCTGCCAATTCAATTTTCGTGTCCAAGCTTTCTCGACATACCGAGTTAACAGATGGACACCTTGAGGGTGCGGGTCCCAATGGTTTCCGTCGCCATGTTGATACTTGCCCAGCAAAATCGGACGTAGGCCCTTGGAAAGGAACAACAGTGCCATCGAAGTGGTTACCAGCGGGTCGGCCTCTCCAAAGCCCCCTTGGCTTCCCCATCCACCATTTAAGTTTTGTCGCTCCAACAGCTCTTTCGTGCCCTCGCGGTACCAATCATGCTTCCCAATGAACCGCCGTCCCGTGATTCGACCCGTTCGCTCCAGAGAGTAAAGATAGTAATAAAGAGCTTGGGCATGTGAGTCGTTAATGGGGATGGTTGGATTACGATCGACTGCGAAATTACTCCCTAACCATTTTAATCCGCCATCCACCAACTTGTTTTCGGGAGGGGTCTGGCAACAAGTCACTTGATTGCCATTAACGGCCGAGGCCCCAGGATGCAGGTTTTCGGCCACCAACACCGCCGAACACACTCCCGCGCAGGTCATGCTGCCCGTATGAGTGGTTATATTGGGCCGGTACGAAAAACTGCCGTGATTTTGATTAAAAACCTCTTCCCAGTAATTTTGAGCTTTCTCCCAGACTCGACGATCGATATCAATTCCCGCCAGTTGAGCTTCGTGCAAAGCCAAGATGGCAAACTGTGAATTACTGGAATCGGTCCAATCGGCATTGGCATGACCGTACCCAAATCCGCCATTGTCCTCCTGTTTCGAAATGAGGAAGTCGATGTGGGGCCGGATCTGAGGTCGGTAGCGAACGGCATCGGCTTCCGCCAGGACCATCACGATCAGTGAAGAGGTATATGTCGAGAGCGGAGCTTCCGTCGAGAGCTTGCGAATGGGTTCGCGCAATTCAGGGGAATTGGCGTCAACTCCCGCATTCAACATCGCCAAAACGACCAAGGCCGGTACACCGCCCCGATAGGTAGCGTTCTCACGCCAGTACCCATCGTCTGTTCGTTCGTTCAACAGATACCGCACGCCGCGCTGAATGCTTTGCCTTACCTGCTCGCCGTTCAGGTCGTCTTGCATTGCCGCGCCGGTCGCCACAATCGTTCCGAGCCCGGGCGTCTCCGTTACTCCAAGAGCCATTATACAACATGCAAAAATGATCATTGGCTTCATTAGGTTGACCTTCCCATGCGAGTCAAACTGCGGAGGGACTTCATGTCCAAACGACAGACTCTGCAAACGATAACGCCTATTTCGCAAAAAAGCAATTTTATTCTACCTTCAGACCTGCATGATTTGCCGAATCGGCCGCGCCTCCAACACACCCGTTAGCTTTTCATCCAGACCACCATGAAAATAGGTGAGACGTTTGTGATCCAAGCCCATGAGGTGTAGGATTGTGGCATGCAAGTCGCGCAGGTGGAATGGATCGACCACGGCCGTTTCACCCAATTCGTCGGTCTCCCCCACCGCGATCCCTGGTTTGATCCCCGCTCCGGCCATCCAATACGTGAAGCCTTTTGGGTTGTGATCGCGACCGCCTGGCTTGCCGCCCGTATTGAACGTCTCGGAGACGGGCATCCGCCCAAATTCGCCACCCCAAACGATCAATGTCGATTCCAAAAGTCCTCGTTGCTCCAAATCTGTTAGCAATGCTGCGATCGGTTGGTCCACTTCTGGGCAATGGAGCTTCAGGTTTTCCTCAATCCCATGATGCCCATCCCATGTGTTTTGCCCTCCCGCGTTACCGCCGCCGGAATAGATTTGTATAAACCGAACCCCACGTTCCACCATTCGCCGCGCGACCAAGCATTGCTTGCCAAAAGTACTCGGCCCCAACGCCAGCGAATGCCAATCCGGCTTCGGTTGATCCAGTCCATACATCGTCAACGTTTCCTGGGACTCTTGTGAGAGATCCAATGCCTCTGGGGCCGCTGCCTGCAAGTGATAGGCAAGTTCATAACTTGCGATTCGAGCTTCGAGTTGATCGTACCCAGGGTGCTGGGCCAGATGTTCGCGATTCAACCGATTGATCAAGTCGATTTCGCGTCGTTGTTGTTCACGAGATGTCCCGTCGGCAGCCACAAGATTTCGAATCGCTGGATCATGCGAACGAAATACGGTCCCTTGATAAGCCGCCGGCATATAGCCACTGGACCAATTCAAAGAGCCACTGGTTGGCCCACCACGCGGATCCAACATGACCACGTAGCCCGGCAAGTTTTGGTTTTCGGTCCCCAAGCCGTAAGTCACCCACGACCCCAACGAAGGATGACCTTGCAGAATTCTGCCACTGTGAACCTGCAACAACGCGCTGCCGTGAGCAAACGAGTCGCTGGTCAACGAGCGGACAACCGCCAATTTGTCCATATGCTTGGCTAGATTCGGCAAGGCGTCTGAGCACCAGAGGCCTGATTGGCCGTGGCGAGCAAACGTACGTCGACTGGCTTGCAAAGTCGACTTGGTTTGAACACCGCGACGAAACTCGTTTTCGACCGTCTTGCCATCGTTCCGTTGTAGTTCCGGCTTGTAATCGAACAAATCCACTTGCGACGGTCCGCCGAACATAAACAAAAAGATGCAGGCCTTGGCTTTCGTTGGCAACATCGGTTTTCGGGCTGACATGGGATTTATTAGCGAACGTTGGCCGTCATCCACGGACTCATCTAGTCCGCACAAGGTCGTAGCTGGCCACGCCTGATCCGCGTCC
This sequence comes from Planctomycetaceae bacterium, assembly GCA_016795075.1. Lineage (GTDB taxonomy): Bacteria > Planctomycetota > Planctomycetia > Pirellulales > Pirellulaceae > M30B19. The sequence goes on along the minus strand of JAEUIP010000004.1, from coordinate 10,150 downwards.
AATAACGACGTCAAAGCGACCCAACCAAAGCCGGCTCCTAATCCAGTCACAAATTGACGCCGCGACGATAGCCAGCTTTTGTGTTCCGATGGATTCATAGGCTTGCGTCCTAAAACTGGATATCTAATCCACAAACAAGGTCTCGTTGCTATTCAAAACGACTCGAGCCAACGCGACCCAACGTTCTGTTTCGCTTCCGTTCGCGGACTCGGCCGATAAAAAGGACAGAGCCGATTCAAGTTCCGATTCCGTCGGCTCACGCTGCCAAACAATCCACCACAACGATCTGGCCCGCTGCCGGGGGTCGGGCGACACGTTCAGAGTGCGATTTGCCAAGTGCTCCGCCTGCCGTCGCACGAATGCGTCGTTCACCAACGCCAAGGCCTGAGGTGCAACCGTAGTGATCGGTCTTTGTCCGACCGGCGAATGACTGTTGGCGAAATCAAAGGCCTCCAAAATGGGGTCACGCAGTGACCGTTTGACAAACAAATACACGCTGCGGCAGTTCTGCTCTTCTGCGGGACTTGTACCCCAGAACGAAATCGAGATCGGGTTTGCGGTGTCCCGGATTTCGTTAGGTAAATCCGTAAATACACTGGGGCCGCCGGACTTTGGATGCAAGACTCCCGCATGCTTCAGGAACGAATCGCGAATGGCCTCCGCATCGAGTCTTCGCAAGTTCTGTCGCCAAATCCACCGATTGTCGGGATCTTTTATGGCATTGGCTTGGGCAACGGAACTCGCTTGTGAGGAAGACCGGCGATACACCCTCGAGTTCATGATCGAGCGATGGAGATGCTTTATTGACCAATGATTGTCGATCAATTCTTGGGCCAAATAATCCAGCAATTCCACGTTGGCCGGCAACAAACCGGTGTAGCCGAAATCGTCTGGAGTTTCAACAATGCCCCTCCCAAAGTGATTCAGCCAAATCCGGTTTGCTAAGACGCGTGCCGTCAGCGGTTGGGCTGGACCTGTCAACCAGCGAGCAAAGTCGAGTCGATTGCGAGGTGCTTGACCGAAGCTCTCGGCATCAGACGAAGATGGTAGCCATCCCAGCTCATGAAACACTGACGGATAAGCAGGAGAAACACTCTGCAACGGAGAATGGTAGTCGCCTCGAGCCAATACATGAGTAACAGGACGTTCCCCAGCTCGGACTTGTATCGACAAAGCCTGATCAAACGGTGGACGTTGGTCTCGCAACGAACGAATTTGAGCCTGCAACGTTTCTCGCTGATCCTCGGGAGATTCCTGCAACTGCAGTTCTAAACCCGCGATTCGCTCGTCTTTCTCCTTCGTCCATTTTTCTAGTTCAACTTTGTCGCACAGCCACGACTCGATTCGTCCGGGGGCACGGCTGCCGCCACCTCGAATAGTTGTTCCATATGGATCGATGTCGCGAAATAAATCCAAAAGCGCATAATAGTCGGTTTGGCTAATCGGATCAAACTTGTGATCGTGACAACGCGCGCAACCAATGGTTAGGCCCATGACTGCGGCTCCGGTGGTCACGATCACATCGTCCAACTCATCAAATTCGGCTGCGAGACTATCGTCTGGCTCATCGTCCCACACGTGCAGTCGATAATAGCCGGTGGCAATGATCGCATCGCGCCACGCGACCGAAGATTGCGGGATCGTTGGCTTGGAGTCGGCGATCTGTAGGTCTCCCGCCAATTGTTCTTCGAGAAATCGATCGTAGGGTTTGTCGGTATGAAACGATTCGATCACGTAGTCGCGATACCGCCAAGCATGGGGTTTCGGTCCGTCTCGTTCATAGCCATTGGATTCCGCGAACCTCACCCAATCCAACCAATATCGTCCCCAACGTTCACCGTAGTGGCGGGACGCCAACAATCGCTCGATCAACGCGGCCCAGGCCTCGTCGCTGGGGTTGGCCGTAAACTGTTCCACAACTTCTGGTTCGGGCGGTAAGCCCCACAAATCAAAATAGGCCCGCCGGACCAACTCGCGAGGTGTCGCCATTGGCACGGGTTGCAGCCCATTGGCGGTAAGTTTTGCTTCGACCCAATAGTCCACCAGCTCGGCAGACGTTCGTCCGATCCTGTCGTCAGGTGGTGTCGATGCAAGTGGTTGGTAGGCCCAATGTTTCAAATCTTTGTCGGTAATTCGAAATTCTCGTGCGCGTCGCTCGGGTCCACTGGAGGACGAAACCCTTACGCGAGGATCAACAGCTCCGTCACGGATCCACTGTTCCAAGTCGCTTATCTGTGCAGCAGAGAGTCGCTGTTGCTCGCTATCGGTTGGCGGCATTTGCAGGTCTGGCAACTCACCTCGCACGGCTTTGAGCAGCATGCTGTCGCCCGGGGCATCCGTGGCAATCACATTGCGATCGACCCACCCTTCCCGCGACTCCAACGAAAGTCCGCCATCGGCCTGAGCGTCCGTGTGGCAGGGAAAACAATGAGCAATAAATAGAGGTCGAATTCGAGCTTCGAAAAAGCGATCGTCGGCACAACTTCTGGATGATGCATTCTGGAGAAGAACGGCGACTGCGACTGCCAACGTTACAAACATGCACCGATGCTGGGTTCGTCGTTTTTTCAAGTGAACCTCACTGGCTGTTTTTCGCAATCGCCCCCAGACCCATATTTGCCATCGTACCATGTAGTTGCGGAAATGTCATCTTCCGCGACCAGGCTTCAGGTTCTCAGTATCTCAGTATCTCCGAATTGAAATCTTACGGTCTGACCCAACGATTGGTTGCGGAACTTTGTTTGGTTCGTGTGCTTTTGTTTGCCCACGGGTCCCCTGCTCGAGTGAAATTTCAGTCGCTTGCTTGGGGTTGCAGGGATTTGAACAGAAGTGACCGAAGGCAACGAAGTGTTCGGAAATTCAATCTTCAAATCCCCAATGTCACAATTTATACTTCAAATATCCGACAGCAAATTTGAGATTTCTTTCCCACGTTCCACGCGTGCCTTTCATTTGGTCTCTGGGTCAAATTTGGGGCCCGCTTCAGTCGAACCGTTTATTGCAACGATAGTGGCAGCTTGAAGACGGCTGCACCCGTTTCGGTGGCCTCTACTTCGAGACTCAATTCCGACGGACCTACCTCTCGATCGATCGCCAAAATGACCTCACAGTCGCCGACGGGCCGTTCAATGACCATGGCGTTGCCCGTCAACGGAGTTGGTTTGCCTTGTACCCACAGTTGCACTCCTCTTGTTTCTGAAATCTGCAGTTTGAGCTGACCCGCTTCACTTACTTGAATGACCGTTTTCAAAAACGTCGTCTGCGGCACATTGGCGTGAATCTTGTAGGTCGGCAAGTCTTCCAGTGGCAAACCGCCCGAAACCAACGGATACAGCGGCTGCCACGGCAAGTCGGTTCGACCATCGGTGACGCTATCGAAACTGGTTCGGTTCATCAAGTGATTCGTTGGTTGATCCCAGGCCAATACTTGCCATCCACGAGCGACTCGGTCCGAACGAATCGAAAAACGGTCTGTCCGGCCGAGATTCGACAAAAAGCTCGTTAAATCAACCAGCTCCTTGGACGTCAATGAATCACACAACCCAGCCGGCATCAGACTGGGTCCGTCCGCAATCTCTTCGATCTCGTCTTCAGAGATTGACTTGAAACTTCCGTCGGCCAACCGCAAACGATAAACCCCGGCCGAATGGCTTTGTACAATTCCTGTCACAATCAATCCATCGACGGTCAAGATCTTTTTCGAGTGATACCCTTCTTTGACTTTAGAGGCTGGGTCCAATAGGGAATCCAACAAGTAGTCGACCGGAGCGCTCGCTCCAATCGAAATCATGTCCGGCCCGACTGTGGAGCCTACTCCGCCGATCGCATGGCAATTCATGCACTGCAAATCCTTGCGGCGATAAACCTTCTCGCCAGCAACAGGGTCACCTTCTGCGACGATGCGTTGCAGGAACTCGGTCTTGGCTTCCGTCGAAAATTTCCAGCCAGCTTCTGCCAGTTGGCCCAAGTCACGGAAAGCAGCGGCCAACCCATCGTCCGGTGCCGGCGAAGCGCGTAGCAGACGCAGGCCTTCTCGCGCAACTTCCGGTGGCAAGCGTTGCCCGATTTCTCTCATGAATCGAGCCAAAGAAACCTGTCCACCACGTTGTTCCAGCAAATGACCCAACAACGGTGTCACGTGCGCGGGCTCTACGAGACTCAGCTCAGGGGCGATCAACGGCACCGCTGCCTCCAAGTCCCATCGGGCGATTTGTCCAATCCACAAACTGCGTCGTAATGAACCCGACGGCCACGACTGGGCTCGACTTAAAAATCGTTGACTTTCGGGCTCGCGAGTGGTCGTGTCTTGCCCGATTATCGACTCCGCAAGTGCTGCCACGGCGGCGTTGGATACTCCATTGGTTAGCTCGCTATCGCCCGTGGCCAAATTCCAAAGGAGTTCTGTTGTCGTTGGATCGGACCATTTGGCAACCGTGCGCATCAAATTCGCAACCTTGTCCGCAGAAATGCTCTCAGGACTTTGCGACAGTTCGTTTAGTTTTTTGGCAAGCAAGGCCGGGCGACGAGACGGAACAACCTTTCCTTCCGTGCCCGCAACTAAAAGCAGTTCCAATTGTTCCGATTCGGGTTGCGCTTCAAGCCATTCCAGCAACTGATCCATCTGTCCAGCATCGGCCAACATCGCAATTTGACGCACGACGGCTGTCGCCGTTGCCGAAGGTACATTGCCCGAACTGAGTAACTTCAGTAGGGGTTGAACAACATCCGACGATTCGACAGCTTTCAAGGCATAAGTCAAAGCCAGTGGGTCGTTTCCGAAATCGAACTCACCACGTTCAGCTAACCCGATCCATTTCGGTCCCAGATCACGCAAGGTCTTCCATAACGCAAAATCGAGACTTGCGTCCATTGGCCGCGTCAAGGCGCGCAGTGCCAACGACGCTGAGGATGCCTCGTTTAGCCGACGGAGACCTGCAACCGCTTCGAGTCGTACCTGTGGATGATCGTCCTGAATCGCGTTTGCCAAAATCTCTCGCAAATCGTTTGCCGCATTTCGATGTAGGAAATCACTCGAGATTCGAACCGCGATCGAACGCACTCGGGGATCCTGAGAGGCCAGTAAACTGGTCAGTAACTCCCGATCCAGCGAATCCAAGTGCAATTCCGCCCACATCAACTCCAACAAAAACTGTTGCAATTCCGAATACGATTCGTCAGACGGCAGTGGCATGTTCCGCTGCGTCTTTGCAATTGCCTGACCAATCTCGTTCAAAGCCAATTCTCGAGGTTGACGACGCAGCATTCGCTTGGCCCAGGTTCGAGTGCTCTGCTCTGGGACCTTCAATTGCTCCAACAAATCTGCGACCTGCATGGTTGTCAGATCCGGCCGAGTGACCAGTTCCCGGTCGGGAAATGTCAACCGCCAGACTCGTCCCCTTTGCTTGTCGCGCCGAGGGTCGCGGAAATCGACTTCACCATGTTGAATGATGGGGTTGTACCAGTCGGCGATGTACAGGGCTCCGTCCGCGCCCATCTTGGCATCGATGGGTCGGAAGGCTTGGTGGGTGCTGCGAATGACCTCTTCGAGTTGGCGTGAGCGGTAGCTCGAGCCCTGAGGTTCTACTTCGAAGCGACAAACACGGTTTGCCCGGAAGTCGTTTGTGATCATGTTCCCTTGCCATTGGGCCGGGAAATGTCGTCCACTAATAATTTCCAGTCCACAATGTTTCGGACTACCGGGATTCATGCCGCCAACAATTCGAGTCGCACCCGGCGACGTGACAAACACCGAGTTAGGAAAAACGTAATTGATGCCTTCGCCGTAGGCTCCATCGGTCGCAAAACTCTGACCCCAACGATCAAATATGGTACCCCAAGGATTTACAAACCCTAAGCAATGGACCTCTAGTTCCAACGTGTCCGGACGAAAGCGCCAAATGCCGCCTCCGTTCATCCGTTGAACGCCCCACGGAGTTTCAACATGGCTGTGGATGTAGATCGATTGGTTTAGGAACATGGACCCGTCTGGTCCCCAGTTCAGTGTGTGCAACAAATGGTGCGTGTCTTCCGTACCGAATCCACTCAGGATGATTCGCCGTTGATCGGCTTTGCCATCCCCATCAGAATCAAACAAGTACAACAACTCGGTGCTGTTGGCGACATAACAACCGCCATGTTCGTCGGGCAGAATACCAGTCGGAATCAAGAGGTCGTCCGCGAACACCGTCACGTCCTCTGCAACACCGTCGCGATCTTTATCTTCCAGAATGAAGACCTTGTCGGTTGCCGCTTGGCCAGGTTCAATGTGAGGATAAACTTCACTACCAGCAACCCATAAGCGACCTCGAGCGTCAAAGTTCATGTGAATTGGCTTCGCGATTTGTCCATCACCTGCAAATAGCTTCGCTTGCATTCCATCCGGCAAAGTAAACGAGGCCAAAGAGACAGCAGGATCTGGGTCAGGGATTGTTTGCAGGTCCCGTTGTGCGAGCAATGAAGTGACGTTCCAAAAACTAAGGCATAGCCATACCGCAGGCACCGCGCTCAACGAAAGTCGGAAATATCGCGAGGAGTCCAATTGCGATCCTTGCCGCTGCGTAACCAACATTGGCTTCATTGTTATCGGTCCTATTTCGAGAATATTTTTTTCGGATTGGGATAATGAACATCAATTCAAGGAAGCAAGCACAAAAGAAATTTCTCTGAGTTGCTTGCGGCATCGACATCGGGTTGTCAACGACGTGGCACTATCTTGGAATCAGTCCAATGGCGGTGCGGCGGATCTCTTGTTCGATGTTGCTGACCAGTTCGTCGAACTGCGGGATCTCGACCGCGTTATTCCCTTGCTCATGTTTGCGAAAAAGAAACAAGTAGGTTTCGTTTTGTGGACGGTAGCGATGAAAGAACCATTCGTTCTTTTTGCGAATCATCGCTAATAAGTCAGTCGCGCTGTTTAATCGCGTCCATAGCTCGTCGGGGACCGAGCGGCCCAATAATTCTTGAGCCAGTGCTTTGCTGACTTCTAGAGCTCCGGCTTCGGTGAGATGCACACCATTCTCGGTTCGAGGTCGTGTTGACTTTGGTTGTGTGGGGAACATGCTGTTCAAATCGATGACAGCCAATTTCCGATCGTTCGCCACTTCGCGAATTGCTAGACAATACAACCCCAAGTTCTCGTTCGCGATTTGCATCGATGGCAGCGGCGGCCCCAATTCCTCAAAAGGAGGCGGAGTGACCAGAATTGGCCTTCCTGACGACTCTTGAATCATGTCCAAAAGTCTTCGCAGTCCCTCCTTAAAGTTCTCCAATCCTTCAGCACCTGCAAAGGACTCATTGGCACCATAAGCCACCAGCACGACCGTCGGTTGTGTTAACTTCAGATCCGATTTCAAACGCTCAAATCCGTCACTTGGCTGTCCGAATACAGCTCTGGCAGTTCCCCAGACATCATCTCCGCTCCAACCCAAGTTGCGGATTTGAAACTGGTTACTTCCGAGCGACTGATACAACGCTGCCTCCAATCGACCATCGGATTGGAGTCGTTCGATCATCGTTCCCCCAATCAAAGTCAAGCGATCCTGCGGCTCCAAATGTTCCGGTGTCGGGTTGGTATCTTGGTCGTTCCGCAAGGACGTTGGGTTTACGAGGCCGAGTGGCGAATCGGCGTGCGACAAGTCACTCGGATGGACTTCTTTTGCGTAGGCCGCATGGATCGTCCATGCCATACTATCGTGGAGGAATGCAACCATTAGTAACACGCCCATTCCCGAAACGAATCGACGGTTGTTGAAATAATGTAGCATTTTCGCTTGGCCCGTTCGTTCAAACAAGGGAATCAAATGCATACTTCTGACTCTTCGCTTCAGGACGACCATGGATGACGGGATTCCACCACTACTGTGGAGAAATCAAGCCGCGATTATACTACAAACAGTCCCGCTTCACCATCACGTCTAAAACGACTAAACGCGGTTGCAGATGCTCCCCAACATCAATACAAGCAAGATTCTGCAGTTGCGCGGGCAGCGAGCCCCGGTCGATCCATCTTCGGCACCTGCGATTGTTACGGAGATTGAGGAGGATTCGAATGGAGTTCCTAAACAAGCAACCACGGTTTTCCTGATTGGAAAAGAGTGTCCGTTTCGTTGTTTGATGTGCGACCTCTGGAAAAATACAGTTTCGACGCCTCCACCGCCCGGTTCTTTGGTGTCCCAGGTGGAGGCGATCTTGCCGCAAATCACTCATCGCGAGATCATCAAGTTATACAACGCCAGTAATTTTTTCGATCCGCAGGCCGTTCCACCTGCCGAACGGACCGAACTTGGGCGATTGGTCAAAGACTTTGAATTAGTTGTCGTCGAGAACCATCCGAACTTAGTATCTGGAACGGTTGTTGATTTTGCCGCAAAACTAGAAGGTCGATTGCAAGTGGCCATGGGGTTGGAGACTGCCGACGCAACGATCTTAGCGTGGCTGAACAAGCAAATGTCAATAGCTGACTATGAATTCGCGTGTGGTTTTCTGTTGGAGCACCAGATTTCGGTACGGACTTTCTTGTTGTTACCAGCACCCGGAGTCGAGGCTGAGAAAATGGTGGAACACACATTGGCCAGTGTGCATCGAGCGCTCCAATGCGGCAGCGAAGTCACAAGTCTCATTCCTCTGCGCGCCGGGAACGGAGTCATGGATTGGCTCGTCGAGCAAGGACATGTTCGGTTGCCGGATTTAAATGTGGTCGTCGAGACGTTTCGGGCAGCGTTGCAAATTCCACGCCATAAGGACCAGCGAGTCTTTCTGGATTTGTGGAATCTGGATACCCTGGCAGCGGAGGATGTCGATGCGGCTTCGGTTTGCATTCTATTGGAGCGATGGAACCTGAACCAAGCCCTCGATTGTTGAAAGGGCCAAGAATTCACGCAACGCCGCGAACTTGGCGGACCTTTGAAGTCTGCTAGTCGATCGATGAATTCATCTCAGCTGCTTGTTCCAGCAGTCGAGTCGGATCGATAGCCTCGCGGAGTGCATTGGCAGCAGCGGCCGCAGCCAACATCCGTCCGTGGAATGCCAACCACGCAGCGGTCGCGCCCAGACTAACCGTTAACTCCAAGTGCGACGAGATCATCGGCGCCCATTCCGGATTCGCAGAACTGGATTTGGGCAGAGCAAACGATTCCATTTCCCACGAACCCGCCAACTGGGAGCCTAGACGTCCCAGTTCAAACAAATCTCCCTCGTAACTTGACAATTCCGGCAAACGACCGATTTGCGATCGCTCGAGCTCGTATCGACCCTGCCGAATCTGTTGCCACTCAGTCATCCAAGAGAAGTTCGCAAGTTTCTCAGTCGATTCCTGGGAAACTTGGTTCATACCCGCAACTCGCTCGTCGGACGGCAAACTTCGAACTGAAGTTGGTGGATCGGTATTTGACGTTGCGACATTCTGATCTTCGATCGAAACGAGTGGTTGATCCGAATCTAGGGTGTTAGCTACGATACTACTCTTAGATTCTTCGATAGTTGATTGTTCGCCTTCAACATTTTTGGGGTCGCGTTCCGCTCGTTCTTCTGGGTCCAACACATGGAGCGGCGGACCAGAATCGGCAGGGATGCCAAAGTTGGGTGGCAAGATTGTCGGACGTACAATCTCCACGCGATAAACGACGGGGGTGATCAACTGGCCATCGAAAATCTCGATTGTAAACTCCGTTGTGCCCACGAAGTGGACCTCCGGCCAGAAGATAAACGAACCGTCGGACGACACGAGCAACGCCCCTGAGTGTGGTGCCTGAGTCAACTGGGCGGTTAGCACGTCACCCTCGGCATCCCATACGCCGTCAAGTAAACCGGGTGCCGCATAGCGGATCGTCGTGATGTAATCGGTATGGTACGTCACGCCCGCAAACACCGGGGCTTCGTTGACGTTGTCCACCACGATCGTGACCGTCAAGTCGGCAACCGCCCCCGCAGTGTCCGTTACTCGAGCCACAACTTGGTGGCTGGTGTTCGTCTCGAAGTCCAGCAAGCTGCCGTTGGCCACCACGATGGCACCCGTCGCACTGTGAATGGCAAATCGACCGCCGGCATCATCCAGCAGGCTGTAGGTTAGCACGTTGGAGACGTCCACGTCCGAACCGACCAACGTCCCAATCGGAGTCCCATTCGCCGCATTTTCGGCAACGTGTTGATAGCC
>JAEUIP010000049.1 GCA_016795075.1 Planctomycetaceae bacterium | reverse complement strand
AATTGGCTTGATAATCTGCGGCATGTGTTGGATCAAATTCGCTCAAACAATCGGCGACTCCCTGGGCCGCGTCGGCCCATAACGCGACATCCATCCAGGCATGTGGATCGGCGGTCGCGTAGATTGCCAACGTGGCGTCGGCGCTGGGGATCGCCGAGTGTTCCTCGGCGTCTTCGGCAGTCAATAGACGCGATGCGGGAATGCCTTGTGCGACGGCGTAGATGGGATGTTGGTGCGATAGACGCAACAACAAATCGTTGAGTTTGCCTTCGAGATGCAGGCCCGCGTAGATAATCAAATCGCTGGCCAGCAACTTGGCCACATGATCGCGAGTTGGTTTGAACAAGTGCGGATCGACTCCCGGACCGCACAGCACCGTCACTTCCGTGTGTGCGCCGCCAATTGCTTGGACCATGTCGCCGACCATGCCAACCGTGGCGACTACTTGCATCCGAGAGCGACCAGAGAAAGTTTGCGAAATGGGGGCCGGCAGAGGACCGGGCGGCAGCGGTGTCGCGTCGCGACACCCTAGAGACAATCCGACGAACAAGGCAATTGACCAAGCCAGGAAATGTCTTCGTGAACGACCATCTATTTCAAAACAACTTGAGAACAAACGGCCGTCGAGTCCGGGCTTACTCATGGAATTGCACCAAAGCTCGATAAAGTTCCGGATGCCGGTCGGCAATGCGATTGACTTCGTAGACGCCGGGTTCGATGACCAAGTGTTTTTGCCGAGCGAGTGCTGATTCAACTCGAGCCACCAACAGGCCTTCGTCCGTTGCGGACAGTCGTTCCATCTCGACGCCGCTGGGCTGGGCCCAGGAACTATTGCCAATGAATGTAAATTTGCCCTCGGTTCCCACGCGGTTCACGGCCATGAAGTAAACCCGATTTTCCAAGGCGCGGCAGGACGGGATCACTTGGCAGGACACTCCGGAACCGGGCGGCCAATTCGTGGGTAGGACAATCAAGTCGGCTCCCGCCAACGTCAAGCAACGCGCGACTTCGGGAAAGCCACCTTCGTAACAGATGTGAATGCCAACGCGAACGCCATCGATTTCTATTGGTTGATGAACGCCGTCGCCGGGAAGTACATACCGGTCCAAACCTAGGAAGGGCAGGTGGATTTTGAAGTAGGTATCGATCCATTGGCCGCGATCAAATGTCAGTACCGCGTTGCGGAGCGTGCCGTCTGATTCGGACCACGCGGTTCCGACCATCAATGCGATCCCCAGGTCGCCACTGATTTGGATCAGCGAGTTGATTTCTGGAGACTCGGCTGTTAGCGAACCGGCCCGTGCTTCGGACAACGTATCGAAACAGTAGCCGGTGAGCGCGCATTCGGGATAAACCACCAAGCGGGCACCCTGCCGAACTGCCGTTTCAGCATATTCGCGAATACGACGTAAATTGACCTCCGGTTGGCGAATGGCGACATCCATTTGCACACCGCAGACGGTGAGCATTGGCGAGGAGCTTTTGATCGAGTCTGCGGCTGCGTTCGCAATGGACTTAGACATGTGGAGATCCTGGGGCAGAGCGTTTGGCTCGAAGTTCTTGCAATTCGGCTTCCACTTGTTCGTCAATCGAGGCCAATGGCTTGCCGAATCCTGGAAGGTCCAAGAATTGCCCCTCCTCTTCCGCCGCTTGGATTTTGCACTCGGTTAAAATCCGCCAGGCCGTTTCCGAAATCTCGGGACCATCGCTGTCGGGCATTGAGAATTTTCCATCATGCTTGTTGAAATTGAGCCCTAACCACCGTACGCTATTGAGGACATGGACGTCCCCATCGACAGAAACCGCCGTAAATCTCTGTCGATTAATGAGTTTGAGTGCGTGATTGTAGCGAAATTTTTGGCGGTCGGGAGCGTGCGATGTTGGTGCTTAGTCGAAAACCTGGGGAACGGATCTTGATCGGCAACGACATCGTTGTCACCGTCGTGCGATTTCAAGGCGGCACTGTGCGGTTGGGAATTGAAGCCCCACGTGAATTCGCCGTGATTCGCGAGGAATTGGCGACCGGTGAAACGCCAACCGACGAACCCACGGTCAGCGATCACGGGACCGTCTGATCGGTCTGCTTTGACGGATCAGTCTGATCGGTCTGATCTGACGGATCGGTCTGATCTGACTTATCTGACGGATCGGTCTGATCTGACGGATCGGTCTGATCAGTCTTATCAGACTTAACAGACGGATCGGCGGGTTTCGTCAAAAGTTCTTGCAAACGGGTTAGTGGTTCCGTGTACAGGTCGTCATGGGTCAGTTTTCCACCCAAGTGGCCGACGAAACCCACCAGGGCGGCGACTAGCACCACGCCTAACTTCCACCATAGTTGGCTTCGTTCTGGGTTCATGCGGGTAAAAAACGCCAAGCAGAACACGAATAGGCTCAAGGCGGCGACGGAAATGCCACCCCAGCGATGCATGTATTTGGGTTCTCCGAACTTCTCTTCCGTCCAGGCCGCCCAACCTTCATGTTCGGCGAAACCCCAGCCTGAAACGGCCGCCACACAAGCACCGAGCGAACCCAAGAACAGGCAATAGATCGCGGCTTTATCCATGTTGGCGTTGCCGAATGCGAACACGGCAAACAGTGCCGCTACGCTCAACAGCGCGACTGGAAAGTGCAATACGGCTGGATGCATTCGACCCAGGATGATCCACAGGACACTGCCAACATCGTTGACTTGTTGAAGTTTGCTTTCACTGGCTTTGGCTTTTCTCCAATCGACGTCGTCGGCGATGGCGGCATCTGCCTCGATCCAGGCTTTTACTGTGGCGAGTTCTGATTCACTCAAGGGGGTGTTTTCATCTTCGGGCGGCATCGGGTTCGATGCGTCTTCAGCCAAGTGTTCGGTCCAAAGCGGGCTTTCGTCAAGTTTCCCGGCGACTACGTATCCGGCCAATGCGGCGGGGTCATCGATTCGAAAGTCACCTTCGGCACGATCGGCTTGGTGGCAGCGGAGACATTTTTCGGCAAAGATGGGGACCACGTCTTTGACGAAATCCACGGTTGGCTCGTCCGCCCGATCGGTCGGAATAGCCCAGCCGAATGATACCGGGCCGCTGAGCTGGGAAAACAGAAGGAAAATCAGGACCCAAAATGGACGATGGAAACCTGCGGCGAGTGAGCCGGCCATCCAGAGGTCACGGTGATTGGTCATAGACAATGGCTTTCGGGAAGGAAGGCGGGTTGGCGTGAGGCGGGGTGCATTAGCTTGGGAATGGTCTGGAGGCTCGCCCCGTTCCGCTGGAAAATGGTGACTTTCGGACGGCTGGGCTGCGCTGCCGAGCCTCCGATAGTTTGATCTATTCAAACCCGGATTTGAAGCCAACGGACCATGCCTGCGACAGGATTCCATGGGTTTGGACTCAATATTTGTGGAATTCGTCGCCTATTTTGCCTATTCTGCCATTGGACGATTTTATCGCCGAGGTTATTCTTTTCGCCTTGGGTCGCCCATTTCCATCATTTTTAGACGCTAGGTATTTTGGGAAATGAGTTCCGTAGTCTATTTCGACGATTTGAGTGTTGGTCAGAAATGGACCTCATCGCGCCGAACGGTCACTGAGTCGGATGTGATCATCTTTGCCGGGATGACGGGGGATTTCGACCGAGCCCATGTGGACCACGATTACGCTTCGAAAAGTCGGTTCAAACAACCACTGATGCACGGCTTGATGGGATTGGCGTGGGCGGCGGGGCTTTCTACCACCGCGCCAGCGGTGCGGACCATGGCTTTGGTTTCGGTGGACCAATGGAAGTTCTTGCGTCCCGTTCATATCGGCGACACCGTTTATGCCGTGACGGAGGTGATCGAATTGGCCAGCGGTGGGCGTTCGGCTGGAAAGGTGACTTGGAAGAAGTCGCTGTTCAACACCCAGGGTGAAGAAGTCCAGAGCGGACTGTTTATCTCGTTGGTGGAGTTGGCTCCGCGAGCGCCACGAGCCAAGGTTGCCGCGCCACATTTGTCACTTGAACCGTCGTCATCGACCGTTACTGACTCGCCAGCACTGTCCGGCTCGGCGAATGGGACGTCGGTCGCAAACCTGACGAACGGGGCATCGGTCGCATTTGCGACGGAATCGGTCCAGGTGGTAAACTCGACAATCGAAGTTGCCGCGCCGCAACTGGTCGAGCCCCCGCGTTTTATGGAAGTCTTAAGTCAAGTAGCCGTGGCAGGTTCTCGTTCGGTAAACGTCCCAGTGACTCCAGCGCTTGCGACGAACACTTGGACTGCGGAAGCTGGAGGCGAATCCCGGGCGGCTGCCGAAATCTCTGCTGCCGAAATCTCTGCTGCTGAAGGCCCAGCCCCAGGGAGTTTTGCTACGGCAACGACAACAACGGAAAGCCCTGCGTCGAGCGGGACGCAAGAAGTTCTGCCACAGCCAGAAGAAATGGTCAAAGAAAGCGGGTGATGGGATTCGAACCCACGACATTCACGTTGGCAACGTGACGCTCTAGCCACTGAGCTACACCCGCAATGAAATGCTGCGAAAGCGGTCGGATAGTATAGAGTGCATTTCGGGAAAGGCAAGCCCTCCACTTGAGGACAAATTTGCGGGCGAATTCGCCAAGCTCCGGCTTGTCCCTACTAGTGAGCTGGGCGGATTTTCTTTACCCTAAGCACGTGTTTTTGCCCCGGCGATCGACGCCGGAATGGCCAAAGTGTTCCTGAAATTCGGAGCGGTGAAGCGGCGATGGAAGACGATTCCTTACAAAAGCGTGGCAATGCGTTGGAAGCGCAGTTTTTCAGCGAAGTCGATCGAAAGTTGATCGAGAAGCTTCGCGCCGACATCGCCCATAAATCAGCCCGCGATCGCTTGAAATCCACAACCGGATTGGCGGATGACGCCGTTCTTGACGAATTATTGGCGTTGGGAATCAACGACGAATCGGTTTCGGCCCTGTCCCTGTTTCCTTTAGTCTGGGTGGCTTGGGCGGACGGTAGTGTGGATCCGGCGGAAAAGGCCGCGATTTTGAAAGCGGCTTCCGACAACGGAATCGACTCCGATTCGGTCGCAGCTCACTTGTTGAACGAGTGGATTCGTCGGGCGCCGGCTGAGGAAGTGGTTCAAGCGTGGGTCGATTATATTGGGGCGTTAAAGGCGGCCGCGGGTGAGGCCACGTTCCAACGAGTCAAGCAAACTATCTTGCAACGGGCCTATGAAGTGGCCGACGCTGCGGGGGGAATCTTAGGGCTTGGTCGCGTGTCGTCCAAAGAACGTGGGGTGTTGCGGCGGCTCGAACAGGCCTTCGAATAAATGCTCAATTCTTTCCTGGGAAAACGTGTTTTGATTACGGGCGGAGCCGGTTTTATCGGCTCCCACTTGGCGGAGTACTTGCTGCAGCGGGGTGCCCAGGTCACTTTGGTCGACGATTTGTCCACCGGGTCCATGGACAACATTACGCACCTATTGTCGCGCCAGGGAGTTCGCTGGGTTCCGGGAAGTGTCTCGGATCGTCGCCTCGTCGCAGAACTTGTTTCGCAAACGGACTTGGTATTTCATTTGGCGGCCGCGGTTGGCGTCGCATTGATCGCCAAACAGCCCATCCAAACGATTGAGCGGAATGTCGAACCGACTCAGTTTTTGCTCGCCGAATTGGCGCGACACCATCAGTTGGGGCGGACGATCCCGGTGTTTATCGCCAGTACAAGTGAAGTGTACGGCAAAAATCCCAAACCCTTTTGGTGCGAAGAAGACGATCTCGTTTACGGCAGTACCAGCAAGGCGCGTTGGTCCTACGGGGTTTCCAAGGCCATTGATGAGTTCTTGGCCTTGGGGCATTTCCGGGCGTCGCGTTTACCTGCCGTTGTTGGGCGTTTTTTTAATGTGGTCGGACCGCGACAAACCGGCGCCTACGGCATGGTTTTGCCCCGGTTTGTGCAGGCGGCGGTACGCGGGGAGCCGTTGTTGGTTCACGATGATGGGCAACAGATTCGCTGCTTTTCGCATGTCGCCGACGTGATTGATGCAATCTGTCAGTTGATGTTGACCGAGTCGGCTGCTGGCCGCGTTTTTAATGTGGGAGCGGATCGCCCGGTGTCGATTCTCGAATTGGCACAGATGGTCGTTAGTCGAACGGGGAACAAGTCGGCAATTCAATTTCAAACGTATCAAGCCGCATATGATGACGATTTTGAGGACATTCGGCGGCGTGTACCCGACCTGTCTCGTTTGAAATCCGTGATTCGCTATACGCCGAAGTTCGATCTGGAGGATATCATAGACGATGTCGTCCGTTGGTCCTTGCCCGTATCATTTTGAGACCGCGCACCCCTAATTTAGGGGGTTTACATTTCGCCCGGGTCAGTGAAGATAGGGAAGCGGGATTGTAGACGCAGTGATTACGTAAGCGAGATTTAGTGAGCTTCGCTATGAAGAATCGTTTCGGCATGACCTTGGTTGAGGTGTTGATTGCGTTGGCGATCACACTGGTGATACTACTCAGCATGACGCAGGCGTTTACGTCCGCCAGTCGGGAAATTGGCATCGGTCGCAATCGGTTGTTGGTGTCCGAGCGAATTCGAGACGCGGCCGACATGGTGCGTGACGATCTCGAGCGATTGTCGTTGCGGGTACGTCCGCAAATGTCCAGCACCGAGGGTGTTGGCTATCTGGAGATCGTCGATGGCGGCTATCGCGACATGACATTTCTGAACACGGCCAGCAACTTGATGGGCGACGTTGACGATATTCTTTCGTTTACTGCAATTAGTCCAGGGCGGCCATTCAAGGGTCGTTTTGACGGACGGCTGATCGAATCCAATGAAGCGGAGATCATTTATTTCACTCGTCACCAAGACAGCAATGGCAATGGCTTGGTGGACTATGGCGATCAGATTCGGTTGTATCGCCGGGTGTTGTTGGTTCGTCCGGATTTGACGGGAACCATTGCGACCGACGATCCGGTTGCAAATTTGATGTTGCGAAGTGTGGCTGCGTTTGATCAATTCGTCACGGCCAACGGTTTGGATCCGGCCTTAATCAATCGATCGCCCTATGCGAAGTTCTTGCAATTCAACGATGTTTCCCTGCGACGTAATTTTGACAACCCAGCGGTCGTGTTTAGTTCGGGACCGGTCGCTTCGATGCCGAGATATGGCTGTAATTCGTTAGGCACCTTGAATCATCCGATCAATCGTACGGCCCATTTGGGGACCGATGGTACGATCTTGGGCAATGGCCAATTGGCGACCGCCGGGTTTCCGCACCCGATTTTGGTTCGCGGATTTACAGCGGCCCAGCGTTCTGTGAATGTGGTGTTGGAGGATTTGATTCTGTTTGGCACGATGACCGGCAGTGACGTGGTTGTGGAAAATGTCGTTGGGTTTGATGTCAAGGTTTTTGATCCGACGATTCCGGTCCTGCAATACAGTGGAGCACCTTTGTTGCCCCATGATCCCGGGTACGCGGCGGCTTATGCGGATGCCGTTAATTTTCCTCGCCAAGGATTTGGTGCTTATGTTGATTTGGGAGCTTTTGAGTATCGATTGACTCCGGCTGTGGAGCCAGCATCGAATACGGTTCCGGGGATTGGCAATGATCTGGGCGCCTTGTTTCCGGGGCAACCGTATCAATTTGGCCATTGGCGCCGGCGGCTCGTCGACGCTCCTTACGTCAACTTTGTAGCCGAGGAACCGGCTGCGAATTTCTGGGCGAACAGCATGACTGTCTATGAAAATTTTGCGGGTGGTCCGACTTACACGACTTGGACTCAAGATTTTGAACGCGATGGCTTGGACAACGATGGTGATGGTTTTTTGGACGAAGAAGCCGACGGTGTGCCACAAGGGAACGCGGTCCCTGGGGTCCGTAATGATCGCGACGCGGCTCCACCGTATGGACATCCGTTGACCTCGGTGCAAGTGACGCTGCGTTCGGCTAGTTTCGACGCCGATCGTCAACAGGTCCGGGGTTCGGACCAGGTCATGCAAGCCGAAGTGGTTGTGTCCACCGTCAATCAGTAGGATCGAACCGGGCCCAACGAGTGGAATTTCATCGAATTCGATTGCATGGCCCCTGGCAAATGAACTGGTTTGTAGGTGACTTGGAGTGGTCGCCGGGCCGGACTTTAATCGACGCTAATGAGGCGTCATTGAGCGGAGCTCCGGTATCGGTGCGATTGCCGGGCGAAGTTTCGTTGGGCGAATTTTGGAGAGCGGAAAATCACGCTGCAATTCGCCCATCTGCGGCTCGTGTCGTGTTGGTCCGTCACTTCAATCGTCCTACGGGCTTGGACCTCAAGCAAATGATGTTGTTGGGCTGTTGGTCCAGCCAGTCGGTGGTTTCGGCGTGGTTGAACGAGCAGGCTTTGCCGGTGGCGGATTTGAATTTTTCGGAACCGGCATCCAGCTGCTTTTCGCTTTCCGTTGCTGCACTAAAAACCTATAATTCTGTGCGCCTTGTCTTTCGTGTTGGCGAAGGTGACCACTTCCGAATCGACCAAGTCGCGTTGGGGATTTCGGAAACTTGTCAGGAAATCCCCTCGTGACCGCGTGGTATTTGGGGTGCGAGAGTGTGGTGCAGGGCGGAAAGCGAACACGCTCTGATGAACGTCGCTACCAGGGCCATCGTAGATTCGTGGCGTGTCGCAGCATCCGAGTGCCGGAGACTTCTCTATGTCCGATATTCGACCGCCGACACTATGGCTGATGCCAACGGAATTGGAGCGGCAGCGGTTCTTGTTGCGGTGGCGGGTGAATATCCCGGAACGCGTCCCGCCTCCGATCCACTTATGTGGGTTTGGACCCATCGCTGCCGGTATCGTCACGGCGCAGTGGTTGGAGCACAAGCGGCTCAACGAAGTCATCTTGCTGGGGATTGGTGGTTCCTTTGATCCGGTCGTGGCACCCGTGGGAACGGCGGTGGAGATTGGGAGCGTTGTAACCGATACGGTAGGAGCCCAGTGTCGGGGCGAGGCCACCGGGGCGATTGGCAAGTGGGAGTTGCCGAGCGAATTGGGGTTTCCCCAAGTGCCGAAGGGGTTGATGGTGCCTCGGGGAGAGTTGCAATTCGCAGTGAACCAAGAGTTGGAGTTGGATTTTGCTGCGGGAGCTCGCTTGTTGACCGTTGGGATTGCGAGTGGATCGCGAGAAACGGCCTTGAACAGACAACGGCAGTTCCCGGGCGTCGCGGTCGAGGATATGGAAGGATTTTCCGTGGCCTTGGCCTGTAAATTGGTGGGTGTTCGTTGTTCGATCTGGCGTGGGCTGACGAACGAAGTGGGCGATCGAGAATTTGCGAACTGGCAGATCGACCGAGCCATGGACAGTTTAGCGCAGCTTGTGGTTAGGAAGGGCGTATGAAGATTCGGATTGGAATATCGACCTGTCCGAACGATACCTTTTCGTTCTTCCCCTTGTTAACGCGACGACTGGAAACGAACGGCATCGATTTCGAATTCTGTTTGTTGGATGTGCAGGAATTGAACGAACGTTTGCATGCGGGCGAATTGGATGTTGGCAAAGCGAGTTTTCACGCGGCGTTGAAATTGTCGGATCGGTATGGTGTGTTTGCCGCCGGGGCGGCCTTGGGGTTTGGTAACGGGCCGCTACTTTTGGCTCGACCGGGAATGGGCGAGCCTGACCCAATTCAGGACGGAGGAATCAAGAGTTTGGCGGGGATTCATGTACCTCCGCCTCGGAAGGAATCTCGAGTTTTGTGTCCGGGGCGAGACACCACGGCCTATTTGCTGTATCGCCTGTTCCACGGCGATGTGGGGCGAGTCCAGCAGGTTGTGTTTTCGGAAATTGCTCCGGCTTTGCTGGCTGGGGACGCGGACTATGGGGTGTGTATTCATGAGGGGCGTTTCACCTACCAGCAGCAGGGGCTCGGGTTGGTTGAAGACTTGGGCCAGCGTTGGGAGCGGGAGACGGGGGCTCCGCTGCCTTTGGGCGGGATTTTGGGTCGGTTGGATTTGGGGTCGGAAGTTTTGGGGCGGATCAGTCGCTTGATTCAAGCTTCCGTACGCGATGCTTTGGCCCATCGAGGGCTGGCGTTGCCGATGATGCAACGACATGCGCAAGAATACGACGAGGCTGTCTTGTGGTCCCACGTGGATCTCTATGTGAATCGTTGGACGGAAGACTTGGGCGACGTCGGTTTGGCTGCGCTGAACGAGTTGCGTCGGCGAGCGGCGACCGTCGGTTTGGTTTCGGATGCCCAGCGTTGGACGATTATTCCTGCGTAATCGGTACAATCGCGCGTGAAGATCGAGTAGAATGTGGGGCACGTGGGGTCGAAAATTCGAAGTTGGGGCGTTTGGGGCTGCAGCGTCTGAAATTCATTGACAAAACGGGGCCGTTGTCCATGATAAAGGTTGCAGACGCAAACTTGTCAAACAGCAGTTTTGCCTGAGGTCGATTGGTCCGTCGAGGACTTGGAGTAAGAAGCAACAATGGCGTACGGTTCTGACAATAACTTTCGCGCGGCTTTGGTGAAGACAAAAACCTTGACCAAAGACCAGTTGGCCGAGGCCGAACAATTGTCGCGCGAGTCCAAGTTGGCTTTGACGGAAGCCGTCATCAAATTAGGCTACGCTTCCGAAGATGAACTGATCAAGTGTTTGGCGGCGGCTCATCGCGTTGAATCGGTTGATTTGGATGAGGTGGACATTCCGGAAAGCGTTATCGAGCTAATGCCGGAAACGGTCGCTCGCGAAAATGCCGTGGTGCCGATCGCGGAAGTTGACGGTCGGCTGCGGATTGCGATTAGCAATCCAAACGACATGGACACGCTGGAGAAGTTGCGATTTATTTTGAACCGTGACGTTGTGATTTCATTGGCGAGTCGATCGTCAATCTTTGCGACGATCAATCGAGTGTACGGGCAGATCGACGGTCAGTCGGCGGACTCGATTCTGCAAGAATTCACCGACACGGCGATTGACTTCACTGAAACGGTGGATGACTCCAAGACGACGACTCGCGAGGACGGCAGCGACGAGAACACTGCTCCGATTGTGCGTTTGGTGCAAATGATGATTACCGAAGCGGTTCAATTGCGGGCTTCGGACATCCACATCGAGCCGTTCGAACATCGCGTGCGGATCCGATATCGAATTGACGGTATGTTGCATGAGCGGGATTCGCTACCGCGTCGTCAATTGGGCGCGATTGTTTCGCGTGTGAAGGTGTTGGCTTCAATCGATATTGCGGAGCGACGTCGCCCGCAGGACGGTCGAATCAAGGTGACGGTGGGCGAAAAAGAGCTTGACTTGCGGGTCAGCATTATTCCGACGAATCACGGGCAATCGGCTGTGATGCGCTTGTTGGATAAGGACAATATCAAGATTGGCATTCGTCAGTTGGGTTTGATGGACGATGTGTTTGTCAAGTTCCAGCAATTGCTCAAGCGGCCGAACGGCATTGTTTTGGTTACGGGGCCGACGGGTTCGGGCAAGACGACCACCTTGTATTCGGCATTGAATTCGATCAACCGCCCGGACAAGAAGATCATTACCGCCGAAGACCCGGTGGAGTATTACTTGCCGGGAATCAATCAAGTGGAAGTCAAGCACTCGATTGGCTTGGACTTTGCGCGCATCATTCGTTCGATGTTGCGGCAAGCACCCAACGTGATTTTGGTGGGTGAGATGCGAGACGCGGAAACGGCCTCGATGGGGATTCAGGCTTCGCTGACGGGTCACTTGGTGTTCAGTACGTTGCACACGAATGACGCCCCTAGTGCGATTTCACGCATGGTGGATATGGGCGTGCCTGGGTATTTGGTGGCCAGTTCCGTGGTGGCGATTTTGGCACAGCGGTTGATTCGCACGGTTTGTCCGAAGTGCAAGGTTCGGTACATGCCGCAAGACTATCAGTTGCAGGAGGCGGGTATTACGCCGGCGATGAAAGAAACGGCGACGTTCATGAAAGGCAAAGGCTGCAACACCTGCCAGAAGACGGGCTACAAGGGTCGGATTGGAATTCATGAGATTCTGATGATCGACTCGAAGATCCGCGAATTGATTTTTGCGAATGCGTCGACTACGGAAATTCGCCGCCATGCGATCACGGCGGGAATGGATACGTTGTACATCGACGGGATCAAGAAAGTGATGCGGGGAATCACGACGATTGAAGAAGTCTACCGAGTGGCAAAACGCACCGAGCAAGATACGTTCCGAACCTAAATGTTCGGCGTGGTCGTCATTGGCAGTTTTGGCAATTGGGAAGTAAACCGAAGAACGGAAACCGAGGCACATGGCAGTTTTAATTGATAAGTTATTGGAAGCGTGCGTCAAGCAAGGTGCGAGCGATATTCACATCACGGTCGGGCAACCGCCGGTGTTTCGTCTGCATGGACGATTGCGGAAGTTGGAGACCAAGGTCCTGGAGCCTGAGGACACGGTTGCTCTGATGAAGAGTATTTCCCCGGATCGTTGCCAGAGGGAACTACAAGAGGCGGGCGGTTCGGACTTTGGGTTTGCGTTTGGCGACAAGGCTCGGTTCCGCGTTTCGATTTTCAAACAACGCGGCAACATCTCGATGGTATTGCGGCAGATTCCGACCAACATGCTCACTCCTGAGCAGTTGGGTTTGCCCGACACTTTGAAAAAATTAGTCATGCGTCCCCGCGGTTTGTTTTTGGTGACGGGTCCGACGGGCTCGGGGAAAAGTACGACGTTGGCCAGTTTGGTCAACTTCCTGAATGAAACCGTGGACCACCACATCATCACGATTGAAGACCCGATCGAGTTCTTTCATTACCACAAGAAATCGACCGTCAATCAACGCGAAGTGGGTGTGGACGTACCTAGTTTTTCAGAAGCCATTCGTCGCGCGTTGCGTCAGGACCCGGACGTGATTCTGGTGGGCGAAATGCGAGACTTGGAGACGATCGAAGCCGCGATTACGGCGGCCGAAACCGGTCACGTGGTGTTTGGGACGTTGCACACCAACAGTGCGCAGGGCACGGTCAACCGTATCATCGACGCGTTTCCTGGAAACTTGCAAGATCAGATTCGGACCCAGTTGTCGACGGCTTTGCTCGGGGTTTTGGCTCAGACCTTGTTGCCCAAGATCGGCGGTGGTCGGGTTGCTGCCTACGAGACCTTGATCGTTACTCCCGCGGTGGCCAACCTTATTCGGGAAAACAAGACCTTCCGAATCAATTCGGCAATTCAAACGGGATCGAAGTTCGGAATGCAGTTGATGGACGATTCGTTGTTCAATCATTGGATCGAGCGAAACGTCACGATGGAAGATTGTTTGGGCAAGGCTCAGGATCCTGATTCACTGGCCCGGCGGATCGCAAATGCGCGGCGGATGATGGACGAGGGTCAGGTTCCCCAATAGGCGGTTAGTGTTCGCGTCGCTGCGGCTGCAATTTTGGCCGCTATGGAAAAGGACGTCCCTTTTCCGGTCGGCACCAAGTCATAGAGGTTAATACCAGATGGCAATTCGGCGTATCGGGCAAATTTTTGTCGACATGGGTTACATTTCCGACGAGCAGTTGGAAATGTTGCTGGAAGAGCAGGCTCAACACCCGGGCCAATTGCTGGGCAAGATCGCCCAGGACATGGGCTTGATCGAAGAAGAGCATTTGGTCAGTGCCTTGGCCGAACAGTTTCGATTGAAGACTTTCGACTTGGAGGGGTTGGTACTGAAGCCGGAAGTCAAGAACTTGGTGACAGACGCGATGGCGCAGATGTACCGAGTCATCCCTTTGCAGTTGGACAGTGGCACGTTGGTGCTGGCGACTTGTGATCCGCAAAACTTGAACATTCGTGACGAATTGCGGCGGTTCTTGGGGCATGAGATTCGGTTGGTCGTCAGTTCGGAAGCGCAGATCAAGAAGACGCTTGACAAATTCTTCAACGATGAAATTGAAAGCATGGACAAGATCGTTGCCGAATTGAATTCGGACAACGATTTGAAGAAGGCGGTCGAGGAGTTGTCGTCCGGTGGCCCGATTAACTTGACGGACGTCAATGAGTTGGTGGAAAGTGCTCCGGTTCGGAAGCTCTTGAACATGGTGTTGTTGTTGGCGATCAAGGATCACGCGAGCGACATTCACTTGGAGCCGTTTGAGGACGAGTTCCGCATTCGCATCAAAGCGGACGGTGTGTTGTATGAAATGGTGCCTCCGCCAAGACACTTGGCGTTTGCGATTACGACCCGCGTCAAAGTGATGGCCAATTTGGACATTGCGGAACGTCGCATGCCGCAAGACGGTCGCATTGAATTGACGGTCGGTGGTCACCCTGTGGACTTGCGAGTGAGCGTGCTTCCGACATTGTTTGGCGAAAGCGTCGTCATGCGGGTACTGGATCGCTCCGTGGTTTCGCTGGACCTCACCAAGGTGGGGATGAATGAGAAAACCTTGAGCGAGTTCCGAACGGTGATGGGAAAACCCAATGGCATCATCTTGGTGACTGGCCCGACGGGTTCGGGCAAGACAACCACTTTGTACTCGGCGCTTAGCGAACTCAATACGATCGAAGACAAATTGATTACGACCGAAGATCCGGTCGAATACGACATTGAAGGGATCATACAGATCCCGATCGATCACGACATCGGGGTGACGTTTGCTTCGTGTTTACGCGCGATCTTGCGTCAGGATCCCGACAAGATTTTGGTCGGTGAGATTCGGGACTTGGAAACGGCTGAGATTGCCATTCAAGCGTCGCTGACCGGTCACACGGTGTTTAGCACGTTGCACACCAACGACGCGCCGTCGACGATTACTCGGTTGAAAGATATGGGGGTGCCACCGTTCATGATCACCGCCACGGTCGAGGCGATTTTGGCGCAGCGATTGGTCCGGCGGATTTGTACGGAGTGTCGCGAGCAGACGGACTTCACCGAACTCCAGTTGTGGGAATTGGAGCTAAAGAAGGAGGATTTGAAGGGGCAAAAGACCTACCGTGGGGCTGGTTGCAATGCCTGCAATGGGACGGGTTTCAAGGGTCGGATTGGGCTTTTCGAACTGATGATCATGAACGACGAGCTGCGTGAATTGATCATGGAAGGCGCGTCGGCTGACAAGTTGCGCAAGATTGCGAAAAAGCACGGGATGCGACCACTGCGCGACATTGGCATGGATTTCTTGACACAAGGATTGACGACTGCAGACGAGGTTATCCGGGAGACGATCTTGGATGCCTAGAAAAAAATGAAAATTAGCCGTGCAAAAAACGGGTGAGGGCGTTAGAATTTAGGGCGACGACGGTGGACTGTCTATTTCCAATGGAACGGTGCAATGCCTACTTTTCAGTTTGAAGCTTACGATGCGCTTGGTCAACCGATTCGGGACGTGATTGACGCGACTAATCAGGACGAGGCCCAGGCGACCATTCGGTCGATGGGATACTACGTCACCAAAATCAGCGTCCAGAAGGCCAAGGCGGCGGCCAAACGCGGACGTGGTCGAAAGACATTTGCTCTGGGTGGGGCGGGCGGTAAGAAGATTGTGACGTTCACTCGACAATTGTCGATTTTGCAGGACGCCGGCTTGCCAATTTTGCGGAGCCTCAAGATTTTAGAGGCTCAAGCGAAGCCGGGCGGTTTGAAGAATGCGTTGATTGATGTTTGTGAAGAGATTGAGGGTGGGTCCACACTTTCGGAAGCGATGGGTAAGTCGCCGAAGGTATTTGATCGTCTATACGTCAATATGATCAAGGCCGGCGAGGCGGGTGGTGCTTTGGAAGCCATTCTCCAGCGGTTGGCCGAGTTTAAAGAACGGTCGCAACGGCTCAAAAACAAAGTCATTGGCGCGATGATTTATCCCGCGATGGTGATTTTGGTGACCTTCGGTATTTTGGCAGCGATTATTTTGTACATCGTGCCACAGTTCTTGAAGATGTTTGACGAGTTCGGCATGAAGGAATTGCCGTTTGTGACCACTCTGTTGGTGGACGTGACCAACACCTGTACTCGACTATGGTTCATGTTCCCGTTGATACCATTTACCGTGATCATGTTTATTGCCCTGGTCTGTCGGTTCAAGGCGGGGCGCATGGGTTGGCACTTGTACATTTTGAAATTGCCGTTGTTCGGCAAGTTGGCGGAAAAGGCGAACTTGGCTCGGACGACACGGACGTTGGGAACCTTGGTTGCTTCCGGTGTTCCTATTTTGGAGAGTCTGACGATTACTCGGGAGACGTCGGGCAATGCCATGTTTGAAAAGGTTTTTCACCGGGTCAGTGATGCCATTCGCGAAGGTGAGAGCATTGCTCGACCATTGAAGCGGAACTCGGTGCCGGGATTTCACCCGGTTGCCTGCTTCTTTTGGATGGCGATGTGTTCCGTTCCACCGCTCTGTGTTTTGTTTTTCAATCAACAGTTTCAGAACGAGTTGTTGATGGCGGCTGGTGGTTTGGCAATTTTAGGTGCCGCCATTTATTACATGTTCCACAAAAAGCCGGTGATTGAAGATTTGGTCGTCAACATGGTTGACGTGGGCGAAGAGACCGGTGAATTGGATCGGATGATGTACAAAGTTGCTGATTACTACGACGAAGAAGTGACGACGTTGACCGATGGTTTGATGAAATTGATCGAGCCGATGTTGATTGTGTTCTTGGGTTTGGTTGTGCTTTTTATCGTGTTAGCACTGTTCATGCCCTTGATTCAGATGATTACGGAACTTTCGTCCAAAGCCGGTGGCTAACACGTCGCAAGCGGCCGGACCATGTTTTTTTCGACACCGATCGTTTGCTTGGCGAACGATCGGTGTTTTGATCCGTCACTAGCGGGATGAGCATGATACCGTCGAAGCTGGGCCCTTACTTATTGGAAGAGGTACTCGGCCGTGGCGGAATGGGGACCGTCTACCGAGGCGTCGACCCGGAGACCGGTGAACGAGTCGCCGTCAAAATATTAGCGCCGGACTTGGCCAGTGATGTGCAGTTTCTGGAGCGATTTCAAGAAGAGGTCCAGACGCTTATTGAATTGAAGCATCCTAACATTGTCCAGCTCTTGAGTTTCGGCAAGCAGGATGATGTCTTTTACTTCGCGATGGAATTGGTCGAAGGCAAAAGTCTGTATGCGATGCAAAAGGCTGGCTATCATTTTACGTACATCGAGACCGTCGAGATTGGGCTGAAAGTCTGTGAAGCGTTGCATTACTCCCATAGTATTGGAGTGATTCATCGGGATCTGAAGCCGGGTAATATCATTCGTTCCAATGATGGCCAGATCAAATTGGCGGACTATGGGATTGCCAAGCGATTTGGCGCCCAACAAATGACCATGTCCGGAGTTTTGGGGACGGCCGAGTTCATGTCGCCCGAACAAGCGGTTGGCAAGCCAGCGACGATTCAAAGTGACTTGTACAGTTTGGGTGGCGTGTTGTTTGCATTGGCGACGGGCAAGCCGCCGATTGTTGGTGCTACGCCACAAAAGACCTTGGAAAAAGTTGTGACGACCAAGGCGCCGTTTTTGACCAGTGTCGCGAAAGACGCACCTGAAGAACTAGGGTTGTTGATTCAGAAGCTGTTGAAAAAGCAACCGGAGAATCGCTTGAAGTCGGCCCGCAGTGTGGCCACTCGGCTCGCGGAGATCTGGGAGATCCTGCGTGAACGGGCGGAAATGGAGACCAATTTGGTCTTGGCCGTTGAAGTCGATATCGTTGTGGCACCAAGGGATGGCGCGAATCCGACCATGGTGGATGCGCGTTCAACCGGAAGTGGCCGAGCGGCGGAGTCGTCCGGCCGTGGAACGGCGACTCGGCCGCAAACCGGGCGGCAGTCCGGGCCAGGGCAGCGTCCGGTCCCGGGTGCTGGGGAGACGATGCGCGAAGAAGGGGCTCTGCCGTCGTTAGTGGCTGCCAATCGCGTGATTCGTGAGCAAGACTACTTCGAGCGGGCAGTGCGTGTCACCGAGCAAGAATCGACGGAGCAGCCGTCGTTTTGGGGCACCGCGGCCTTGGCCGTTGGCGTGGTGGTCTTGTTATCGGTCAGTAGCTACTTGATCTACGATCGCGTGTTGCGGCCGCGAACTGCAGACGAACTTTGGGTAATGATCGAGCCCGCGCAAGAACGCCCGATGGGGGTTCTCCGGCAAATCAATACGTTTCTCGAGCAGTACCCAGACGATGAGCGCGTTGCCGAAATCAAGGATCTCAAGGCGAAGGCGGAGGCGTTTCAGTTCCGAAATGCTTTGGCGTTGAAGTCAACGATCAACAAGCGAGATCTGTCGGAACTGGAGAAGCAGTTCTTGAAGTGGACGGATGACGATCACGAGTCGAAATGGGACAAACAAGCCGAATTGCAAGCGCTCATCACGTTTCACCGTGCGGGCGGCGCGCCATTGGCGGAGCGTGTGGAGAGTTGCTTGGCGGCGGCCGAGGTGTATCGGCGCATGTATTTGAAGCAAGCGATTCCGGAAGTTGACGCAAAAGCTAACGAAATCAATTTGCGAATCGAGGCTGCGGAGCGTTTAGAAGCAACCGATCCCGCTCAAGCAGCCGAAATTCGACAATCATTGATTGACCTGTTTGGTGACAAAGAATGGGCGCGGCCGTTCATTGAGCCATTGCGACAACGACAAGCGACGGAACCGGGAGGGCAGTAGATAAGTGGCACGATTACTGTTGATGAGGCATGCCAAGTCCGATTGGGATCATCCCGATTTGGCGGATGTGGATCGTCCTTTGAACCAACGCGGCCATCGAACGGCGGCTGAAATGGGTGGTTGGTTACGATCGCAAAATATCTTGCCACAATTGATCTTGGTTTCTCCGGCGTGCCGAGCTCAGGAAACGGTCGGACGGTTGTTGACCGGATTGGGCTCGCCGCATCCGCAAGTGCGGACCGTTGATGGGCTGTATCCGGGGACTCCGGCGACAGTGTTGCAGGCATTGGGATCGGTATCAGCGGCTACCGAAACGCTCTTATTGGTGGCCCACAATCCGACCATGGAAATTGTGGTCGATATGATTGGTGGTAAAGCGGAGCATTTTCCGACGGCAGCGATCGCCGACATTGAAATTCCTGAGCGGCCCTGGTCGGCAGCGTTGACGGATTCTGTTCGTTTTTTTGGGCACTGCCAATTGCGACAAATTTGGCGTCCTCGGGCATTGTTTGAAGACATCGACACCAAAAAACGTTAGTCTATTGGTTCGACGCGGTCGTCGTTCGGGGGCAGGAACTCCCATGGCACCTTGGGGGACGGCGACTGGCGGCCTAGACTAAACGGTGGCGGCGGAAAGCCATTTCTAGTTGGAGAGTTTCATGAAGTTTGGAATGAATCTGTTGTTGTGGACGGGTGAGCTAAACGACGGCTTGTTGCCGACTTTGGAGATGCTCAAAAAGTTGGGTTATGATGGCGTTGAGGTCCCGCTATTCAACTACGATTTGGATTACGAGAGTTGGGGGAAACGGTTAGATAATTTAGGCCTGGCGCGGACGGCGGTGACGATTCGCAATGTGGCCGACAACCCGATCAGTCCCGATAGTGCAATTCGAGCGGCCGGGGTTGCAGGCAACCAGCGAGCGGTGGACTGTTGCGCGGCGTTGGGAGCAACTCACTTGATTGGACCATTCCATTCGGCGATTGGCCACTTCAGTGGGAGCGGCCCGACCGACAGTGAGTGGGGCTGGGGAGTTGAATCGATGCGCGAAGTTGCCGACCATGCTCGGGCTTGTGGCGTGATGTTGGGTGTGGAGCCGTTGAATCGTTTCGAGTGTTACTTTTTGAACTGCCCTGCGGACGGTGCGAAGTTTGTTCGGGAAGTGAATCATTCCAATTGTCGGTTGATGTACGACACGTTTCATTCCAATATTGAAGAGAAGTCGCCGGCTCAGGCATTGCGAGATTGTGCGGACGTGTTGTGTCATGTGCATATCTCGGAGAACGATCGTAGTACTCCGGGCGAAGGGGATATTCGTTGGGACATGACGTTTGATGCGCTTCGTGAGATTGGTTACGACGGTTGGTTGATGATTGAAGCCTTTGGTTTGGCTTTGCCCGAAATTTCGGCGGCGACCAAGATTTGGCGGCGAATGTATCCCAACGAAGAGTATCTGGCGACCCAGGGCTTGCAGTTCATGCGGCGAGAATACGCGAAGCGTTGGAGCTAGGCCTTGGTAGATGTTTTGGCGGATATCGTAGCGACCAAGCGGGGTGAAGTGGCGGAGCGGCGCCAACAGGTCCCCCTAGCGGAGCTGCACGCGACGATACCAGACCTGCCCAAGACCCGTGATTTTGTGGGCGCTTTGCGGGGGGCTCCCCCTTTGCGGTTGATTGCCGAAGTGAAAAAGGCCAGTCCCTCGGCGGGGCTGATCCGTTCGGACTTTGATCCGGTGGAGATTGCTCGGGCTTACGAAGCGGGTGGTGCTTCGTGTTTGAGTGTCTTGACTGACCGTCCGTATTTTCAGGGTGATTTGGCCTATCTGCAACGGATCAGAGATCAGGTTTCATTGCCGTTGTTGCGGAAAGATTTTATCATCGATCCGTATCAAATCTACGAAGCCCGCGTTGCCGGTGCCGATGCGGTCCTCCTGATTGCCGAATGCTTGAGTGTCACCCAATTGCGCGACTTTTATCAATTGGCGCGGAGTTTGGGCTTGGCCGTTTTGAGCGAGCTGCACGATCCGGAGAATTTGGACGCGGTCCTGGACAGTGGCACCGAGATCGTGGGCGTGAACAACCGTGATTTGCGGACGTTTCGAGTGGATACCCAGCAAACAATCCGAATCCGCGCGCAAGTTCCCCAAGATCGCCTCTTGGTTGGCGAAAGCGGGGTAAAGAACCGTGCGTTGGTGTTGGAGTGGCAGGCTGCGGGCGTGGACGCGATGTTGGTCGGAGAAACGTTGATGCGGCAACCCGATTTGACCGTGGCGGTCCGGAGTCTCTTGGGATTGGATGAGCCGATGTCAAATAGGTCATTAAAGGAATAAACGCATGGTGGCGGATGGTCCTTTGGATTTTATACAGCGATTGTCCGTGCTCAATCAGGCGGTGCGGACGCTGATGTTGTTGACGGTGACGGGATTACTCGGGTACGGAGGTTATTACGGCTATCATCGCTATGTGGTACCGGCCCAGGAATTGGAGTCGGTGCTGGCGGACTTTACGCGGATTCAGGGCGAATTGGCCGAGTCGCGTCAGCAGATTGAGCAACAGTCGCAAGAGATCAAGAAGCTGTCGCAGGAGAATGATCGGCTGACAACTTCGCTGCGTCTGATCAAAGTTGATCGACGTTTGGCGTACCTCACGGTGACCGATATGGGGCCGGATCCCGAGACGGGTGTGGCCCTGATGAAAGTGTTATTCACGGAAGTGGATCTGGATGGACGCCAAGTTGGGACGCGAAGAGTCTTTACGTTGCGTGGGTCTCTTTTGAACGTGGATTGTTGGTTGGCCAAATTCGAAGACAAGTACATCGAGCAAGCCGACTTGGTTCGTGGGACATCTTTATGCATCATTCGCGGCATTCGCGGCGACCAAGATACGGAGCTGCAAGCGATTGACGCCGGAGCGGCGTATGCGGACGCGGCGCCTGGGGAGGGAGACCCTCGACCTCCTGCGTATCAGACGATGGGGCAAATTTCCGATTTGGAGGAGAAAATCTGGTCGGATTTTTGGCGAGTGGCCAACGACAACAAGCTGCAGCAAGAACTGGGGTTGCGCGCCGTTCATGGTCAGGTCAACTACATCCAAGTGGAAGCGGGGGCGACCTATCAATTGGATTTACGCGCGAGTGACGGTGGTTCGATTCGGCGGGTAGAGCAACCGCCGGCGGTGGCCTTGCCGCGCCCGGACGACACTTGAAATTCAAGCGGATTGGCACTGCCGGGTAATTCTGGTAGACTTGCGGACTATGCGAAGAGGCATTGCGGTCTCGCCTGGAATTGCAGTTGGAACGGCTTACGTCATCACGGAAATCTACGTGGGCGGGAAGTCGGCTAAGATTACCAGCGACGAGGTGAAAACAGAACTGGATCGCTTTGAAGCAGCTCGACATCGAACTGCGATGGACTTGCAACATCTTGAACGAAAGGTTGCCGCCCAAGTTGGTCCAGAAGAGGCCGCGATTTTTGCGGTGCATCGTTCGATTCTTCGGGATCCCGGGTTCAGCAACCATATCTGTAAGTTGATTTCGGACGAGCAAATTTCTGCTCAGGCCGCCTTGCGGGACACTGTCTCTTTTTACGAGACGTTATTTGCCAAATCTCGCGACGAGTATCTGCAAGAGCGGGTCAACGACATTCGTGATATTGCAGTTCGGCTCAGTGCTTATTTGTCGAATGCCTCGCAAGAAATCAAGAAAGACCTCCGCAACGGAAAATTGATCGTTTTTGCGGATGAGTTGTTGCCGTCGCAGGTTGTGGCATTGGGCGATATCGATGTCGCGGGGATTGTCACGCAAAAGGGTAGTCAGACGAGTCACGCGGCCATCATTGCTCGCAGTCGCGGTATTCCCGCCGTGAGCGGTATCAGTGGAATTTTGCGCCAAGTGAAGACGGGCGATGAAGTCGTCGTGGATGGCCGCGACGGCAGTGTGATTATCAATCCAAATGAAGAAACGCTGCGTGCTTTTCGCAAAGTCGAACGAGAATTTGTTGATCTCAAGGATCAATTAGCAGAAAACCGCGACTTGCCGGCCAAAACGTTGGATGGCGTGATGTTGCACTTGCAGGGCAACGTCAACAACGTGGCGGACGTCCGAGCCGCCGAAGCCATGGGAGCGACGGGTGTTGGGCTCTACCGGACGGAATACTTGTATCTGACTCATCCTGACGTACCGGACGAGCAAGAACAGTTTGAGAACTATCGTCAAATCATTGCCGCGACACCGGCGCACAACGTGACGATTCGGACGCTGGATATTGGCGGTGACAAGACCGTCGCGTATTTGGGACATAATCATCAAGAGGCCAATCCGTTCATGGGTTGGCGGAGTATTCGCCTCAGTTTCGAGCATCGCGACTTTTTCATGACCCAAATTCGGGCCATTTTGCGGGCGGCCGCGGAGTTTCCGGACGGTCAAGTTCGCATGCTGTTTCCGATGGTCACCACGTTGGAAGAGATGCGACGGTTGCGAAAAATGGTGGGGCTGGCGTCCAAGCAATTGCAGCAGGCCGGGGTGGCCACCAAGCGTGTTCCGGTCGGGATGATGATCGAGGTACCGGCCGCTGCGATTTGTATCGACATGTTGTTAGAGGCGGTCGACTTTGTTTCGATTGGCTCAAACGACTTGGTGCAGTACTTGATGGCGGCCGATCGAGACAATCCGAAAGTCAGCCATTTGTGTCAGCCTTTGGCTCCTGCGGTTCTTCGGGTTCTCAAATCGGTGATCCATTCTTGCAACCGCGTTGGCAAGCCGGTGACGCTTTGTGGAGAAATGGCTGGCCAGCATCGTGCGTTTATTTTGCTGTTAGGAATGGGGCTAACTCGTTTTAGCATGTCGCCCGCGTTTGTGCCGTCGATCAAGCAATTGGCCGCGCAGGTTAGTGTTGTGCAGGCCAAACAAGTTTTGGCCGAAGCTTTGGAGCAAAAGACAACCAATCAAGTTCGGCAACTGTTGACGGATCTATTGGAAACGATTGCGCCGAATTTGAGGCTCATGGAATCGGTGTAAACCGTGTGGTGTTCCGGCATCGTTACAACCGATGCCCCC
>JAEUIP010000499.1 GCA_016795075.1 Planctomycetaceae bacterium | reverse complement strand
CTCTACCAGGGCTCGTGGGCGAAACCGCAGGTTACCTTTTTCGGCTCTCCTTCTTTCCTTTTTTGATGATCGCGATTGTTGGGAGTGACGTGTTTGGCGTCCTGTTTGGTGCCAAATGGGAGACAGCGGGACTGTTTGCACAAATCATGGCTCCCTGGATTTTGTTTCAGTTTCTTTACGTTCCGATGTCGAATTTGTTGAACGTCTTGCATCTACAAGAAATGGGACTGCTGTTTAGCATTTTGTTGTTTGGGTCGCGGGTTGGCGCTTTGATTTTCGGCGGGACGCTGGAGAATGAACTTTTGAGTTTGGTGCTGTTCTCTGGTTCTGGTTGTTTGCTGTACGCAGCGTTTTTCTGTTATCTTCTGCACAAATCGGGCGTGCCTTTGTTACGAACATTGGGACATCTATTGAACATGCAGAAGTTTAATCTGGGCCTGATCACTATCTTGTTGCTGGCGAAGTTGACTGCAGGGCTGAGCTCGTGGCAGATGCTTGGTCTGGCATTCATTGCCAGCATTGCGTTTTCGCTGCAGGTCATTCCGGTTCGCATCTATCTGTCCAAAGGAAGAAAATTCCTGGAAGGCGGAACATTCCCCAAAGAAAACGTATGACCGGCAAACCAAAACAATCCGTTGGACCGTATAGTGGCCAAGACTTTCCTAAAGCGAAAGACGGTTGGCTTGAACAGCTTTTGGCAATTAGCCTGTGGGGGATGATATTCCCCGGATTTGCGTTGGCAATCTTGGCGACCGCTCCCTATGGTGTGGACTCGCGGCAGCTGACTGTTCCATTCCGGGCCATCATTTTGGTGATCACTGGGTATGTCTTTCTACATGCCCTATTGAAGCGAATGCCCAAGTATTCGGGTGGATGGTTGGCTGTGATCGGCATGTTTGCGGTGACGTATCTTTTGGCCCTGTGGATCAATCCGCGGGTCGAATTGGCCGGCCGAGATCGCGATGAGATCCTACTGCAGTTTTTGGGCACAGGTATTTTGCCGATGATCGGTGGTCTCGTGACGTTTGGTCCTCGAGCGGTCAAACGAGCAACCATAGTTCTCTTGGTTGTCGCCATGGCCGCCAATGCCATCATCTTGACGTTGTATCAAGGCCTGTTTGGTACGGGCTTCGTTCGCGTTCGCGTGGCTGAAGTCTATGGTGATGTGATTGCAACTAGTCCACTTTTCCTCAGTTACACGGCCTCGTTGACCGCCTGCTTGGGGATCTTCATGATCGTATGCAATCCCGGTCGCTTCACTCTTATCGTGCGTTACACCTTGGGTTTTTCAGCGTTAGCGATGTCGATGGGCTCGATGTTGTTGGGGGCCTCGCGAGGTTCCATGGCGGTGGTCTTCGGCGTGGTGGTGCTCCTGATGTTTGCTTCGGCCACTTCGTGGAAGATGGCGTTTCAACGCATGATTCCGCTAGTCCTGACGATTGGGGCGTATATCGGTTTCTTGGTTGTACTCGGTGAACGACTGGATAGCGGTTTGCACAATCGCATGGTTCAGTTTTACGATGGTGTTCAGTCCGGCCAATTTGATGATCGCTCGGCGCAGGGCCGAGTTTATCTGTGGGAGGCTGGCTTGAAAGCGTTCGCAGATAGCCCGCTCTATGGCGGTTCCGTCGCGATCGACGACAACTACCCACACAATTCGGTGATTGAAGCGTTGATGGCAACGGGGTTATTGGGCGGAGTTCCGTTTGTTATTGTCTGCTTGTTCGCTTTGTATCGTTCGTATGAATTGATCAAGGTTAACGACTACCGGTCGGTCTTTTCAATCTTGTACATTCACTATTTCTTGCAGACCTTGGTTTCTTATTCGATTTCGAATAACCCGACGTTCTGGTTTTCCTTGGCCTTGATACTCTCCACGTTGGCTTGGCCAAAGTCAAGATTCAAGGGACCGCGCCGCCCCGTTCCGGGTCCAGGCCGACCGGAAATGGAAGCACTCTCTCCGACAGTCGCTCCGCACCCAGAGACGTATTCCCCAACGAACATGCCGTGAACGAATCCAATCCAACGCAGCCAATTCGCGTCGCGCACCTGACCTCCGTGCATGTCCGGCACGACACACGGATATTTTGGAAGCAGTGCCGCAGTCTTCAAGCGGCGAACTACGACGTCCATTTGATTGTTGCCGATGGCAAAGGGGACGAGGTTTACCACAATGTGAAGATTCACGACGTGGGAAAGAGCCGTAGTTTTCTGGATCGAGTTCGGAATTCTGTTCGTCGAGTCGCCGAGAAGGCCTGTGAACTGAAAGCCCAAGTTTATCATTTGCATGATCCCGAGCTTCTCCAAGCCGCGTCGCGATTGGCAAGGGCGGGTGGGCGCGTTGTATTTGATTCGCATGAAGATTTTCCCGTCCAGTTGTTGGGCAAGGCTTATTTACCGGGATTCACCAAGAAACTTGCGTCGACCGTGGCGGCTTGGTATGAACATCGTACGTGCCGTCACTTAAGTGCCATCGTCTCCGCAACGGAAACAATCGCGGGTAAGTTCCAAAAGTACCATTCTCGGGTGGTCAACGTCCGAAACTATCCGTTACTAACGG
>JAEUIP010000498.1 GCA_016795075.1 Planctomycetaceae bacterium | reverse complement strand
CGATTCTTTTCGTGTTGCCGGGCGATGGCTTTGGGACCGCCCCCAAGTGCAATCGTCGCCCGTTGCTGTTGGTACGAAGTTAAAACAGGCTCCCAACTCATGTTTGCTCCTTCTCCGCGGTCCCCAGTAATTTCAAGATCTCCGCCAGCTTCGGGCGATCTTCAGGTGACTGGCTACGATGAATCAATTGGATGACTCCGTGGGGGTCAACCAGTACATCACCGCCCAATTGTAAATAGTCGTGGTTGGTTGGCATCTTCACCTTACGACGCAAACCAAACACCAACCCCAAATAGCCCCGCAATGATCGCCAATTCATGATTTGCCGCAACCTGGCCTTTTCCATGCCAAATTGGCGATAAAGCGCACGACTAGGATCGGAGATCAACGGCCATTGTATCCCAGCTTCGTCGCGATAGCGACGGACGTACCGTTCCTCTTCAAAGGAAACAATCACGATCGATACACGGTGGGTTTCCCAATCGATTGGTTGCAACTGCAACACGTGCTCACGGCACATCAGTCAGGCCAAGTGCCGGTGAAACAACAACCACAACCAGCGCCCCCGAAAGTCTTCTGTGCGAATCGCATTCTGATCAAGATCGGCGACCTGAAACAGCGGGCAGGGCTTGTGCAACAAGTCCATCCGAATCGTCCTCACGAAATCTCGGTACTAGATCTGGCGCGCCAGGAGCGGTAACGATCAACAAAGAAATCCAGTACCCAGTACTCACATATCAGGATCAAAAAGGGAGCAATTTTTCCAATCGCCATCAAAACGCGTTGATCCTCCAACCACACCGGGCGGTCCATGATCCAACCCGACATGAACAAGTCGACGATCCCGCCATTGATAGTGATCAAGAATACAATCACCACACACAACCATAGTAAATAGCTAAGTCCATAATCCGCAGGCACCTGGGGTCGTGTTTTGCTCATGAGACTTTCCAAGTTCCTTTCCAATCGGCATGGCGCCAGTTGTGCAGCATCGTGGACCACTCTGAAATCCAACGTGGTTTCGCTGTGCGAACGAACCTTGTCTTCGGACTGTCTACGAGGGGGACGTCGTACTGCCGCGGGTCGTGAGCACATGAGGTCCAGGCGTTTGCATGACAACCTGGTTCGCTTCCAACGACTTGACAATATTATCCGGGTTGGTGACTATCGTCTCACGCATTCGCTTCTCCGCCAAGCGAGCTCGTTCTTCTGCCGAGAGTTCTCGTCCAAAATACTTCCCGAATGGACTACTGAGCAACGCTGGCAAGAAAACCAAATCGCCGATCAAAGCGACCACCAACAAAATCAGCATCAAAGTGCCGAATCGCTGTGTCGGCGTAAACGAACTAAACGCAAAGGCAAATAAACCAAGGCCCGCGATCATCGTCGTCTGGGTCATGGCTTTCGCGCAGCGTTCATAGGCCAACTTTATCGCCTCTTGCCGCGTTGCACCATCCGATAAAGCCTGACGATACCAGGTCAGAAAGTGGATCGTGTCGTCGACCGCAATCCCCATCGCCACACTGGCGGTCATCATCGAGCCAATGTCGACTTTAAATCCATAGTCAGCAAGATAGCCCATCATCCCAAACACCAGGATCAGGGGAAACACGTTTGGCAACATCGATAAGAAGCCACCACGCATGTTTAGCACGTTTCCAATCGTCCAACGGTCGCCCCACGGCCGCAACAGCAATCCCATCACCACCATGATCATAACAAACGAGTAGAAAATACTCTCAAACAAGCTGGACAGCAACGTTCGTTGCGCCTTGTAAACGATCGGAATAACGCCCGTATAAATCGCCGAAATATCCACCGGCGTCTTCGCAACTGCCTCTGAACCTGGCTCCGTTTCGGCAGTCAACAACTGCTCGGCAGTTTGCTCCCCCGGCAGAGGATTTTTAGTCAGTGGATCGATTTGGTATTGATATTGGTTTGTTGCATCCAACACCAATGTGTTCGGGCGTTTCCCAATGGCTGCCAAGTCCAACTCCGGGTGGGAATCGACCACAACGACCACCGCAAATCGCTCCAAAAGATTTGACAACTTGGTCGGATCCTTCAGGGCACCTTGCTCTTCCAACCATTGGGGCGTTACCCAAAACTGCCCGCGCGTCGAGTCCGCAGCGATTCGCCGCCTCACGACAATGTCTTTCCGCTGAAGCAAACTACTGAGCGTCTGCGAGAATATCGCAGCCTGATTGGCCACCGAGGTCAACGATTTGTCCTGGGGAGCATTCGACGGTTTGGCAGACGTAGCTTTTTCGGTGGCTGCCGACTCATTCTCCGATCGTGACACAGGCCGCGACACGAGCGCGCCGGCGTCTCCTGGGGTGTCATTTGCAATGCACAAAATGTTGAACGCTTGTTCATCGTCGTGACCAAAGCGAAATCGTTTCTCTAGCTCGCGAAACAATTGGTTACGTAAGATCGCCGCTTGCATCGATGGTTCGACAACTTGCTTGATCTCATTAACAAATCGCCCGTAATCGACATCGGAGAACGCTCCCAAACGCAGGCTGATCCGCCAAAGTTCATTGGCACCCAGGTCTTTAGTCTGACCAGGTCGTGGCAACATCCTTGGCGAGTACAGAAAGTCGCGAGGCAGGCGATCAAAATCTCGCTCCAAGACCATGTCCA
>JAEUIP010000497.1 GCA_016795075.1 Planctomycetaceae bacterium | reverse complement strand
CTCACCATTTGTGTCGGCCTTTCCGGCCTTTTCTCGATGAGATGTCACTCTAGCCGATGGCTCGCGCACACCGGCACAGGTTGTTTCGGCCCATTCGGGCCTGTTTTGGCCGGAAAAAATGCGACACAGCGTTGCCCTTTCGATATACGGGAGTTGGCTAAGTTTTGATTCACTCACCGACCGGGCACTCGCAACGATTGCAACGAATCTACTTACCACAACTCCGTAGGCGTAGTTCCTCCCTCCAATCGGTCGAAACAAACGCAATCCGGGCGACTCTTTGGGGTCTGCCGCTGGATGAGCCACAACTTGATAACACAACACGCTGCTCCCCTCACTCGCTAGAAACTTGATGGCATCCAACGCGTACGATCTTAGCACGACCCTGGCACCCCAACTCCAATCCGGGCCCGAAACCAATTTCGGTTCGCCCGCCAGTGTGGTTTTGCCTCCGCATCTCGCGAGCGAACCTCTCGAACTGCCTGTGAAGTCCGAGTCGATGTTGCCGTTGGGCTTTCCCAGTCATCCCGTGCCGTCAGACCAACGATCGGAATCGTCAACGACCGCTCGGCCATGTCGTGACTTGAATTACTACAAACAAAAGGCCATCGAGCAGGATATCGAAATCTTCGAGATGCGGGCTTTGCTGCAGTCTGGTAAAGGCTTGAGCAACATTCTGAATCTCAAGCAATTGTTAGATACATTCATGGCCGTGGTTCGCGAAAAATACAGTGCCATCAACACGGCCGTATTGCTCCGAGATGATTTGGACAATTCCCAGGACTTCATCCGCATCAAAGCGCACTTTGGTTTGAACGAAACCTTTCGTCACCCAAGCGGATTGGTCGAATCGATCTACATGTTTCGCTTCCCCAAAAACAATGGGCTCTTGTGGCAGTTGATCCAACAGGGAAATGTCTTCAGTGTACGCGACATGCAAGGCGGCCCACGTTTTCGCCATGCTTGGGACCAGTGGAACTTGGGGACCTTGAAGTCGGATGTATGGTGCCCGCTGATCAAAAGTGGTGAAGTTCTCGGAATCTTGACCATTGGCGAACGAACGGACGGAACACAAATCCCCGAAAGCGACTACGCATTTATTCAAGAGCTCGCTTCGATCGCCATCACCAACATCGATTCGACGCTGAAGTACGAGAAAAACGAACGGATCTTGAAGAACATCCAGACGTTGTACGACGTCAATCAACAGATTGCGAACGTCAACGACTTCAAGAAGCTCTGCATCGAGACGTTGGATAAAGCAGTGGATGTGTTGATGACCCAGAAGGGCAACCTGATGATCTTCAACAAGATCACTCAAAAGCTCGAGATCCGAGTGGTCTGGGGCAACATTCCCACCAACGTGCGCGACGAAATCAACAATGGCTTGGTGGAAACCAAGTCGTTTGAACTGGGCGAGGGCGTCGCCGGCATGTGTGCGAAGACCAAGAAGCCTGTTCGAGTCAACGACCGCACGCAGATTCCGCAAGTCGGACAACAAGAGGTCTTCTGTATCGCGAGCGTTCCAATTCTCTACGGCAACGAACTGGAAGGCGTCATTACCATGACCAACAAGGTCATGGTCGATGAAGATGGCCAACGAGTCCTGGATCCGTTGGGTCGGTTTACGGACGAAGATATCTCGCTGCTCATGGGCTTGGCCGATCAAGCAGCTGTCAATCTGAATAAGACGCGGCTATACAGCCAATCGATCACCGACCGAATGACGGGATTGTACAATAGTCGTTATTTTGAGCAGGCGTACTTCGATTGCATGGCCGAGGCAACGGCAACGCAAAAGCCGATTACTCTGGCGATTTCCGACATCGATCACTTCAAGAAATTCAACGACACGCATGGTCACGCGGCCGGCGACGAAGTGTTGAAACACGTCGCTAAAATCTTTGCTGCCTGCGTTCGGCCAGGACACGACGACCTGGTCTTCCGCTATGGTGGCGAAGAGTTCTGCATGTTGTTGCCGAACGCCAGCCCCGAAGAATCCATGCAGGTCCTGGAGCGCTATCGAAAGATGGTCGAATCCAGTCCGCTGGAGTATATGGACAAGAAACTGGCGGTGACCGTTTCGATTGGTATGGCGACCGCCCCGATCGACGGGAAAGACTGCAAGGACCTGTTCGAGAAAGCGGACGAGACGCTGTACACGTCGAAACGAGAAGGGCGAAATCAAGTTCGGCACTTCACCGGCGGAGCCAAGGTTCGTTTTCAAGCCGAAGGTCTCGCACAAGCCTTGCACGAAGGCTATGCCGCAAGACAAACCGAATAAGTCGCTGCGACCGAAATCCATAGGAACGCAATCGCCCCACTTAGTAGAGCGAGCGCCCCGATCGCTCCCTCCAATAACGCAATCGCCCCACATAGTAGAGCGAGCGCCCCGATCGCTCCACATAGTAGCGCAATCGCCCCGATTGCCCCACGCAGTAGAGCAATCGCCCCGATCGCTCCCTCCAATAACGCAATCTTCCCACATAGCAGCACAATCGCCTCGAACATCCCTTCAATCCCCAAACCGTTGCAACGATTCACTCCGTCTCAAGCGTATTTGG
This sequence comes from Planctomycetaceae bacterium, assembly GCA_016795075.1. Lineage (GTDB taxonomy): Bacteria > Planctomycetota > Planctomycetia > Pirellulales > Pirellulaceae > M30B19. Next base: position 106 of record JAEUIP010000497.1, on the reverse strand, counting down.
GCCGTGACGAAGAATAAGGAATGGGCTCGAGTCGCCCACCATCCCGTTCTGTCTTGTTTCAGCGTCAATAAGGGAAAATCGAGAAAACTTGTTTGTCCCTGATTTC
>JAEUIP010000496.1 GCA_016795075.1 Planctomycetaceae bacterium | reverse complement strand
GGGTCTAACTTCCGAGCTGAACCGTGGTCGTAATTTTGTTAGAACCGGCATGAAGCAAATGTATTCATCCGCAGTTCGGCTTTGCCATCCGTGGGAAGTCCGCCTGCCACGTAAATATTCGTCTTTGGTTCACACGTGGCTAAGAAACGAGTAACGAAAAATGGAAATCGAAAAATGCAAAATGCGGACAGCCGTTGCATCCTCACGGAATGCTGGAAACCAGACATTCGGTACCTTTTGAATTTTTCATTCTTCAATGATCATGAATCGTTCACCCGCCAGACCCAGCGAGCGTCATTTCGAAGCTTTCGACGTTCGAAATCCGGAACTCATTTCGCGAGAAATCCTAAGCACACGCTCGGCGAAGCAATGCTGGGCGGATACTGACTTTGCCGACCGATTTAATTTAGGTCGCTTAGTATTGCGTCGCCCAGCGATTTGGAAGTGAAATAAGTCTGTCGTTGAACGAGATAAACGATGGTTTCGGAGAATTACTCGTTTGATTCCAGCTGATGACAGATCCAAGAGAGGCGAACCCGAGCCGACTCTTCGCAGGTCCTTGAATAGAGTTTTCCGTAGAATCGCTGCCAGCCCGAATGTTGCAAGGTGACGTTGTATCGTACGACACAACCTGCGGGACCGTCGGTTGGGGCTGCCGAAAATTCGACTCGGTCGGGGTCCAACTTCACCAACCGAATATGGTCCTGGGAATCCAACTCGCGCAAATAGAAGAAGTTGTCGTCACGACCGTACCACTCGAGTTCCATGGCATCGGAGGTGAAAAACTTCGTATCGGTAAAGACGATGGCAGGGTCGATGATGCTTTGCCCTGACGGTTCGGAACTGAAAATGACGTCGGCGAGCGGCAGAAATACGGGAATCGTCAATTGTCCCGGAAGCCCAATCGTGGAAATGGGGGCCGCCAATGCGCCATGAATCGGAACCGTGCGGGAAGCCGCGTCGCTGGTGTCGGCGGCCGATAATTCGGGCAATCTCGCTAGTTTGCGTTCGAAGCGCCGCAACAATTCGGCAGAAGACAGCGGGGAATGGACTTCAACGTACAATTCGGTCGGTCGCCCGCCCGCCAGCCACAAGCCACCCACGGCGATAAGCAAAAAGGTAGCAAAAACCAATAAAACGCGAACTGGGCTATTTTTTGATGTGTGCATGAATTGCGGTTACCGTGTAACGACGAATGCCCCAACTCTCCCCAAGAGTTCGATCCGAATCCGGTCACCGACCGGAACGTTCGTTCTACTCACCTCCACAAATTCTCACCGTCGCCTCCCAGTCTAGTCCTGCGAAGGATGACGGTCAAGAATCTGTAGCGTTTTTGAAACAACCTTCACATCTTATTCTTCACGCTGTGGATCGTGAAAAACGACCGAAATTTCCCAAAAAAAAGCCCAGGACGCCCGTTTTCTTGCCAACGTGACCATTCGTCGCAACCGTTTCCCTAACCCGTCTTGTTTCCTGTTAGACTTGGCAATGTTCCGTTCCGCACTTTGTACGCCCCCATTCGCAATTGAGCCCATGCAATGACCAACCACGAACCGATGCGTCCTTCGGCCAGGCAAAAAACCGATCAGCGACTCGATGGACGTTTGCTTTCTGTCGTGGTTCCGTTCGTGTGCGTGACGATCGTGGTTCTGGGGTCGGGCCGATTGGCATGTGGGGCGCAACTTAACGAAGCGAGTCCGGCGCCGTCCGTCCGGACCGATCGCCCTTGGGAGGAAAAGGCCGAGGGCGCGGTTCGCTTTGCCACGTTCAATATGGCCTTGGAACGTCGGGAATCAGGCGCGCTGACTGCCGAACTGCGTACAGGCCAATGCGAGCCTGCGAAGAAGTTGGCCGAAATCATTCAAATCGTTCGCCCGGACATTTTACTGGTGAACGAAATCGATCGCGACGACCGTGGCGAGAACCTGGAGTTGTTCCATTCGCTCTACCTACAAGTCTCCCAAAATGGCCGACCACCATTGACGTATCCGCACCGTTACTTTCCGCAGACCAATACCGGCGTGGATTCCGGAGCGGATCTGAACGGCAACGGCGAGTTGCACGAGCCGGACGACGCATTTGGATTCGGTCGATTTCCGGGGCAGTATGGAATGGCTGTCCTGTCGCTCCATCCAATCATCACTGAGGACGTTCGCACCTTTCAGAAATTCCGTTGGCAGGACATGCCCGAAGCGAAATGGCCCAAGCTTCCGTCTGGGGACGACTATTACTCTGCCGAGGCGCGCGAGCTGTTTCGACTCAGTAGCAAGAACCATGTTGTGTTGCCGATCCAAACGCCTCGTGGCCTGATTCAATTCTTGGTCGCGCATCCCACACCGCCGGTTTTTGATGGGCCGGAAGATCGAAACGGGTTGCGGAATCATGATGAAATTCGCTTGTTGGCCGATTTGTTGGAGCCGCAGCGAGGTTCTTATCTGGTTGACGATCAAGGTCGCCGTGGAAGCTTGCCCGACGATAGCCGATTTGTGATCGCTGGTGATATGAATGCCGACCCGATCGATGGCGATTCCACGAACCGATGCATTGAACAACTCTTGGCCAACCCCAAGGTTCACAGCACTTTCATTCCGGCGAGCGCGGGTGGCGGACATCACGGCGCGCGGCAAGGAGCCAAGAATAGTCAACATCGAGGTGACCCTACGCACGACACGGCGGACTTCAACGATGAAACCACCGGCAACC
>JAEUIP010000495.1 GCA_016795075.1 Planctomycetaceae bacterium | reverse complement strand
GTCCAATTCAAGGGTATATAATCGCAGTTCACCCGTTTGATACAGCTCGTGCAACAGTTTTTCGTGGTACGTTTTCGCTTTGTAGTTCGACGCCAAGTCACTCCCATTTTGGCCTTTCCAACCCAGCGATTCAACTTGGAGACATTCGTTCCACACGCGTTGAACTTCCGACCAGTCCTGCAAATGACGCGTGTTCATTTGAACTTTACCGACTCCATCCAACTGTTCAGCGGCACGACGAATGAAGCGGCGTCGCTTCTTTGACCAATCCTTGATATACGCTTCCCAGGTAGGTTCCAGAATGGTCTTACCGACGCGAAATAGCTCCACAAAGTTAGCAAGTCGATCGCCCGAAATGGCGGTTCGACTCAACGCTTGAATCAATGGATCATCGTGACTAACGAGGTCGAACGTTAGCATCATTGATCCTGTACTACTGACGCTAGCCAACAACTGATTAACGATCATCCCGGCATCATGGTGCGGAGATAACAAGCCGGTTAATCCAAGGCACCACGGACTCGAGAAATTGTGTGCCGTGGGCAACATTCTCCACAATCGATGCTGGAATGTCGGCATGGCCGCGACCCATCGATCGGTGTCACGCTCGACAAGCACGTGAACATGGACCGTCTCGGACGGCAAAAAAGCTTCCCAATAGGCTGACACCAAGCTGTGCTGGGCTGTCGCCAAGTGTTGCGGGCATCGTTGGTACAGATCATTCCAAGCGGCGTAGCAGGATTGAAACTCCTGCAATGATCGAATCACGTGAGTGCGAAAAGGACCCATGGTTTAGTCTTGCTCCTTAGTTGCAGTCGTTGAATCGTTTTGAAACCATTGCTTGACGCAGCGTCCGACGGCCAAGACGTGAGCCCGAACTTGGGCGGACAACCTGGGGTTCCATAGTCGTGTCCTCACCAACGGTACCGCCTGAGCACCCCAGCGGGCTTTGTACGGCTCGTTTCCGCGCAAGAAGTCAAAGTCGTTTGCGCCGCGTGACTGAGCATGCTTTAGCAGCATCGCATTGATTACGTGACCAGGTTCTAGTTTGATATGATCGCTATCCATCCCGGTCTGATACAAGAAACTTGTGTTTTGGCTATGCATTTGCAGCGCGGTCGCAATCGTTTGGTCCTCAAAGCGCACTTCAACCAGTGAGGCTTGACCGATCGCAGCCAAGCGAAAGACAGCCCTTCGCAGGAACTGCTCAAACGGTCCTTCGGCGAAGCAACCCAGTTCGCCTTTTTGATGCCGACGCTTTTGATGCAAGTGAACAAAGGTCTGCCAATGTTCCACGACATCATCGTGTTGATCCCAAACGTGAAAGGTCATTTTCCCCGACTGCAAGTTCTTGATGGCATTACGCGCCCGCCGGCGCCCGCGATGACTCAAACGCGCGACACACTCGTCCCAAGTTGGTGGGAAGTCGACGACCCAGCTACTTTCCAGTGGTGCGATCTCCTCGGACCAACCTCGATGCGCCAGGACATCTTGCCAGGCGGTGACCCCTGAGGCGTTGGCGTGATGTCCCTCTAGTTCAATCAAATCGATGGCGCCAAAGGTTTGGCGAAAACGAGCGGAGTCTAACCAGTCGCCCAGCGCGTGTGCAACTTGCAGTGAGGAACCAGGGCGACAAAAGATATCCAAATAGTCGGTACAAGTCGTGCCGCTGCCCAGAAATCGAAGGGTCGTGCCGCGCCATGTCCGTTCAACAAAAAATGGGGCAAATCCAAAGACCTGTTCCGAATCGTGTACTCTCGCGATGGCCAATTGACCATGCTTACTTCCCAACTCTTCCCACCAGGAACGGAGCCATGCTTGACTGTGGAGTGGATGACCGGAGGTCAGTCGAGCCCAATCCACAGCGCCCGCTTGCCACTCGCTTATTGAATCAATCAGCGTTACCGACAACTGCCCTCTCCACGCCAGTTGATTTGGCTGTGACGGGGAAACCACGGGGACGCAATCGTAAGTCGAAACGGAATGTACGGATGTCAGACTCATAAACAATTTTCTTTCGCGGCTTTTTCGGAAATCGCGATGGGCTGGCCAACCCAATGCGGCTGCGACTTGGTTTGAATCCGCGAGGCCACCAAATCCCAAATGCGTCGCACACCACGGCCCAACGGGCGCTCGATCGTATAGGCGACCAACGCTGAAATCGCAATCACCAGGGCCGACGCGATCACAAAACACGCCAAGGGAGACAACCCCGCTTGATCGAGATAATAGATCATGACCGTTCCCAGATTGTTGTGTAGCAAATAGAGCGAGTAAGAAATCCCGCTAATGAACAACAGTGGTTTTGCTCTCAAAATCGGCAGCTTTCCGTACTGGCACGCGACCAGCAAACCAATCAGTAGCACGGTGGCTATCGGCGAGCCTTGGCGCAGTTCGATTGCATGATACACGGCGGCCGCCGCGGCAATCCCACAGCCATACTTGGCCCATTGTTGGCGCTCCAAATAGCCTTGGTGGATCAACATTCCCATTGCAAACAACGGGAAGTACTCGACGATCAACGCGTCTTTCGACCACTGGATAATTGGATACCAATGAGCTCCGACAAGTGTCTCGTCCACGTGATTTGCAAACAAACCAAACGATAAACAAAAGGCCAAGCAGCCCATGATCGGCCAGAACGGGCGTTGCAAGGCTCCGAGAGTAAAGAGCAACAGCAACACGACGTAAAACTGAAGCTCAACTTGGAGCGTCCACGTGA
>JAEUIP010000494.1 GCA_016795075.1 Planctomycetaceae bacterium | reverse complement strand
GAATGTCGAGGCCTGGGTCCAATGGGTATTAGAACGCGCCGTTACGGCCAAGTGACAGCTGCTTGGGTCAACGATTCGCCATGATTCGGTTAAAATCGGGTGAGCGGACTTCTCGTTCCAGATCGGGTTTCGGTTACCGGAGAATCAATATGCGACAAGAACAATCTTCCTCAGGTCTCTGGCAGCTGGGCGCGTCGTTGGGGGCAGGATTGGTCGTAGGCATCGCGTTGGGGTGGATCGGCTACCGCAATGCAACCACGTCGTGGCTGGAACAGTTTTCGGTGATGCAGGCGATCGATGTAAGCAGTGATGGCACGTTGGCGAAGGAATCGAATTCAGGAGACGCCCCACCGGCAAAGTTCCCTGTTGCCGAGTTGGTCGGCGGTGGCACCTTCAATTTTGGTGTCTCGCAACCGGGTGTCATGATGTACCACACGTTCATTATTCGCAATCGCGGTGAGGCCCCGCTGGAGTTGACGCTGAAAGAGAAAACATGCAAATGCTTGACCATGACTTTGGACTCGAAAACTCCAACCATCGTACAGCCGGGCGAAGAATTTGCGGTAAAGCTGGAATTCATGAGCGACAAGGCTGCTGAGTCATTTGTTCAAATGGCCAAGATCAAGACCAACGATCCCCATCTGATGCGCAATACGCTGCGGTTGCAGGTAGAAGGCCGAGTGGTTTCACGAACCATTATACGACCGGACGGCTTGGAGGTTTCCGACCTGCAATCGGCCAATTCGACCCAATTCAATTTTAATTTGTACACGTTTGCCATCGACGATGTAGATCCAGCGACCATTCAGATCGATAGTGTTCGTTGTGATAACCCGATTTTGAATGAAAAGCTGAAGTTCACCTGGCAACCGCTGAGTGAAGCCGAAATTCAATCGCAGTACCAAGCCAAGGGAGGATTTCAAATTACGGGGATCGTACCAGCAGGTATGCCGATGAACATGTATTCCGCGAATATCTATGTCAAGACGAGCGATGGCAGTGAGACGTCGTTGGGAATTTCGATGAAGGTCAAAGCTCCAGTAACGATTCGGGGGCTCGACAATCAACATGGCAACGTACGTTTTTTTGAGGAAGCCCAATATATTGATTTTGGGATCGTCAAGGCCGGCCAATCCTCCGAAATGGATTTGTTGTTCAACTATCGTACGGAGAAGAAAGGCGAGTTGGACTTCAAGATTGCCGAAATTTCGCACCCAGAACTTCTGAACGTGGAAATTGTCGACATGAGGAAAACGGCAACCGCAACGATCGTCAAGTTACGAGTGGCGATTCGAGCGGATGCCCCACCGACTCTTTTGAACGGCCCCAAACGCGACAAAATGGCCAACGTAAAGATCGTGACCGACTCGGTGGAGGCTCCTGAAGTCAACTTGGCGATTTCGGTGTCCAAGAACTAGGAAACAGCTAGATAGTCGCGGTTCGCTCCGCGAACCGATCGTCGTTGTTCGCTCCGCGAACCAGTACTCGTTGTTCGCTCCGCGAACGAAGAGTCGTTGTTCGCTCCGCGAACCAGTACTCGTTGTTCGCTCCGCGAACGAAGAGTCGTGGTTCGCTCCGCGAACCAACGTTGGATCACGAAACTATTCACGAAAATGACCCGTTGAATTCGGTGTGGAAGTTTGCGAGGTCTTCTCGTAGAATGGGGCAGCGAGTGGACTTGGGCAACTCCGACACGCGAAGACTTGAGAATGGGAACTGTCACGATGGACCGAAGGGACGGTGTGAAGCAAATGGAATGGACGACCGGACGAGCAATCGCGAGTGGCTTATTTGCGGTGTTGACGTTGTCTGCAGGTTGGCAGTTTGTGCCGAACCTGCCACAGGTCAACGTTCATGATTCGGATTCGGCCGCCGTTGCCACGCGTCAAACAAGTATATTTTTGCCGGCCGTAGAACGTGCCGACGAACAAGAAGCGGCGGATGACGATTTTGAGCCGATCTTTGAGAATTGGGATAAGCCGGATCTGGCGCTGTTGATTACGGGGCGGCAGCATGGCTACATCGAACCGTGTGGATGCAGCGGCTTGGATCGGGCAAAAGGCGGGTTGATGCGACGGCATGCCTTGATCAACGATCTGACAAGTCGCGGATGGTCGGTCGTCAAACTAGATCTCGGGGATCAGGTTCGTCGTTCTGGGCCGCAGTCGCTGATCAAGCTGCAATCGACCTACGAGTCATTGAACGAGGTCATGGAGTACGACGCGATTGGGATGGGCGCCGGAGAATTGCGAATCGACTCGTTTGAAATGCTGCAGTTATTGATGAACTCCAAGCGTGATGGAGAGGTCAGTCCCTTTGTGTCCGCGAATGCGTCGGTCTATGAAGATCCCAGCATCAGTCCGTATCTCGTGATCGAGCGGAATGGGCGTCGCATTGGTGTGACTTCGGTGGTCAGTACCCGACATTTTGCTGGGGAGGGGGACCTAATGGCGCCAGAACGTGACACCAAGATCCAAAATCCCGACGATGCTTTGACCAAAGTGATGCCAACTCTTTTGGCTAAAAAGTGCGATGCGTTGCTTCTCTTGGCATTTGTGTCCGAGCGTGAAAGCCAAGAGTTGGCTCAGAAATTTCCGCAATTTGACTTTATCGTGAACGAGGGCGTCGAGGGTGAACCGGTTGATTTTCTAGAGCCAATTCAGGTTGGGAATCGAACCGTGAATCTGATGCAGATGGGGTACAAGAGCATGTTTGCCGGAGTCATTGGCATTTACGCGGATCCGAGC
>JAEUIP010000493.1 GCA_016795075.1 Planctomycetaceae bacterium | reverse complement strand
GTATATCTTTTTTGACTGCCTGCGGAATCGTCGATTTCCGACAACGATCACGATCCGCGACCGAGCAACGTTGGACTACCTGCCGGAACCCGATATCTGTCACGATGTTGCCGGACACGTGCCCATGCATACGGACCGTCGCTTCTCGGACGTGTTGGTCCGATTTGGCGAGGTCGCGCGCTTCGCCGCCCAGCGAGCCCAGTCGATGCAGGGCGATCGGCATACGCAATTGGTTCGTTTGGAGAGCAACATCCGAGCCATGGCCCGGTTTTTCTGGTTTACGATCGAGTTTGGACTCATGCGGTTTGGCAACGAAGTGAAGGTTTACGGCAGCGGCCTCCTCAGTTCGTACTCCGAGATCGCTCATTGCATCGAGTCCGACCAAGTCCAACGGTTTCCGATTCAATTGGAGTGGGTCGTCAATCAGTATTTCGAGATCAACCATTTTCAAGAATTGTTGTTCATCGTCGATTCGTTCGACCATCTCTTTGCTTTGGTCGATCAGCTTGAAGATTGGTTGGCCCAAGGTCGCTTGGACAATGTTTCAGGTGGGGAACCGGTCATTAACGAAACCGATTTGAATTCGTTCTTGGAAGCGGATTTGGCCGAGTAGACTTTTTACATGCCTCTGCAACATTTTTCGACGAACGATGCTCCCGTCGTTGTCATCACGGGCGGATCTTCTGGGATTGGTTTGGCCACGGCGTCACAGTTTCTTGGCCTCGGCTACCGAGTGGCGATCTGTGGACGCGACTCAAGCAGGCTGGAGATCGCCCGCGAAACGCTGTACGTGGCCGGTTCGCAAAGTACTGCCTCCGCCGATGACCGCTTGCTCTCGCATACGGTCGATGTTGGGAATCCCGGCCAAGTGCTGGAGTTCATTCGTGGGGTCGAGCAACGTTGGGGACGAATCGACATTGTGGTGAACAATGCGGCCGTTGCTCCACTGGCGGATTTTCCCAATACAACCTCCGCGGATTTTCAAAGTGTGGTGAACATCAATCTGGCGGGACCTTGGAACGTCGCGCAAGCCGTATGGCCGGGGATGGCGTCGCGACGCCGGGGCGTCATCGTGAACGTTTCAAGTCTCGCGGCGTTGGATCCGTTTCGGGGGTTCAGTTTGTACGGGGCCAGTAAAGCGTGGCTGGAGACGTGGACCCGAGCTCTTTCGGCAGAAGGCGCCGAGGTTGGGATTCGCGTCGTCGGCGTGCGACCAGGTGCAGTCGAAACTCCGTTGCTGCGAGGCTTGTTTCCAGATTATCCAACGGACCAATGCGTCACAGCTGAGGCCGTCGCGGAAGTGCTCGTCAATTTGGCAACCACAAACGAGCAGCCATCCGGTTCGATAATCACCGTGGCAAAGGCCGATCATGGATAAGCGTACCGCGCTGACATTAACTCGGCAAACTCGCTTGTACTTGCCGCTTGGCTCAGAACCCGAGCAAGATCATCCTGCTCATGAAAACCGCTGGCATGCTTGGGGTGAAATCCGTCCTTGGGCGACGTACGTGATGATTGAGACTTCGGTAAAAGGATGCGTCGATCCGCTTGTGGGCTACCTGCTGGATATTCGCACGATGGATCGGTTTCTGGTCTCCGCCTGTCGTGATGTTCAACGACACATTGCCTGGCCGACCGATAACCGAGATCGGGCTTGGGGCAGCCTGCAAAATTTTGCGGCTTGCGTTTGGAACAATTTGGAAATCGTTTATTCTCGAGCCAGCGATTCGAAACTGCCTTTGCAACTTACCCAAATGGTTTGGCGTTTGACTCCTCAAATGGCAATCACGTTAGGTCATAAAAAACCACATTGTTATGGGCAACACTTTATCTCCAAAGTTGGCGACATGAACACGGACCCCGAGCACGACCAGGCCCAAACCGAACCACACACACACAACGAGAAATTGCCGGTTACCCAGAGCATGACAATGCAATACGAGTTCGCAGCAGCGCATCGTTTGCATTGTGCTTCTTGGACCGAGGCGGAGAACCGCGACGCTTTCGGAAAATGCAACCATCCGTCCGGACATGGGCACAATTATCTATTGGAAGTGACGGTGGGCTGGCCCAATGTTTCAGGCAACACGAAAGTGCCGAATCCGTCTCCGTACGAAAACCTGCCGCAATTCGTCAATCCAATCGTCCACACCCATGTTTTGAACAAGCTTGATCATCGCTTCCTCAATCTTGACGTGGAGGAGTTTCGTGAGTTGAATCCAACGGTGGAGAATATCGCTCAGGTCATTTTCGATTGGCTGGACCAAGTCATTCCCGCGGAACTCCAATTGCGTTCCGTGAAGATCTATGAAACCGCAAAAACTTGGGCCGAGGTGCAACGAGTCTATTGAGGTGGCGACAATTCTTTCAGCGAACGACCCAACCGGCGCTTCGGTGGGCGTGACCGAGTGGTAGTCTTTTCTTCCAACGCCGCCAAAACTTCTTGTTTCAGTTCCGATCCGTCAGGCTCTCCAATCTGCTCGACCGCGTCCGAGATTCCCAACAGAACCGAACGGCGGACGCCTTCACGAATCCAATTGAAGAAATTCAAATCTGGCATGTTTCGTCATTCCTTCGACGTGTCTGTACTACTCAGCGACTCCGCAGCCCTTGCCCTAAAGCTACACTCGAAGCTCCAGTCTGCAAACAGAAATTACGCAACCGCTAGCACTCCGTGGAAGGATGCGCAGCTTTGGACTGCGGCAGCCTGCTGCCGCTTTCCCACGGCAGCCCTGCTGCCGATTTTCAGCAGCGTTGCTGCTGAAGGCGATTGGGTACGTCATCGAAGC
>JAEUIP010000492.1 GCA_016795075.1 Planctomycetaceae bacterium | reverse complement strand
ATCGGACGGAGTACCGATACGAACGTCCCATTCAACTGGGGCCACAATTGGTCCGGTTGCGACCCGCAGCCCATTGTCGAACGCCGATTCTCAGCTATTCGTTGAAGGTACAACCTGCGGAACACTTTGTTAACTGGCAGCAAGATCCTCACAGTAACTTTGTGGCTCGCTATGTTTTCCCGACGGTGACCGAACATTTTATTGTGGAAGTGGACTTGGTTGCGGACATGACCGTAATCAATCCGTTTGACTTCTTCTTGGAGGATGCCGCCAAACATTTTCCTTTGAAGTATGAACCCGACACGGCGCGCGATCTCAAGGCATTCTTGGAAACCTCTCCCTTGGGACCTCGCGGGCAGGCGTTTCTGAAGACCATTTCACGCGACCGTTGTGGGATCATCGATTATGTTGTTGAACTGAACCAACGATTGCAACAAGAAGTCAAGTACCTGATTCGCTTGGAGCCGGGGGTTCAATCACCTGAAGAGACCCTGACTCTAAAGTCCGGTTCGTGTCGCGATTCGGCATGGCTGATGGTCCAACTGCTGAGGCATTTGGGCTTGGCAGCTCGGTTTGTGTCGGGCTATTTGATTCAACTGGTGCCCGATGTGAAATCATTGGACGGACCAACCGGTGCGGAAGTGGATTTCACGGACCTGCACGCTTGGACCGAGGTGTTTGTACCGGGAGCCGGTTGGATCGGACTAGATCCCACTTCCGGGTTATTGGCGGGCGAAGGCCATATTCCCTTGGCGGCGACGCCCGACCCCAGCTCCGCGGCACCGATCACCGGGCTTCTGGAAGCTTGCGAATCCGAGTTTGACCATACGATGTCGGTGACTCGCGTGCGGGAAACACCGCGCGTGACCAAACCCTACCGCGACTCGGAATGGCTACAGATCGATCGGTTGGGTCATGAGATCGATCAGCGATTGGCGGCGCAAGATGTCCGATTGACGATGGGCGGCGAACCGACGTTTGTGTCGATCGACGACATGGACGGAGCACAATGGAACACAGCGGCGGTTGGCGTGGAAAAGCGGATCTTGTCGGAGAAGTTGATCCGCCGCCTGCAGCAGCGTTTCGCCCCCGGCGGTTTATTGCATTATGGCGCAGGAAAGTGGTATCCCGGCGAATCGCTACCACGCTGGGCTTTGACCTGTTATTGGCGGAAAGATGGCCTGCCCATTTGGCAAGATCCGTCGTTGATCGCTGATCCCGAACGTGAGTACTCGGTCGATCAGCAAACCGCCGAGAAGTTTTTGCAACGACTGTCGCAGGTCTTGGAAGTTCAAGCTCGATGGGTGGTGCCGGTCTTTGAAGATCCACTCCACCATATTCAACAAGAACAACGTCTGCCGATCAACCTCGATCCGCGAAAAGTAAAGTTGGATGATCCGGAAGAACGAGTTCGCTTGGCTCGGGCGTTGGAACGCGGTTTGAATCAACCCACGGGTTACATTCTGCCCTTGCGTCGCGCTTGGTGGCAAGCGCAAGCCGCGCGTCCGCGGTGGGTCAGTGGCGTTTGGCCCGTTCGTTCGGAGAAGTTTTTCCTGTTGCCAGGCGACTCGCCGATTGGCTTACGCTTGCCATTGGAGTCGCTGCCGGTCTACCCGTCGGATTTGAATCCTTGGTACGTTGACGCGGAACTGGGCGAGCGACCGTCGCTGCCATTCCCGGCCTATGTCCAGTCTTCGGTACCGGGCGCCGCCCAGGCTCAATCGGCCGACGGGCAATCGCATCAGATGTCCGGCGAGGAAATGGCGGAGGAGCGGCGTCAGGCCCCCGACGAACCGACTTTACCGTACGCGATTCGAACGGCATTGTGTGCTCAAGTCCGCGACCGTCGACTCCACATCTTCATGCCGCCCACCGAGCGAATCGAAGACTACTTGGATCTGTTGGCCGCCGTGGAAGCCACGGCTCGAATCATGCAGCAACCGGTCGTGATCGAAGGTTACCTGCCCGTCCAAGATCCGCGCGTTCAGTTCATCAAAGTCACGCCTGATCCCGGTGTGATCGAAGTGAACATTCAACCCAGTGAATCGTGGCCGCAGTTGCGCGACATTACCACGGCGTTGTATGAAGAAGCCAGGTTGACTCGGTTGGGAACCGATAAATTCGACCTGGATGGAAGACACTCGGGCACGGGTGGTGGAAATCATATCGTTTTGGGGGCCGCCAATCCGGTCGACAGCCCCTTCTTGCGGCGTCCCGATCTGTTGCGCAGCTTCCTCGGTTATTGGATCAACCATCCCTCATTATCGTACCTGTTTAGCAGTCGATTTATTGGACCAACGAGTCAAGCGCCGCGAGTGGATGAAGGACGCCGCGACTCGTTGTACGAACTTGAATTGGCTTTCCAACAATTGCCACCCGTCGGCCAGACCTGCGCGCCTTGGATCGTCGATCGAATCTTCCGCAACTTGTTGGTCGATTTGACCGGCAACACGCATCGAGCCGAGTTTTGTATCGACAAGCTCTATTCACCGGACAGTTCGACAGGCCGCCTGGGTTTGGTCGAGCTGCGAGGTTTTGAAATGCCACCCCACGCGCAGATGAGCTTGGCTCAACAGTTATTGATTCGCGGCTTGGTTGCCAAGTTTTGGGAGCGACCTTGGGATAAGAAGTTGATCCATTGGGGCACGACCTTGCATGATCGATACATGTTGCCTCATTACATTTGGCAAGATTTTTGCGACGTCATTGCAGAGTTGCGCGAAAGCGGGCTCCACTTTGAGGCCTCGTGGTTCCAACCACATTTCGAGTTCCGCTTTCCATTGATCGGCAA
>JAEUIP010000491.1 GCA_016795075.1 Planctomycetaceae bacterium | reverse complement strand
AATGGCATCACCACGAACAAACTTGCTGGCACCGTCCATGGCTCCAAAGAAGTCGGCCTGTTCGGAGATCGCCGCACGCCGCGCTTGGGCTTCATGTTCGTTGATGATCCCAGCGCCCAAGTCGGCATCAATTGCCATCTGCTTGCCCGGCATCCCGTCCAAAGCAAACCGAGCCGCCACTTCACTGATGCGCGTCGCACCCTTGGTGATCACGACAAATTGGATCAAGACAATGATCGCAAAGATGATGATCCCCACGATCAGTTGGTCGCCCGCCACAAACTCGCCAAACTTTTCGATGACCGTACCAGCCGCGCCCATGTCGCCTTCCGCGCCGTTGGTCAAAATCAAACGCGTCGTGGCCACGTTGAGCACCAACCGTCCCAACGTGGTTGCTAGCAGCAAAGAAGGGAATATGTTGAACTCCATCGGAGCCCGCACATAGATCGTCGTTAGCAAGATGATCACGGAGACCGTGATGTTGATCGCCAACAGCAGGTCCATGATGAACGGTGGCAACGGAATCAAGATCACCAACAGCGAGCCGATCAAGGCCACTGGCAGCACTAACGCTGGGATTCGTTGGAGAAATGCGTACATAAAACGATCAAGATCCCGTTGAGGACGGACCATCGGCGACGGTCGCAAGCGGATATCCTTAACGAAATCCGTCGGCAAGGTCCAGATCGACCCAACCGCTAGCAGCGAAAACTTGAGCGAAAACACGACATGAAGCGGCAAAAATGGCAACGACGTGGACTGGTTTCGCTAGCAAAGTGCGCAATACCCGAGGAAGACGAGCCCGCTGGGTCTGGTGCCTTCGGGGGTGCCCACAGCGTGACTTGCGGGGATTATAATGGGACGGCCGGAACCGAACTAAACTTGGTTTTGCTACCGCGTCCCCCTGCCGCCTGCTGAAGTCCCGCCTCTATGAATACTTCCTACGCACATCGCTTGCTTAACCACCGTCTGCTGAATTTTTTGGGGGCCTGGCTGCTGTTCACCGCCACGGTGCTCGGGCAGGCCCAGCCGGATCAACCGGCCAAACAAGATGGCTCCGCCAAACAAGACCAACCAGAGGAGTTGACTCGGCCGGTATTTACGCCGGCGCAGATCGAGTTCTTTGAAACCCAGGTTCGACCTCTCCTCGTCAAGCATTGTTACGAGTGTCACGATCCGACAAATGGGGAGCCGGGTGGTAACCTTAGTTTGGCCTCGCGAACGGATATATTGGCCGGTGGCGACAGTGGCCCAGCCATCAATCCCGGTGATCCGATCCATAGCTTGCTGATCGAGGCCGTTCGGCATGGTCCTCGCTTCCAAATGCCGCCCGATGAAAAGTTGCCACTGGAAGACATTGCCATCTTGATGAAATGGATCGAAGAGAAGGCCCCGTGGCCGGCCGAGTCGGACCAGCGTTCCCACGAAACCGAAGTATTTGATTTGGCGGCTCGGCGCGAATCACATTGGGCCTGGCATGCTCCGGTCCGAGCGGCCGACCCAGTCGTCCAACGCGCGACTTGGCCCAACAACTCGATCGATCGCTTTATCCTGCAGCGCTTGGAAGCCTCTGAACTTCAACCCGCACCCGATGCGACTAGCTTCACTTGGCTGCGGCGCGTGTATCTGGATCTGATTGGCTTGCCGCCAACCGCCGAACAGGCTCAACAATTTGAACAAGCCTGGAACAACGCCCTGAAGGTCACATTGGACACGGCCGACTCGAACCGAGGCACGGCGGGCGAACCGGCCGCCCTTCGACAACTCAAAGCAGCGACGGTGGATCAGTTATTGTCCGATCCCGCGTTTGGCGAACATTGGGCTCGGCATTGGCTGGATTTGGTGCGATATGCCGAAACCTGTGGACACGAATTTGATTTTCCTTTGCCGGGTGCGTTCGAGTATCGCGATTACGTGATTCGTGCGTTGAATCAGGACGTACCGTACAACCAATGGGTCATGGAACATTTGGCGGGTGACCTTTTGCCACAACCGAGACTGAACCTGGAAGCGGGCTTTAATGAATCGATCCTGGGAACGATGTTTTGGTATTTGCACGAAGCCACTCACGCGCCGGTTGATGTGCGCGGCGACCAAGCGGGACGCGTCGACAATCAAATTGATGTGTTCGGCAAAACGTTTTTGGGACTGACCGTCGCTTGTGCCCGTTGCCATGATCACAAGTTCGATGCCATCAGCGCTCGTGACTATTACGCCTTGTTTGGTATCGTCAAAAGCGCCCGGCGCGATGTGGCGGTGATCGATAACGACGGGGTCCAAGGCGAGTTCGTCCGTCAATTCGAGTTGAAGCAGACCAAAGCGGCGGAACTAATGCAGCGAGATTGGGAGGTCATGCAACGTTGGTTGATGGATCCTGCTGCGGATTCCCAGTTGGTTCTCGAGCAGTTTCTTACAGACCCGCCTGGAGGCTCGCTCGGAATTCCTTCGGCGGCCATGGGTCATCCGTTGCACTTCCTGCACTCGTACGCCAATCGGCCCGCCGACCAGACGTTGACGGAATGGTGGGCGAGTTTTCGTGAACGGGTATTATCCCAAGCCGTCGCCGCTGAAAAATTTCGCGCGACGGCCACTCTGTTGGCCAATTTCTCGGACGACACTCGGAACGAATGGTGGGCTGCTGGATGGGCCTTCGACAATCGGGGTTCCGCTTGGCGTCCGGCTTTTTTGCGACCAAGCGCTGATGCGACTTCATCGAGTTGGATGCCCCAACGACCAGGCACGATCGATAGTGGCATTCGCTCCAAGAGTCTGGCAGGCACGTTGCGGTCGCCAACGTTTCGACTGGAGGCGGATCGAATTCACGTCCGAGGACGTGGTGAAAAC
>JAEUIP010000490.1 GCA_016795075.1 Planctomycetaceae bacterium | reverse complement strand
CAGTTGTCGAGGCGAGCTTGCCTTTACATAAAACCGAGGTTTGATCCCTGGATTGTCGGAAACCTTCGCGCGATTAGAAGAAGGTAGACTGCGGGGCCGAACTACTTCTTTTCGGCCAAGGCCTTGGCTTCGATCATCAACTTGCCGAGATCCAAGGTTTCGCCACTTTCGATTTCAAATTCAACCTCACCACGTTTACTCGCGATCCCCTTGCCGTCTTGTTGCAGGTCCTTCATCCATCCACTACGAGAATGCCAGAACTGAAAAGTCCATTTACCGGCCGGAATTTTTTCGATAGAAAATTTTCCGTCAGCGTCCGTCACGGCAAAGTACGGGTCGTCTCGAATCAACATATAAGCGACCATCCACGGATGGATGTCGCACTTCACAATGACCGGGACCCTTTCGTTTTTGTCGAACTTGACATTGGTCTCGCTGTTTAGCGGTAGATTGACGTTCATCGTGTTGTTGAGGCCAGTTACGTGGCAATTGTGCCCCGCTGCATCACTGTTCTTCAACTTGACCGACTGGCCCGTACGAACGGCCAACGTCGCTGGTACAAAAACGCACTTGTCATTATCGAGAACGACTTCGTCTGTCGGAGCCGCTTTCAGGTCCGGGTGGACTTTGATTTCCTCCCGGGATTTCAATTGCAACATGACAAACGCACCCTGGAGTTCATTATTCGAGCCGACTAATAGACTCTGATCGAAAATGACGTTTCCATCAGCCGAACAAATCGCTGTGTCTTTGTTCACGTCCAACTTGGCCGGAGCGGGCACGGGGCCATCGACAAAAATCTGCCCAGACAACGTCCCGTATCCATCTTGAGCAAAACCCAGGACGGCCGAACCGAGCCCTACCACGACACCAATCGCCGCCGCTGCCATACGGTAACCATTCCACAATCTGATGGTTTGAACAAACATTGCATTTTTTCCAAACGAAGGAAGGATTTTTGGGATGTCAAATTATGGTCCATCCGAGCCGCAGACTCAACGGTCGGCAGGTGACGACAGATTCAAGTCCCCGTCAGTTTTCCGGCGAGAACGATTGAGCGTTGTTGTGCCAGGGTAAGGTTTGTCCTAGGCGGCCTCGAGACACTAAGGCAACGGCAGCAGAATCATCGCGTTCTCGGCGAAGGTCGCTTCTCCCGATTTGTTGTTGATGCGGTACTGAATCTTCAGTTGTTTGACCACACCGGGAGCCGGATCACCACCGAAACTGGAGTTGTAGTCCCCAGCATTCAGGGCGATCAGCGGCACGTTACTGGCTTGCTTTTTCACAACCTCCGTCACGTCTTTCATCGCCGCACCCGCTCCATATTCGGCTTTGATGATCTCCAAGTTGATCGTGTCCAGTCCCACCGCGGCGATTAGTTCGTTCACATCCACGGAACCGCCCCCAATCTTTTGGGCGATCACCAACACGACCGCACCCGCGTCGGACTTCAGTTCCGGAGTCTTCGACATCGCGATTGCCAACTGCAAACCTGCGGGGCTCGGATGCAATTTCAAAACGTCCAGCGCTAACTTGTGTTCGGCGACTCGTCCAGTCGCGTCGATGGCGTTGCGGCACATCTGGACGCGTTCGGCCTCAGGCATCGCAAATTTTCTCGCCAAGCCCAAATAGCCGCGCAAAGCTCGGACGCGATACTTCTCCGACGGTGCCGTCTTGGCAAGATCCAACAGCACCGGAGCCGCATCAACACTGTTCCATTTGCCCAGCAGGCGGCTGGAGGCATCCTGTAACGTGTCATCACTACTGCGGGCCGCTGCGTCCAAGGTTTTCAAGGCCTGGGCACCGCCGACTTCGCTGAGGATCTCCAACAAGGTTACTTTGGCCGCCATCGGCGAACGATCAATCGCTTTGGACAACTGCATGGCACAGGCTTCACGATCAGGCATCCGTACACTGGCAGCCTTCAGCGCTTGCTGAGCCACGGCGGCATCTTCCGAGCGTTTCGGAGATACCGCTTGTTCGACCAACAGCGACAATCGTTCAAGCTTCACAGTTTCGCCAAGAGCTTTCAGGGCGGCATGACGAATGGCGGCGTTCTTGTTCTCCAACAACGGCAATACTTCACTAACCGCAGCGATCCGACGTCGACCAACCAGTTCCAATAGCAACGGCGAACTCTTGTCATCTGCCGATGCGAGCAGTTTGACAATTTGTGCATCGACACCCTCCCCACGCAACTCGGCCAACGATTGCCGAGCCAGCGCCGACAAGTCAGGGTCCGAATCCAATGCGGTTTGCATCAGGACCGGTAAGCAAGTCTCGTTGCCAACGCGACGCAGCGCGTCAAACGCCGCCAGCCGCAGCGTCTTATTATCCGACTGAGCCGCATTCATGATCGCTACCAACTGCACACGATCCGGACGATCTGCCATCGCGGCGATCACCAAAGCGGCCCGTTCGCTGGGCAGCTTGTCCAGCTGATCAGCCAGGGCTTGGTCCACGTCGTCAGCCGTAAGCTCACGGGCCGTGGCGAGTCCGATCTGAAACAATTTCAATTCCGGTGAATGCAGTGTTTCGATCAGTAGCGGCGTACCTTCGTTTTGTCGAGCGAGGATTGCGCCGCGAGTCGCTTCGACACGACGCTGCATCGGCACGTCGGCACTGCGAATAAGATCGTAAAGCATGGCGGACTCGGCATGTCGACCATCCGCGAGCATTCTCTCGGCGCACAACACACAGCCTTGAGCAATCGCTGACCGGACCTTGGGGTCTGTGGCAACCGAGAGAGCTGCCACGAGCGAGGTTGCTGCCGGTTGCCCGCCGATCTTGCCCAATGCCACCGCTGCCGCGGACGCAACTTCTTGGTCAGCATCCTGCAATCGTTTCGTTAACAAGGGCAACGCTTCCGCGTCGCGACGGACGCCCAGCGAGTTGATC
>JAEUIP010000048.1 GCA_016795075.1 Planctomycetaceae bacterium | reverse complement strand
AGTATTGATCTCCAGTTCAATGCTATCCTCCCTTTCATTCCCCTCGTGGATTTGAATAAGACCATCTTTGCCGGCGTATGCCATTGCATCAGCAACCGCGCTTGCGATGTCAACATCCCCATTACAGGCTGTCAGTGCAATAGATTCGATTTGATCTTTATCGCAGATCCTTTGGGACATTGCGGCCAATTCTTCTCGGAGTTTGCTTGCAGCGAGAGAAATGCCTTTCACAAGGTCTGTTCTAGAAACACAGTCATCACATAGAAGGAGTGGTACGCACAAACGAACAGTCTCAGTAAAAATAAGGCACGCTGTTTTTCGGCTGTTTCCACACGTTGACGACATGTCGTATGCCAGTGTCCTTACAACGTCAAGGACCTTCTGCTGAATGGAATTATGCCCCCGAATAGAATCAAGAATTGCTAGCCCATCTTTTGCTTGGCGATTCCCGCCGGTTGTAGCAATCCCACGTAACGCACCATGTGGTCCGTAGCTTTTCTTGATTATCTCTCCAATTGTTGAAGCTATTTCGAGCGTTTCCACAAGCACCTCTTTCGGACAAGAAGCATCAATTGCTTCTGCTTGCGGAACAAACTCGGAAGCGAAAGTCGCGTTCTTCTGAATTTGAAATGAGAACGTCTTCTCGGGCACAAAAAGATCTGATTCGGCCAACCGTCGAACTTCCGCAGTCACTTTGCCTGAGGGCAAATCAATGGTAATGATCTGATAGCCATTCCTTGCATTTTGGGCCAAGTCCTTGCTAGCTGCGGAGGGAGCTGAAAGAATTCCAATTGGTCCTCCCGTTGTATCGAGCATGTGAGTTGTTGTAGCCATGGACATGTGCTGGTGTCCGTGAAGAACGAATCGAAAACCGTGTTCTTGAGCCCATGCAATTACACGGCGCGAATCTAGTGTCTGGCTATTTGGGTAGTTTTCTGGCGGCTTTATGTTCCATTCGACGGGAAGTAGGTGATGGTGAATAACTAAGATTTTAAGGGCAGTTAGACTGGCTTCTCGTTGTGTTCTAATCGTTGCCTCATCGAGTTGCGATTGCCCAACTATTCCAAGGCCACCTTTAGACTTACACTCCATAAGGGTTGTGTCGAGACTCAATACATAAACATCACTGTGTTGCGCACTTCTTAGGTCAAAATCCGAGGTTGGTGCCTGACCAAAGAACCGAGCTGCGAAAGATTCGTATTCGCCACGGCTACCAATATTCGAGTCAGCAGTCCAAACCACATCATGGTTTCCTGGACAAATAACGAAATCCGTTTTTTCGAGTTCGAATTGCTTCTGAATTTCTTCTAAGAAATTGCGGGCCATTACAAACTCATCTCGTGTTGCTCTCGAAGTCAAGTCTCCACTTACGACAACAATGTTTGGGCGTACCGCCAGCTGGCTCAAATCACGAAATAGTCTTGTAGTTAGAGACTGCTCACTGTAAAGCTCCTTGCCAGTGCTGAAATAATGGTCGCTGCCAAAGTGGATATCGGAAAGATGAAGGATGGTAGTCATTGCAGAATACTTGTACGCAAGGAAACTATCGAATTCAATGGGTATTGTATCATTGGGTACGATTAAGACAGCGGCGATCTTTGCTTGACGGCTATATTCCTACCCCGCGAGATAGCAAACGATAGCGATCGTCAAACGCAGGCTTCGTGTCGGTCGACCATTATGTACGATAGAAACGTCCCCGACCATGCCCATGACGAACGTTCCAGAGTGACATCGCCAATCTTTCGTCAAACCGATTCCTTGTGCCCACTGTGAATTTTGGGGGGCGAATCAGTTTGCCCCTCGACCCCACAACCGGGGAGAGGTCTTTGTCGTCGGCCGCATGGCGCGCCCCGACACTGACAAGTGGTCCAGCAATACCTGGCCGATCTACTCGGCGATTCAGTACGCCAACAAACGTGCGTTCATGCTTGGCATGGACGATCGAACGCATGGTAAGCTCGGCGCACCTCCGATCTTCGCAGATTGCCTGAAGCCGATGGCGATTTCGGTTAACCAGTTTCTTTCCACGCTGCATTGTCTGCTGCCAATCAACGGTGGAGCCCGCGAGAACTGGCCGCGAGCGGGTCTGGAGGCAATGGCTACCGGAGTTCCTGTCGTGGCCCAGAACGATTGGGGCTGGCAAGAAATGATCGAACATGGAGTAACGGGATTCCTGGCCAGCAATGACTGTGAGCTGGCCCACTACACCGCCATGCTCGCCCACGACGAAGACCTGAGGCAACGAATAGTTCGCGCGGCGCATGATCGCCTCGTTCACGAACTGGCCAATCCCAAAGTGATCTGGGAGGCTTGGAAGCGATTGTTCCGATCCGTGGGCCAGTACGTCAGCGACGTCGATGGCATTCCGCACGCTCACACTTACGCAGGGACGCTTGGCGTCGACCTATCGCTGCGACTTGGCTTGCCCCAATTGCAATCGACTCTGTTTCCTGCCACCGACCACGCCCGACATGACACTCGATGATGCCCGCGAGTTCAATCGCCAGGCGCGTAAGCTGATCTGGTTCCCGAAGATCGTGATCCTCGGTGGAGAGCCGACGCTGCATCGCGACCTGTTTGAGTTCATCGACATCGCTAATGAGCTAAGTCCCGGTCGCGTTGAGGTTTGGTCGAACGGCTATCGCGACGCGGCGAAACAGCAGTTGGCCCGAATTCGCGAAGAAGGAAAAGCCAAGGTCTGCGAAGAGACGATCAAGGCTGATGGTTGCATGGTTCTGCCGCAGGCGGACTTTTTCCTCGCGCCCAAAGACTTCGGCGTCATTAACCATCGCCCCTGCCACAACCATGCCGCCATAGGCTGCGGGATTTCGGTGGACGCCGAAGGCTATGCAGCCTGTTCGATTGGCGGAGCCATCGACAGCGTTCTGGAATTGGGTGTCCGGACCAGGAATCTGAAAGACTTGTTTGACGTCGAGCTCGTACATAAACAGACGTGTTCGCTGTGTGATGTTTGCGGTCGAGAACTGGGTATCACCAGCCATCACATCGCTAAGAGTCAGGTCATGCATGGGACGTTGATGTCGCCGACATGGCAGAAAGCAGTCAATCGAATCGAATCCCGCAAGCGAACGTCGCAGGAGAAGTCCGAATGAAACTGGCTGCTTTGTGCTGCACCTATTTGCGCCCTGCTGGACTTGGACAACTCATCGAGTGTTTCCTGCGTCAAGACTATCCACGCGAACTGCGGGAACTGGTGATCCTGGATGACGCCGGTCAATACGAGAACCAAGCTGGCGAAGGCTGGCGGTTGATTTCTATACAGCACCGCTTCAACTCGCTGGGCGAAAAACGCAACGCCTGTGCAGCTTTGGCATCGCCCGATGTCGAGGGGTTTCTGATCGCCGATGACGATGACATCTACTTGCCGCATTGGTTCCGCACTCAGGCCGAGGTTTTGAAGCAGGCTGATTGGTCGCGACCGGGATTGGTTCTGCTTGAGCACAACGACGGACTTCGCGAAGCCGACACGGGCGGTTTGTACCACGGTGGCTGGGCGTTTCGTAAGTCAGCCTTGCAGAAGGTCATTGGCTACGGGGCACACAACAACGGCGAGGATCAAGAGCTGGCACGACGCCTGTGCGAGTCGGGGGCAACCGAGATCGACCCTTGTACCTTCGCACCACCGTTCTACGTCTACCGCTACGACAACGCGAGTTACCATTTGAGCTACATGGACGATGTTGGCTATCGCGACTTGGGGAGCGATCGGCAACAAAATCGTGAGCCAATCACTGTGGGTTGGACACAAGACTGGGCAAGTCTCCCCGTCATCCGTCGCTTCACCTTTGGTCCTCACGTCAATCCGAAGTCCGACCGCACGCCGATTGAATTGATCGGGCCAGTCTTCGAGCCCGGAACCAATGGTCCCCAAAACGGCATGTACGCCTTGCAAAAGGAACTCCGCAAACGCATCGACGAAGGCCTTGATTGGCTATCGATTAAACCGCTCCCTGTCAGCAAAGGGGCGATCCCGTGGTTCTGGAATTGGCAAGACCGTCGCTACGCCATGTGGTGGGACGCTGAAGGCTTGCCCTTCATCCAAGGCCCCAATATGCTCTTCATCAACTCAGCCACCCCCCGCATCGACCGCGAGGAATGTGCCCTGCTTGATTCACCGAATTGCTTGATGATGTTCTGCCACAGCGAATGGTATCGGGACCTGATCCTCGCCAATCGCGGTCCCAACAACAAATCCGAAATCGTGATGTGGCCTTACCCCATCGATCCGATGCCCGAAGGCCCCCTCCCCGCCGAATACGAACTTCTGATCTACGCCAAGAACGGCCATCGCCCCGGCCTACTGGAGCATTTGGCCGAACTCTACTCCAATCACGTTCAATTCCACTACGGCCAATTCAAACGCGCCGACCTCATCGAAGCCGCCCGTCGCTCCCGCGCCTGCGCCTACCTCGCCGACGATGATCACGGTCCGCTTGCTCTCCAAGAAATCCTCCTCGCAGGCTGCCCGGCCGTTGGCGTGAGAACTGGGGTTCCATACTTAAAAGACCATTTATTGGGGAAAATAGTAAGGAAGTTGCCCCCAGGCAAGGGTTTCTGTTCATCGAGTGACCTATCACACCTTGATCGATTTATTAAGTCAATTGCCGAGATAAGCTTTCTTAACCGCGACACAATTCGATCAATCGCGAAATCACAATTCAATTGCCATGCAGTCGCCGATGATATCTTGACCCGATTGAATGTACTGCGACACCGCACGACGCTGGCATGAATAACTTACTCCACTTTCTACGGCTTTTGTCGCTGTTTCACTGCGTGATTTTCTTTGCCACAAAAACTACCCAAGGACTAATCGAATAAAGTCTTCGAAGGCCTAGCAATTTTTCGATTTGGACTGCGGCCGGGATGAGCGATGAATTACTCATTCGCCCAAATGGCATCCAGCAACAACCAACCTGTTTCAACATTTCAAAGCCCTGACGCCGCATCGCATCTCGCCACGGGGCGTAGGACGCCGTGTAATGTTTAAAATTGCTTTCTCCATCCGATTTGAGATTTCTGATCAACGCTCTCCATGATCGAACGTTTTGGAAAACTCCAACATACAATCCTCCTTCTCTGAGCACACGCTTTGACTCCAGAATAAACCATTCCTGCTCGACAAGTTCATGAACTTCAATGGCAAGCAACAGATCCATTGAGTTCGATGGGCATGGAAACTGGGTTGACTCCTTATCGACTAGCACACATTTTGCACTTGGAATCCGTTTATGGCATACATCGAGAGCTGTTGCATTGATTTCGGTGCACGTTACCTGCCAGCCGCAATCAAATAGTAGTTTTGACCAACGACCACTCTCGGCACCTATTTCCAATGCGTTTCCTGCAATTTTAGTTTGTCGCAATGCGAACTCAATGCACTGCTGTTCAATTGAGGAAATGTACTGTCCCCAACGACTTGATGCGATCGGTTCCCAAAACACTGCATCCCTAGCCACTTCCGAACTTTCACCATCCATTTTTGACAATTTTTCTTCCAGCATGTTTCTCTCAGTTATCATTGCTCTCAACATTTTTTGAATGCGGCAAAAGTGCCATGGAAGCGTGCTCTAATGTCATCGGGATGCGAACAATGAATTGACTTCTTCATCGTCGCGTAAACCGACCACCGCCACTTTTCCAGCCTCCCAATCAAAGGCAACTGCGCGGACATCGTCGATGATGACTTGTTGCAATTGTTTCCCGCCTCGATTGACGACTTGAATTGGATAGTCGCCAAAATGGATCGGCTGCGATTTGCATTGTTCAAAGACCAGATACACCGTTCCATCGGGACGCTGGCATACGTTGACGATGCAATTACATCCCCCCTCGCCACAAGTACACTCGCCAAAAGGGCATTGGCATGAAGGAAACGAAAGCACCTTGGTCGAAATGGGTGAGGCATTTCCGGGTAATCCCGCTGTTTGTTTTACATGACTGACATAAGTCGGGCGTCCGAGACTCGCATCCGCCTGCGTAAGCGAATACTCGGTCAAATCGAATTGGCTTCGGAGCGCATCAAGTGCGGCACGTGGATCGACGCGAAATTGCTCGATAACGGTTTGAAGTTCAAGTGATGTATGATTCGCATTTGCCCCCGGCGATTGAGCGATAGGTGGATGATTCACGGCTGGCGGAAAAATGAACTTGGCCAACAGAAAAACACTTGCCGCCGTGGCGACTGAAATACCAACCACAAGACTCCACGGTAGCCCGTTTCGCTTCGCACGATTTGCCAGAACGTTACTTGGACTCGGCTGATCGATTTTTGCTGACAGGTCAGAAGCGTTGGCA
Source organism: Planctomycetaceae bacterium (assembly GCA_016795075.1). Taxonomy (GTDB): domain Bacteria; phylum Planctomycetota; class Planctomycetia; order Pirellulales; family Pirellulaceae; genus M30B19. Next base: position 17,362 of record JAEUIP010000048.1, on the reverse strand, counting down.
GCAAGTCTTGACTCAAACGATTCCCAAGCAGGCAAGGCGTTTTTTGGTGGCGAAATCGTTCGGGCAATTTGATTAAGTTTCGTGGTCTGCAAAACCATCCGTGAACAGTGCTGGCATTCTGCGATATGAGCCTGCAAAGCCGCAGTCGAATCAGCCCCCAATTCGCGATCGACGAAAGCCGAAACATTCTCCTGAATAAATTTGCAGTTGATACTCATTGATTAAATCTCCCAACCTAATTGAACCAACTGGTTCTGTAATTCTCGCCGAGCCCGATTGAGGCGCGAGCCGACGGTACCCTCAGGTATCCCGATAATCTCACTGATCTGAGCGTAGGACAACTCATCCAGCACCTTCAGCTCGAACATTCTTCGCAACTCAGGCTGGATTTGATTCATGGCCATCTTAATTATCTCAACGTCTTCTTGTGAATTCATGCCGCGATTGTGGGTGTCCAAAACTTCCGACGGTAGAGATTCAGTGTTTGTTACTTTTTGAACTCGTTTCCGCAAACGCTGCAAGGCTTCATTCACCACCAACCGATGCATCCAGGTTGAGAACTCCGACTCGAATCGAAAAGTCGGCAGTTTGTCGAATAGGCGAATGAAGGCGTCCTGCAACACGTCTTCAGCATCCGACGAGCCGACGATCCGTTTAATTGTGCTCAGTGCTCTATGGCCATAATGTTCATAAATCTGTCGTTGCGCATCCCGATCCCCTCGTGCCGCACGGCGGACGATTTCTTGTTCCAACAGGTTGTCTGGTTCGGGTTCCGACATTTCGTCTCCGTCTGGTCTTTCACAGCATCTTAAGGGAACAGAAATGTCTTATAATTGGATGCATCTGAGTCGAATTTTCTTCACTTCCACCTGCTGATTTTCAGGGAAACAGTTTTCGACATTGTTTCCATATTTTTTTCTTCCTTTTCAAGAATCTCATTTGATCTTACGTCCGAAACGATAAAAGAGGGCGGGTGTCACCACTTGATCCAGCAGAGTCGAAGTCAACATCCCACCAAACACAACCAGAGCGAGTGGATACAAAATTTCCTTGCCCGTTTGGCCCGCCCCCAGCAACAACGGCAACAGCCCAAACAAGCTGGTCATGGCGGTCATCATCACTGGAGCAAGTCGCTCCAAGCTTCCGCGAATGATCATCGATTGGCCGAACTCTTCACCCTCGTGTTCCATCAAATGCTGATAGTGCGAAATCATCATGATCCCGTTTCGGCTCACGATTCCGATCAACGTAATGAACCCGACCCAATGGGCAACCGATAAAGTCGTCGTTCCAATCCAGATACTTGGCCACTGCCAGAACGGTGAGCCCATGATGACTTCCCATGGCGGTCGATTAACAATCAAAAGAGTGATAATCGACCCCATCGCTGCCAGCGGAATATTGACCATGACCTGCAAGGCGGCTCGCCAGGATCGCAGGCATTTGATCAGTAGCAAGAAGACACCGATCACCGACAGGCTACCAAAGAGCAGTAAGCGAAAATTAGCATCTTGCTGGGCTTCGAATTGTCCACCCAATTCGATGCGATAGTCGCCCGGCAGTTTTCGCAAGCGATCTTCAACCGAACTGATTCGTCCACGAATATCGTCCACCACGCTCGTCAAATCGCGGCCCTCTACATTGCAAAAAACCACAATCCTCCTCTGAATATGCTCGCGGTTGAGAGTGTTCGGGCCAGTGGTGTCCAGGACTTCGACGACTTCCCCCAGCGAAACACGCCGCCCTGACGGCGTTTCGACAATGGTCTGAGAAATGATCTCGGGATCGTTGCGAGAATTTTCATCGTACCAGACCACCATGTCAAAATAGCGGTCATCATCCAGAATTTGCGAGACGGTACGCCCTTTGTAGGCCGTTTCGAGCAACTCGGCCACATCGCCGGGAGCCAGCCCGTACCGCGCGGCATCGTCCCGTCGCACTTGCAAGCGAACCTGGCTGACTTCGACCTGCGGTTCGATCTGCAAATCGACCACCCCCGGAACCTCGCTCATGGCGGTAAAGACGTCCTGGCTGGAATCACGCAATTCGCGCAGATCGGTGCCAAAAACTTTGACGGCAATCTGCGCTCGAACGCCTGACATGATGTGATCTAGTCGATGCGAGATGGGCTGACCGATATTGGCCTTGATGCCGGGAATCAAGGTCACTTTGTCTCGAATATCGGACAGCACTTCTTCGTGCGGTCGTCCGTGACTCTCGTAGCCCCATAGATGAAGGACGGGAATTAGACGCAATACTACGGCGAACCAGCCCGATTTGGGGCGATGATGCTCAGCGACTCGCACATCGATCTCTGACGAATTGACACCTTCGGCATGTTCATCCAATTCAGCTCGCCCCGTGCGACGGGAGACGGCGACTACCTCGGGTATCTCCAGCAGAATTTGTTCGGCACGCTGAGCCAAACGCCGACTTTCATCGAGGCTGGTTCCGGGTTCCGCTTGAAAGCTAATCGTAAACGTTCCCTCATTGAACGGCGGGAGAAACTCGCCTCCCATCCAAGACAATGTAGCCAGCGAAAACATGACACCGATCAGCGTGGTGATGAGCACTTTGCCGGAGTGTCGTAACGTCGTCTGCAGGACGCGCCGGAAAACTCGCTTCAAATAACGAAGGACGAAAGGATCTTCTCGTTCCTCCAAAAATTTGGCTCCCGGCAGCAGATACGACGCCAGCACGGGAGTCACCGTCAGAGAGATGGCCAACGACGCCAGCAGCGACACCATATAAGCCAGCCCCAAGGGGGCGAACATCCGACCTTCCAATCCGCTCAGAGCAAACAAAGGAAGGACGACCAGTACCACGACAAGTGTAGCGTAAACGATAGAATTGCGAACCTCGCGCGAGGCATCGTAGATCACATCCAGCACCGGCCGTTTCCGATCCTGTGGTAGTTGCTGGTTTTCCTTTAAGCGTCGAAAAATATTCTCGATATCGACAATCGAATCGTCCACCAAATCCCCGATGGCGACTGCAATTCCGCCGAGGGTCATCGTGTTGATTGAAATGCCAAACCAGTGAAAAATCATAAAGGTCAGAAAAATTGAGAGCGGCATCGCGGTTAACGAGCAGAGACTTGTGCGAAAGTTCCACATAAACACAAACAGCACGATGACGACCCAGACCGCCCCATCTCGGACGGCTTCGGTGACATTATCGACGGCGGCCCGAATGAAGTCGGCTTGTCTGAAAATGCGATTTTCAATCACGACGCCCTCGGGCAATTCGGTTTGCAAACTCGCCAGCACAGATTGGATGTTCTTGTCGAGATTTAGCGTGTCTTCGCCCGGCTGTTTTTGAATCGCCAGGATGACGGCGTCTCCGCCTTCGATGCCATCTTCCGTTTTGACTCGCACGCTGCCATCGCCGCGCTGGATTGGGCCGCCGTAGCGAACATCGGCGACTTCCTTGATCCGGACTGCGCGTTGTCCCCTCCAGAAAATGGGCGTGTTCTCAATTTCCTCTAGCGTCAGGCTTTGACCATCAATGCGAATCAGCGACTCTTGAGGCGAGCGAACCATGATCCCTCCACCGGCCAAGACGTTGGCTTTGCTGGCCGCTTCTGTCAGTTGCTGCAACGATACGTTTTGGGCCGCGAGTCGCGCCGGGGAGGTGATGATTTGATATTGCTTCAGAGTGCCTCCCATGACCGTCACTTGGGAGACACCATCGACGGCCAGCAATCGATTCCGCACTGTGAATTCACCCAACGTGCGCAACTCCATTCGCTGTTGCCAAGCCTCGTCGTCGTTTTGGGGAACGCGTTCGCTGCGCAAGCCAATCAACATGATCTCGCCCATGATCGAAGAGATGGGAGCCATGACTGGATTGACTCCGACCGGCAGACGCTCACGAACAATCTGAATTTTCTCCGCAACGATCTGTCGGTCGCGGTAAATATCTGTTCCCCACTCGAATTCAACCCACACGATCGATAATCCGATTCCGGAAGCCGAACGAACTCGCTTGACGCCCGTGGCACCATTGACCTGATATTCAATCGGTCGCGTCACGAGCACCTCGACCTCTTCAGGAGCGAGACCCGGAGCCTCGGTCATGATGGTTACCGTTGGCCGATTCAGGTCGGGAAAGACATCCACCGGCATCTGGCTCAAATTGAAACCGCCGTAAATCAGCACGAAAAGACCGAGAATCAGCACTAAGCCGCGATTGCGAAGCGAGAATCGAATGATTGCGTCAAGCATGTGGCAGTTTCGCTTCGTTTAATTCACAAATTTGGTCGGGTGTGACCCCGGAAAATAGTCGACAAGCATCGAGACATCGAGATCATTCATTTGAGAGCCGCATATCCCGATTGAAGCTGCTGTGCCCCACGCGTCGCCACGGTTTCACCGGGCTCAAGTCCCTGGAGAACCGTGACTCGCAAGTCATCGGATGGGCCAGTCACAACATAACGCCTCTCGAAAGTTTGATTTTCACGTTCCACGAAAACGTAAGACCTTAGGCCTTCCCGCACGATCGCCGTTCGCGGAATCGCTAAACCGTCGCTATGTTTTCCGGTCAGAATTTCGAGCCGAGCCATCATGCGGTGCCGCAGTGCCAATGATGATGAACGTCTCAATTCGACCCAAATCGCCAGCGTCCGGTCATCACTCGAGATCGCCTGACCGCTGCGAACCACCGTTCCCTCGGCGATTTCATCCGGTGCGGCCACGAATCGCGCTCGCACGCTTTGACCGATTTCGATACGGGGAAAATCTTGCTCAGAAACGAAACCTTGTATCCAGGCATGACTCAAATCATGAACCTCGAATAGCGGCTCATCGGGAACCACCACATGCCCCAGAAATTTGTCGAACCCAACGATGACGCCATCGATGGGTGCTTTAATTGGCAACGTCTGGATGAGGCGGCGGTTTTCCAGTAATTCAGCTACCTGTTCTGGCGAGATACCAATCGTGCGCAATTGCTGAATCAGGTTTTCGCGGCGCGTGGTAACTTGGTTGAGTTGGCTCTCGGATTCCCATAACTGTCGCGCTGCAATGGCATCTCTCGCTTCACGCAGGCTGTTGACGACTTCGGCCAATAACCGGGCTTCAATTTCCGACTGCAGCAGGTCAAGTTGCAAGTTCTTGAACGGTTGACTTGATATCTCGGCCAACACTTGCCCCTGAGAAACGACTTGCCCGCGATCAATCAAAATACGCTCAATCGTACCGCTCATCTGGGCGGAGCCGACGCTGCGATGGGTTGGGGGCAGATCGACGATCCCGTCAACGGAAAATGTTTCGGCAACGCTTCCGCTGGTGACAACCTCCGTTTGCAGCCCGATGTCTCGAGCCGACTCGGCCCCGATTTTAAGTACGCCTTTCGCAAAATAGCCGCCAAGTTCGTGCACGCCTTGCGTAACCACCCGATCACCCGGATAAAGGTTGCCACTCAAGACTTCAATTTGCTGGCCAATCCGACTTCCCAATGCAAGAACTTGCTTCTGATAGATGGAGGCAACCTCGGTTTGTTCCTGCTCCACCAGCACAAATCGTTCGGCACCGTCACGCATGACCGCCGAATGAGGCATCACGAGTTTTCCGTCATTGCCTCCGAGCTGGATACGCACTTTACCCGCCATGCCCGGCAGTATTGTCGAGCTGCTGGTAGGGTCAATCGGCAGCGTCGCCCAGACTGTGCCAAAGTGAGTTGATGGGTCAAGATACGAGTCCACGATATCGATGACGGCCTCATATTGAAGTTCCCTTTGTGCCGTCGGCTCAAACACAACACGCTGGCCGATTTCGCATTTTGAAAGATCTTTTTCCAGTACCTGAATCTTGAGCCATACGCGACTCAAGTCGAGTATCTCGAACAGGTGTTCCTTGGGGTTGACGATTTTACCCAGGGACAAATCTGCGTGCGTGACAACACCCGAAATGGGAGTTCGAAGATCCAGCAACAGTTGATGCTCGACCTCCGGCGAAGTGAGTATTCGATCGAGCATTTCCGGCGGTAGTTTCAAAGCGTCCCATTTGGCACGCCCCAGTTGGACGGCCGCTCGATCCTGCAACATTTTGGCTTGCGAATCTCGCAAACGTGATCCAGGAACCGCTCCACTCTGGCTCGCGCTCTCCAGATTTGCAACCAGTTTCTCGGACAACAGAAGTTCTACTTGAGCCGCCCGCAGCTCCAAAACCAATTGTTGCAACTCCAGGCTATCGAGCATGGCCACGACCTGACCGGCCTCGACGGTTTCACCGGGCTTGACCAGCAACTCGACGATGCGGCCCGACAATGGAGAGGCGATGACGGCGTGCTGATTCCAGGGAACTAGGATCTGACCATAGGTGGCAATCGACTCCTCGACCAATCCCGTAATGACATCTTCCGTTCGCACATCCAGCAGGTCGCGAGAAGATTTGGTCAGCACCATTTTGCCAGTGACAACATCAATCTCCATACCGCGCGTAGGAAGCGGTCGGTGCCCCTCGTGAGCATAAACCAATGTCGCAAAAGCGAGTATTAAAACAATGACGATGCGACGCATGGATCACTACCTGCCTGCATTCTGTTGTTTCAACTTAGACACAGTAGCCAACGTTTCCGTGGGCTGACGAAGTGCTTTATTGCGACAGCCCTCGCAGCAAAGAAAAACCGGCTCGCCTTCGATTTCAACCTTGATCGGAGTCCCCATTGAACCGAGAGGACTACTGGTCACAACGGCGCAGAATTTTTGAGCTTCAGCGACGCGACGATCGTCTTCACTCAACTTTGACAATGCCTCCGCGATCTCAGGATCGACATTGTCGGATGTGTTGGCGTCGGATTTCGTAACACCTTCACTTTTGTTTCGACCTTTATCTTGCTGAATATACTCTTCTGGTTCCAGAATGGACTCGGGTTCTTCCTTCGCCATCCGCACGAATTCATCAACGCAAGGTGGGCAACAAAACAGGTACTTCTTGCCATTGACCTGCCAAGCGCATTGCGGGTTTGCTTTCGTGAAAGTCACTGGGCAAATATAATCGCCCGGCTTGGGGTTCATGTCATGCTTGGACATGAAACCTTTGAACTTCGCGCTTGCCGTTTGATTGCCGTTGGCCTTGATATCGGCCTCGGTGTATTTGCCCGCAGCCGTAAAGTACAGCTTTTGCTCTTCTTCGCCTGTTACACCGGCGGGCATGCCGTTGTCGTGAACCTGAACAGCCGTTGTGAATCCGACGCGGAATCGCTCAGTACCGATACGCAGGTTCGGAATCGTCACATCAATGGCCTGACCGATGGCTCCTTCGGGAAGAGTGCCGGTGAATTGAGAAGTCTTGCCGTCGGAATCACCGTCCTGAGGCGTTGCGGACAGGTCAATGGGAATGGCGTCGGTAGCACCGGAAACTTTGACATAAGCCTTGACAGCTTGCACATCAACTTCATGGATCCTCGTCTCATCCGCACCGAGCATGAACAGTCTCAGCACACCATCTTTTTCGACCACGGCTTCGGCGTGGTAACTATCGGCACCAATCGGAATGATAATTCCACCATGAGTGCCCGGCACATGGGGATGCTCCTCGTCCAGATTTGCGGATTTTGTCTGGCTCATTTTGGCCGAATTCGTTGAACTCGACGTGTTAGCTGTTTGACCCGCAGGCTGGCTGCAACCAACCGTAACGACGATCGCAAGAACGGCAATCAGTCCAAATCCCAGCAAATATCTCTTAAAGTTGTTCATTTTTTGTTAACTCCATCCTTTTTTGGCTTGGTAAAACACCTTGGGCAAGGTTGCCCCCCTGCGATTTGAGCCCGAAAAAACCGCCGTACAGTTTGGATGCTAGCCGGATCGAATTCCTTCACTTTTCGGAAGGAAAAAGTCTGATTCCGCTGCAACGACGGCTAAAACTCGAAAGAAAGCTATGAGTTGGCGGCCTTCACGCTTTGATTAGTGTCCACCTGCTAGCAATGCCATGGCGGCCATCCCGACCATTAGCCCATCTTCGACCAATGTCACCGTGGACATGGGGAGATTAAAAACAGTGCCAAGGCAAGCACAGCGGATCTTACGCTTGTTCAGCAAGCTCTCAATGACTCCAATACTGCTGACGGACATCACGACCAGCGTAACAAGATTCGTAGCAAATGGCTGAAAAGCAGTGATGTATGCAATTCCTAGAAGCAACTCGATGAACGGGTAGAGGTACCCATACACAGGGATTCGCCGGGCTACCACGTCATAACTGCGGTAATTGTCCGCAAATCCTTTTAGATCAAGCAACTTAAAAAATGAGAAGGCCAAAAAGAACGCACCCATAAAGTTCCCCATCGCCCGGCTCCAGTTAAAGCCGCCCATCCTTAGTTCGATCAATGCTACGACCGAGATAAGAAACGAAACGAGCAATAGTAGCGGAAAGTAAGTGGTAGCTGCGGCGTCAGCGGACTGATCTGCAGTTGGGGGCATTGGCGAGACAGCGACCTCACCGAGCACTTCATACCCAGCCCGGGAAACGGTCTGACGAACGATGTCAATCGAAACGTCGCCTTCGATCGTCAGGGTCTTGTTGGGCGAGGCAATGTCTACCTCCCATTTGGTCACCCCGGGTGCCTGATCAAGGTATGGTTTCAAAGCTGCGACACAGCTTTCACAGCGCAGATTTGTCTTATATTTTCGTGTGGTATTCAATGGATTGCTCCTGTTCAACTTTTGTCGCCTGATTATGAATTGCTTTTTGGTTGACACCTCCTCGTGTGTCGTCCTAACCTTCAGCAATCTGGGCACTTCAAAACAGCAGACGAATGAGCTGGCTGAGCGTTACACTAGAATTTCGAGATTTCTGCAGACGCGATGGATAATCAGGAACTATTCGCAGGAACTGGCGTTTTTTCTCGAACAAGAGCAGTCGATGCACCCCTCAGCGGCGCATTTGCCGCAGAAGTTCTCGAGCTCATTCCGAAGTGCCGTTCGAGCCCGATGCAGTCGCACACGAGCGTTGCCGGGGGAAATTCCCATTTCATTTGCAAGCGAAGTTAAATTGGCACCACCAAGGTCAACCCGTCGGATCATTTCGGCGTACTCCGTCTTGATCAAAGGAACCATTTCACTGACACAGTCGCAAACTACTTTCTTCAACTCGGCATCGAAACTCGGATCAACGTCGGTCGTTTGATGAGTAATTGCCTCAAGAGCTTTCTGGCCTGCGGCCGAATGTCGATAGTGATCGATAATGGCATTTCGCAATAGCCGATAGAACCACGCCACGGCACTCTCTTCGTCGCGGATTTCGCTTGCTTTTTGCAGTCCCTTGACAAAGGCATTCTGAAGGATGTCTTCCGCGTCCTCTCGTTTACCCAAACGAACCGCGAGAAAATTAAGAAAGCGATCGTGGTTTGCAAGCAGTTTTTCGCAGACCACGTTAGGCGAATGTGCTGATTGGTCTGTTTTCATTCTCCGACTCATTACTTCATTTTTCGGCCAATTTTCTCTTTTTCCGCACCTCTTCGCCACGTTAGAGCGATGCACCTCGCGATCGTCATCGTTGAATCCTGCATTATTTCGGATGTGGCCTTCCTTGACAACTGCAACTTTAACTCGCAACATCCGCAAATGCAGGAATAAGATGCCTTTTGGATGGATTTCCTTCACAGCAGCGAAAAAAAATCTCGAAATCAACTGATGTTATGCAAAAGAGGTAATGAATTCACTGATGAAGCGAGGATCTCTTTTGCAAGCTGAATCCACGGGGGAAGAGCACCCTGCAGTACAACAACGACGAAAGGACGGGCTTTCCTGAACCCATTCAACGGGCTACCCTAAACAGAAGCCGAGCCCGAGATGGCTGGTCAGTACATCGTGCCGTATCGTTAGCGACAACCTTTCTTTCATTATTTCATCAGCAGGCCACACTCGGTTGTCGGGGTTTACTATGTGATGCTCAGGCGTCTTTGCAATCCGGCGGATGCCGCTACCGCACACAGCCGCACTAGGGCGTGCCGTTAGAGCTGGCGAAATGCCTGCCATCCAGTGCATCTTTCGGGTTCTCCGAGTGACAAGAACTCAAGCTCTATTCAACTCTGCTGCCACTAGCGTTAGGTCATCGATTGGCGTTCGAGATCGCCGGAACTTTACGAGTACCTGAGAGAAATCGTTGACCAACTGCTGTATGTCTGACGTCGACGACACCTCCATCACTTCGCTGACCCGCTGAGTACCAAACTGATCGTCATCCGGATCAAACATTTCCGTGACACCGTCAGATACCAGAACGATCCTTGTGCCGCTTGCCACGGATACCATTTTTTCCGTGTAGGTCATCGCCGGATCGACACCGAGTAACAGATCACTGTCTTCGAGGCGCTGCACCGGGTTCCCCGGTTGCTGAATGAATGGAAGCTCGTGTCCGGCATTGGCAACAGTGAGTGTCACTTGTTGGCAATCGACCAGGACGACGGCCATCGTGGCAAAATGCCCTTCCATGATGATCTCCGCGTATCGGCGATTAATACGATTGAGAATTTCTGCCGGGCTATGCGTGACTTCAGTCGCTTCCAAGACCAATGCCTTAATCACAGCCGCCACCATAGCCGCAGCCACTCCGTGGCCGGACACATCAGCCAAACACAACAGGCATTGATGTCCGCCCAGTGGAATCACGTCGTAGTAATCTCCACCGACATCTTCAGCCGGCTCAAACAACACGGCGGTTTTTATACCTTTGACTGTTCCATTAGCCGGACGCAAGTGTTGTTGGATGTCGCGAGCCTTCTTCATCTGGAAACGTCGGTCGCGGTCTGCTTCCGCAAGCTGAATCCTCATCGAATTGATCTGTTCCGAAAGGTAGGTCAGTTCTTCACAACCTCGCTGGTCCGCTTCCGCATCCAGATCACCGACGCCAATGCGACCAAGAGTTGTGGCCAGTCGTCGTAGTGGCTTGGTGACGACACGTCGCAGGACAAGGTGAACAATCAAGCCTGCTAATGCCCCCGTTATCAGCACCGCGATAACCTGACGTAGCAATTCCGGTCGAGCTTTGCGAAGAACTGATTCTTCTGCCTCGGCGACGTAAATTGTTCCTCGTGGCCCCACGAACTTTGCAACAAGCAGAGAATGCGTTTTGGGAAACAAGTGAACAGGTTCCGCAGCCCCCTCCCGCATTGCCAGAAACATGTCGTGCGAGGCACGACCGTGCGACTGAGCCTGCATTGACCTCCCCTGCCACTCTAGGGCAATATGGTGTCCGGGAAATTCTGACGAGTTCATTCGGGCACAAACGTCGTCAATCAACTGTTGAATCGACTCATTACCACGATTGGCGATGGCATCGACCGACTCGTAAAGAGTCTTTGCTTCCTTGAGCAAAGCGACACGCGTTTCCCGTTTTGCATCACGAATTCTGAGCCCATGACCAAGAGCCAAAAACAGAATGACCGCCAGCAGAAGGTGCCCATTGACCGCCAGCATTAACTGGTGACGAATCGGAAGACGTTTCCAGAATTCAAAACTAAGCATTAACCAACACTCCTGCCGCTACAACGTACATTCCTAAACCCTTTGATGCACGAGCCCTCAAGCTCTTCGATGAATCTAAGTGGCCAGCGGAGGTCGCGCGACTGCCTTCGATCGGCGTTGTGCTGGTGACGCTGTTTCTGCGGCAGAAAATGGAGGAGTGCCGATAGTGTTCCCTGCGGTAGACCTTCAGCAGCCACTCAATCGGTCGTCGCGGAAGGTGGAGGTAGAGTATCCGCGCGACGGTCTCCGTTTTACTGGCTGCAGGCACTGGCTCTACGATATCCGTAATCCCACCGGTGCCCATCAAAGCACCGATCAGCTTTCCTTCGTTATAGCCGATGGCCAGCTTTCCCAACGTGCCGCTGCGTCCGCCGATGATCACCACGATGTTACTGCTGCGAATGTTGACGACTTCCCGACCCATCACCCCGTTGCCGGTAAAGATCAACACATCGTGCGTCAATTCATTCGCCAATACAATTAAACGTAATGCGAAAAATAGCAGGAATGGGAAAACCCTTCCCACCGCTAACCAGATTCCATGCCGCATTCGCCCACCATTCATGTTTCTGCTTTTACTCATCTAATTCTCAACAGCTGCGCATTAACCGCGACAATCACGGTAGAAGCCGCCATCAAGACGGTGCCCACCGCTGGATGGAGCAGAATGCCTGCCCATGCAAGCGCCCCGGCAGCGAGCGGTATCGCCACGATGTTGTAGCCCGCAGCCCACCATAAGTTTTACACTATCTTGCGATAGGTGGCCTGGCTCAAGACGATGATTCGCTCGACATCGCGCGGGTCGGAGCGCACGAGCACCACGTCGCCGGCCTCGACCGCCACGTCCGTTCCCGCGCCGATGGCGATCCCGAGATCCGCTGTCACTAGGGCGGGCGCATCATTCACGCCATCACCCACCATCGCGACGCGCTTCTTGTTCTGCTGCAGCTCTTTGATCTTTGCCGCCTTGTATTCGGGCAGCACCTCAGCAAATACGGTTTCAATGCTAAGCTGTTTCGCTACCCGATCCGCCACCGCCTGCGAGTCGGCGGTCAGCATGACTACCTGAATACCTCTTTCATGCAGCCGGCGAACCGCCTCTTGGGCCTCCTCACGAATCGCATCGGCGATCGCGAAAACCGCCAGGACCTGCCCCTCCTCGACGAGGTAGATTGCCGCCTGTCCGTGCGTGCTTGCCTGGGCCGCCGCCTCACGCAATGCGTCGCAAGCCTCGGCGTGAAGGCTCTTTAGCAGCGCCGGCCCGCCCACGTGCAGCTTTCTTCCATCCACCAGTGCCGAAACGCCGCGCCCGGCAACGGATGCCAACTCAGAGGATTGAGGGAGGGAAAGCTTCCTCTCCCGCACGCTTTTAAGCAGTGCTTGCGCAATCGAGTGCTCCGAATCCCGTTCCACGGCGGCAGCAAGCGACAGCGTCTCCTCCTCGGAGACGTCGCCCGCCGTCGTCATGGCCACCACGCGATGCTCACCCAGAGTCAACGTGCCGGTCTTGTCGAAGACCACCACATCCAGCATGTGTGCTTCCTCTAAACCACGGCGGTTTCGCACCAGCAGACCGCTCTTCGCCCCCAGCGTCGTGGAGACGGCAGTAACCAGCGGAATCGCCAATCCGAGTGCGTGGGGGCAGGCGATCACCAGCACCGTCACCACGCGCTCAATGGTGAAGTCCCAGGGACGTCCGAGACTTAGCCAGACAACGGCGGTAGTCACACTGGCCAGAATAGCCATCAGAGTCAGCCAGAAGGCGGCTCGGTCGGCGAGCACCTGTGCCTTCGACCTTGACGTCTGTGCCTGCTCGACTAGCCGCATGATGCCAGCCAGGGTCGTCCGTTCGCCGGTTCCGGTCACCTCGACTCGCAGCGATCCTTCCCCATTGATGGTCCCCGCAACCACTCGATCAGTCTCTTGCTTGCGCACTGGCTCTGACTCGCCGGTGACCATCGACTGGTTGACGGAGGTTCGCCCCTGCCTGACGATCCCGTCGGCCGCGATCGCCGCGCCCGGTCGGATCAGCAGCAGATCGCCCTCCCGTAGCGTGGACAAGGGCACCTCTTCGATCTGATCCTCCGCCACAATGCGCAGAGCTGTGTCCGGCAGGAGCTTGGCCAGTTCCTTTAACGCCCCTTGTGCCTGGCTGACCGAACGCATCTCAATCCAATGGCCGAGCAGCATGATCGTGACAAGAGTGGCTAGCTCCCACCACAGGTCCATGCCGTCTAAGCCGAAGATCACAGCCAGGCTGTAAACGAAAGCGACCGTAATCGCGAGCGAGATCAGCGTCATCATCCCCGGCAGACGCTCAGCCAGTTCGCGCCAAGCGCCCCGCAAAAACACCCATCCGCCGTAGGCGTAGACGATGGTTCCAAAAAAAGTGGGGACGTGCGCCGAACCGGGGAACACAGGAGCGGAATATCCAAACCACTCCTGAATCATCTCGCTCCAGATGACGGTCGGCACACTCAGCACCAAGGAGATCCAAAACTTATTGCGGAACATTTCCACGCTGTGGCCGGCGTGCTTGCCGTGCCCTGGCTTGTGGTGGTGCGAATGCCCGCGATCACGTGCGCTTCGGTCAGATGGCTTCGAACTCCGGTGCTCGCCCGAATCGTGTTCTCGATGTTCGTGTTCGTGTGCCATCGCTCGTCCTATTCGATACTCTTTCTTGCCAAAACAGGGCCTCTCGGCAGTAATGTTCTGGCACCGGCTGTGCAGCGTCAACCCATTGCCATCATCAGCAGCATGGTCACCGCCATCGCCAATCAAATGTGGCGAGGATTCGGCTTCCACCTCGGCACGCCGGGAGGCAAACGAAACATCAGCTTGGCGAACACAAGTAGTCGTTCTGATTGCACCAGCGACTTTCGCTGCACAGCTTTCGCGATGCAGGACCTGAATCTCGAATGAGGCCTGCATCGATTATCTTGCGTTCTTTTACATTAGGCCGCTCAGTTCTTTATAGATGGGTCAGCATTACCTCCGACCTTCGATTATTTGTCGTGAGCACGGGTCTTGCCCTCTGCATCCGCTTGATGGTTTGATTTCAAGTTTGTTGCATAAAGCTGGTCAACCATCGCCAGATAGGTAGTCGGATCGGCAGCCAACTTCTTTTCGCAGCCGGGGCAGCAGATAAAGACGCGGCGGCCATTGACCAATACTGACTTGGCGTTTCCAGGCAATGCTTTGTCCATCACGGGGCATTTCCCTTGGGCAGCTCGTAGGTTGGCCTCAATGGATGCGCTATGGTTGGCATTTGCTGCTTTCCCTTCGCAGCCCTTGCAGCACAGAAAAAACTCTTCGCCTTCGGACGTCTTTACCCAAACCGGCTCGGCCATCGATCCCAGCTCTTCGCCTGAAACAGGGCAGATTTTCTGGGCTACTATGCGACGATGAACCTTTTCTTTTTCAGCGGCTCCAGCGACATACGCCGCGTATTTTTCGTCGACCATTGCTGTATATGTCGTCGGGTCGACGGCGATTTTCTTCGAGCATGGCGGACAGCAGACAAAAATCCGGCGGCCGTTTACAACGGTCGATGAAGCATTTTTAGGCAACTCTTCTTCCATCACGGGGCAGATCCCTTGAGCCTTGGCCATATTGGCTTGTATGGTCTTCCAGTAATCCGCGTTAATGGCTTGATCCTTGCAGCTTTCGCAGCAGAGAAACGCCGTTTCGCCTTCGATTTGAACCTTGATCAGGTCTCCCATCGAACCGAGCTTCTCGCCCATTACCGGACAGATTCCTTGGACTTTCGCTAGCAACAGGTCGGAAGGGGAGAGTTGCAACGGAGTCGTCGACTGTGCAGCAGCCAGATTCGCAAACAGGGCAAGCATAAAAAGGGACACAAAATGTCTCATCGTTAATCTCCAATAGTGTTCGAAATTCAAGAAACTTCTGGTCATTAGGGGGCGGAATCAGTCCAATCCTTCGGCATACTCATCCAGTTCGCACCCTTCTACCACGACGGTGTTTAAAATCCGTTCGACCTTCAAAAGCCGATTGCGGATAATGAATGCCGCTCAAGCCCGATGCAGACGCACACGAGCATTTGCAAGGTTGGATGCCAACCGGATGGATTTCCTTCACGGCAGCGAAAAAAATATCCCCAAATCACTGAATTTCACGCACATGGAAAAATGGTGAAAAGCAGCTGACGAAGAAATGCTGCATGCCCAGAGTCGCAATTGGCATGGTTCGATGCCAATGAATTCGAACACTCGCCAGCAAGCTCGATTCCCGAGCCAGTAACCATTTGCGACAAAGTTGATCTACTGCTGATCCAGCGACTCACCGCGTAGGCCGTCGTCACCGCTTTCGTCGGTGGTCGGATCAAGAGCTCCGGTCAAGGCGTTGCCTTTCATTTTCGCTTGCGCCTGAGCCAACTGAGCTTGAGCCTCCAAGAAACTGATATTGGAATCGAAGAACGTCTTTCTCGCGACTAACACCTGCACAAAACTCGATTCGCCCGCTTTATAGGATTTATCCGCTAATTGGAGCGACTCGACCGCACTGGGCAGAATTTCCCGAGTGTATTGCTCAACGGCTGCCAGTGCGGAGTCATATTCGCGGGCGATGACTGCAAACCTCGACTTGATGGACAATTCGACTCGTTCGGCATCCTTGATTGCCCGACACAACTCCGCTTGAGCGGCCGAGATATTGCCCTGGTTGCGGTTGTTCGTTGGAATCGGTACACCGACTTGCAAGTTGATCAAGCCAGAATTCGAATCGTTATCTATGCCAGCGGCAAGTTGAGCGGTGATATTCGGAATGGCTTGGACTCCTTGCCGATTCAAATTGGCACGAGCCCTCGCGATTCTCGCACGGGCAGCTTCCATTTCAGGGCTGGTTTCAACGACGGCTGACGCAAACGCCCGCCAGTCCAAGAGCTCCGCCTGCTGCGGCAATTCACCCATGACTTGCGTCATTGGCAGGTCGGGTACTCCCGCAATCGCGACTAACTCTTGCCAAGCTGTAGCGAGGGCAATTTCCGCCTGCTGGCGTGACAGATTGATTTCGTTTTTTTGAATTTTTGCTTGCAATACATCGACTTTGGTGCCTTCCTGAGCCTTCATTCGAGTTTCGGAAAGCTCTAACCCCTTTTCGACAACACCTTCAAACTCAGAGACTAATTCCACTCTGCGTTGTGCGGCCAGTACTTCAAAGAATTTAATCTCGATGTCGGTCAATACTCGAATTTGCTGGGCATCGTACTCGAATCTTTGTGCTCGCAATGCTTCGTTGAGCACGCTTTGGTTCAGCTCCAACTTGCCCCCCCGTACAAACTGTCGTTCGAAGAACACGGTATGCTGGTCGGTGCCCTGATCTGCGAGTTGGACAGCCTGATAGCCAACGACCGGATTGGGCCGCAACCCTACTTGTGTGCGGTATCCGGCAGCCTTTTGCGTGCTGGCTGCTAGTGCCTGAATGGTGGGATTACGTTCGATAGCCAAAGATTGAAACTGCTCCAATGACATCAACCCCGGCGAATCTTGAAACGTGGCACCCAACGAATTCAACTCCCGCTGCGAGAACTGTTCCGCTGGTCGGATGCCTTGAATCTTTCTCGGGCCATCCAAATCTTCGTATGTCGCTTGGACAATTTCTGCCGAAACCTGAGGTTGGGATCGGGTAGAGATTTGACTTTGCCGCGAACGAGAATCCTGCTCGAAAACCGTGCGGCTGGTCGACCGACAACCGGATGCCGCAATGGCTAAAGCCATCGCCACTAACACTCCAGAAATCTTCATGTTTATTTCGTCCTGACAATTCTTCCTGAGTTTTCGATTGCGACGGAACGACTTGAAGTATCGGCTGTTCCGTCGGGAGCGATTGAGACTGTCAGCCATTCGTGTGGGTTGTAACGGTTATGCCGATTCT
>JAEUIP010000489.1 GCA_016795075.1 Planctomycetaceae bacterium | reverse complement strand
CGAATCCGCCACACGCATGCTGGTGCCGATTTCCACGGCCGGCATGCGAAACGTCGTGGCGTCGACCGGCGCGCCCATTCGTCCCAAGATCAGATTCGCGCCAACGGCTCGCAGATAGGTACTTTTGCCGGACATGTTCGAGCCCGTCACGACCAAGGACTTCCCCCACGGCCCCAACGAAACCGAATTGGCGACCGAACCGGGGCCCAAGAGCGGGTGCCCCATTTTCTGGCCGACCACGGCTGGTTGCCCTTGAGACGCGGGAACCAATTCGGGAAACACCCAAGTGGGATGATCGAAGCGACACTGGGCCAAGACCGCCAAAGCTTCCAATTCACCAAGCGAATCAAACCAACCGAAAAGTTGCTTGCCCCAACGCAGTCGCCACTTTTCTAAGGCTGCCAAGACATGCAGGTCCCACAAAAATGCAAACTGGACCACGACGTAAAAAATAAATGTCACACCGCTGCGCAGATTTCCCAACATACTCCACAACAGCAACTGTTTCATCGCCGCTCGGTGGGCTGATGGTCCATTCGAGTCGGCCGTCTGTGCGGTGACGCGGCGTTGCAGCCCGTCGATCATTTCGGTGCGGATTGGGATGGTGGCAATCATCTCCAGCAGATGCTCGTACTGCCGCACATCTTCCGCGCGTGAGGAAACTTGACGGAAGATTTCGTGTACCGGAGCGGCGGTTGCGACGCTGACCAAGAAATTGAACAAGATCAAACCGAAGAGGCATGTCCCCAACCACGACGGCGAAATCCACCCCATAGCGCCGGCCGTCAAGATTAGTACCAACAACACGGCGGATACGCGAGCGACCGTGATCATCGTGTTCAGCCATGTCGAAGGTGGCGGCCCCGCCGCCCAAGCCATGATCGTCGCGGGACTGGAGACCGGACTGACACTGCCCCAACAACTCAGCAAGAACTCGTGACGCCAGGAGTCGGCGTCTGCCAAGGCCTTGACACTTTCTTGTCGTTTCTTCGTTTCCTCCAGCGAAGTCGCTTGCAGCATCCACTGATGCAACATCGCTTGCCCAGAAGGCGTCCGAGCCAAATTCAACAATCGCCAAAGCGACTTCTCGCCTTCCAAATCCAGGTCCGTAATGGTGACCCGGTCGAGTTTGGGATGCGCGGATTCTTTCACTCGATTGGCGAGTCCCGGGATGGGCTGCTTGTCATCTGCCCACGACAAGGGATTAGAAATATTGGGCCAATCCCGTTTGATCCGAGCCAACCCTTGGCGAAAAAAAGCCAACTGCAGGGAGACTCGAATGCGTCGATTGTCGAAGACGCCGTGATAAATAACGAAAAATAGAAATACCACAGCCACGACGCCAAACAGGCTCCACCACAATTGGGGCATGTCCTGGTATTGAAAAAACGCAGCGAAAAAGCAAAACGTGGCTCCCAGGAACGTCAGTCCCCGAGCCAACCCGCTCCAGCCACAGCGTTGGTTCAGACTGGCCAACTCTGTTTGCAGGCGATTAACTTGTTCGTGATAAAAGGCAACAGGATCAGGAACCAAGGTCGTCATCCTTCGGCGATTGCAGGCCGCCCGAGGAGAACCGTTCCGCTCCGACTGATCCCTGACACCATTCGCCGTTTGCCCAGAGTTTATACCCCAAGGGGGCTAACTCTA
This sequence comes from Planctomycetaceae bacterium, assembly GCA_016795075.1. GTDB lineage: Bacteria > Planctomycetota > Planctomycetia > Pirellulales > Pirellulaceae > M30B19. Next base: position 1,284 of record JAEUIP010000489.1, on the reverse strand, counting down.
ATAGCCGGATAGTTCGGTCGCTCGGCGGACCCGGTCGATCCCGATCATGAAGGCCGCAGTCCGCAGTGAAACCTTGTGCTCGGTGCTCATCTGCCAAACGTCCTCGAACGCCGACGAAAGCACATTGTCCAAGTTTTGTCGGACGCGGTTCAGGTCCCAAACGTAGTACTGGCGGTTCTGGACCCATTCGAAATAACTGACGGTCACGCCGCCCGCATTCGCCAAAATATCGGGCAGAACCAAAACTTTGTTTGCTTCAAAAACGTCGTCCGCCTCGGGCGAAACCGGACCATTGGCACCCTCGACGATAATCTGGGCCTTGATCGTATGAGCGTTGGAGGCGTTGATCACGTTCCCGAGGGCAGCTGGGACGAGCATCTCGACGTCCAATGCCAACAATTCCTCGTTGGTAATGATTTCCGCGTTGCCAAAGCCTTGCAGGGTGCGATGCTGCAAGACATGCTTCAAAGCAGCGGGGATATCCAGCCCATTGGGGTTGTAGTAGGCGCCGGACAAATCGCTGATGGCCACAACTTTGAAGTCGGACTCGTGCAACAATTTCGCCGCATGCGTTCCGACATTACCAAATCCCTGGATTGCCACGCGAGTGTCTTTGGGGAATCGTCCCAGTCGTTGCAAGACCTTGAAGGCCAAGATTCCCAAGCCACGGCCGGTCGCTTCTTCGCGGCCTTTGGATCCGTAATGCTCGACCGGTTTCCCCGTAATGACTGCTGGGTTAAATCCGTGATATTTTTCCCACTGATTGCGAATCCAGGACATGACGGTGGAATTGGTTCCCATGTCGGGAGCCGGGATATCGACGTCCGGCCCAATGATCTCGTGAATCTGATCAATAAACTTCCGAGTGATTCGTTCCAGTTCCTTGATGCTCAACTTGCGCGGGTCGATGCAAATGCCACCTTTTGCGCCACCATAAGGAATGTTGACAACCGCTGTTTTCCAGGTCATCAACGAGGCTAAAGCGCGGACTTCGTCCAAATCCACTTCCCAGTGATACCGCAGACCGCCCTTCATGGGGCCGCGCGCGTTGTTGTGCTGGACTCGGAAGCCAATCAGCGTTTCCAAACGTCCGTCGTCCATCTCCACTGGAACTTCGACCTGGACTTCCCGCTTGCAGGTGACGAGCAGGCGTCGCATGGAGTCATTCATCTCCAAGTGGTCCGCTGCTTTGTTGAAATATTTCTCGACCGCCTCAAAAGCCTTCATGGAATGTCCTCAGGAATACGCTCGCCGTAGGGAACTTTCGTCCACAACAAAATATCG
>JAEUIP010000488.1 GCA_016795075.1 Planctomycetaceae bacterium | reverse complement strand
CGGAACGCGTTCTTCAGCAAGCGATCCTCCAACGAATGAAAGCTAATGATGACCAACTTGCCTTGTGGCTTTAGACAGGCAGGCAAGCGTCGTAACGCAACTTCCAACCACTTGAGTTCCTCGTTCACCGCAATCCGCAGCGCTTGAAATGTACGAGTCGCAGGGTCAATCGAATGATTCTTGGATCGCGGCACACAGGTTCGCAACAAATTGGCCAATTGCTGCGCCGTTCGAATGGGTTTCTGTTGTCGCTCCTGCACAATTCGCCGAGCAATTCGGCGACTAAATCGTTCCTCGCCGTACTGGTAGATCAGATCCGCCAAATGCTGCTCGCTCATCTTTTCGACCAACAACCACGCAGGCTTGCCCGTCGAGGTATCAAACCGCAGATCCAAATCGCCATCGCTCTGATAACTGAAACCTCGCTCGCGATCCGCGAGTTGGTCACTACTAAGTCCCAAATCCAATAGAATTCCGTCGACCAAAGGGATTTGCAATTCGGCCAGCACTTCCGGAATGTCTGCATAATTCGCCGCAGACGTCTGCACCGGTAGCCCACGAAGCGTCTCCGTCGTCCGAGCCACAGCGGACGGATCACGATCGACTCCAATCACACACCCCGTTGGTCCTACCAACGAAGCCAACAGGCGCGTATGCCCACCACCACCCAATGTGCCATCCACAATGATCGCACCCGGTTGAACATCCAACGCAGCCAGTACTTCCGCGGGCATGACCGGGACATGAATCGTGGAATCAGCCAACTCCGCGTCGGCATTTGTCGCATCCTGCGTCATGAGTTCTTTCCGCGCTGGTCACCTGGAAATCGTCGTCGCGCCGATTGGTTATTCCCGGCGTCGTTTTTCGTCGGTGCAATGTTCTTCGCTGGCCCTACGTTTTTCGCTGGACCAACGTTTTTGGTAGATTTGCGTTCGGGACGATAGCCGGTTCCCGCTTGATGCCTTGACGTACGTTTTCCTGCAGGCGGAGACTTGGCATCAATCTGATGCACATATTCGCCAAATTGTTTTCCAGCCGTCTTCCGACGCTTGAGAATCGCTTCGCGTGGTGGCGCGGCAGGTATCAGGCAATCACAACCATTCCCAATCAAGTCCTTGCGACCGACGGACAGCAACGCCTCGCGAACATCAAAGTAGTTTTCTGGTTTGAAAAATTGCATCAACGCTCGTTGCATTTTTCGTTCGCGAATCCGTTTGGCCACGTAGACCGGTTTCATCGTGAACGGATCCAATTCCGTGTAGTACATGGCCGTGGCGACGTCCAACGGAGCCGGAATAAAATCTTGCACTTGATCGGGCCGGTAACCAGTCCGTTTGAGAAACAAAGCCAAGTCGATCATCGCGTTGATGTCCGACCCCGGATGGCTGGCAATGTAATACGGAATGATCCGCTGCTTCTTGCCGACTTTGCGACTCTCGTCCTTGAACTTGTTGGTAAAGTCCTCAAAGTCGATATTGTTCGGCTTCCGCATCAAGTGCAACACCGTGTCGCTCGTGTGTTCCGGAGCAACTTTCAATTGGCCGCCCACATGATGCGCCGCCAACTCGTGCAAATACTCCGGGCTCAGGCGGGCCAGGTCCATCCGGATTCCGCTGGCCACGTTTACCTTCTTGACGCCCTCAATTTCGCGTGACTTCTTCATCAGTTGAATGATGGGACCATGATCGGTGCCCAACAGTTTGCAGATCGAAGGATGGACGCACGATTGACGCCGACACTTCGCTTCCACTTCCGGGCGAGTACATCGCATCTGATACATGTTCGCGGTCGGGCCGCCAATGTCGGAGATCGTGCCCTTGAACTTCGGCGACTCGGCTATTTGTTGAACTTCGTTCAGGATCGAGGCTTCACTGCGTGACTGAATGATGCGACCTTGATGTGCCGTGATCGAGCAAAACGTGCAGCCGCCAAAACAGCCACGCATGATCGTGACCGAATCCTTGATCATATCGAACGCCGGGACCGGTTCTTGGTAGATCGGGTGCTGCTGCCGAGTGTAGGGCAGGTCGTAAATTCGATCCATCGCGATTTGCGGGATCGGAAACTGCGGTGGCGTTACGACGACGGCTTGCCGATCGTGGTACTGGACTAAAGTCCGCGCATTGTAGGGATTGGTCTCTTGATGGATCAACTTCGTTGCGACCGCAAACTTTTCTTTGCTTTGGCAAACTTCTTCGTAGCTGGGCAGCACCAACGCCGATTCGGGTGGAGATTCACTCGCGCCCAGGCAATAGGCGACGCCACGCATCGAACGGAGCTCCTTCACCGACTGGCCCTGGGCCAACCGATGGGTAATTTCCAGAATCGAATTTTCGCCCATCCCATAGGCCACCAGATCCGCTTTGCTATCCAAGAGGATCGATCGCCGGACCTTATCGCTCCAATAATCGTAGTGTGCCAAACGTCGCAAACTAGCCTCGACCCCACCCGCGATCACGGGCACATTCTTGTACGCTTCTCGCGCCCGCTGGCAATACGCCAAGGTCGCTCGATCGGGTCGGAGGCCAATCTTCCCGCCCGGAGAATACGCGTCGCTGTTGCGGACCTTCTTACCGGCCGTGTAATGATTGATCATCGAGTCCATATTGCCGGCGCTGATCGCAAAATACAGTCGCGGGCGACCAAAGGTCTTCCACGGCTCGCACGTCTGCCAATCCGGTTGGCTCAGAATCGCCACTCGATAGCCGGCCGCCTGCAAAACGCGGCCCAAGATCGCCATCGCAAAACTCGCGTGGTCGATGTAGGCATCGCCGGTAACAATCACCACATCAATCTCGTCCCAACCGCGAACGTGTTCAAACAAGGGCACCGCATCGCGCTGGGCGTGAGTTCCAGCGACACCGATCGCTCGGATTCCTTCTTCGCCCGGCTGGGCAAGGGGCATGTCGTGCAGCAACGGCCCTCCTGGGTCACCATC
>JAEUIP010000487.1 GCA_016795075.1 Planctomycetaceae bacterium | reverse complement strand
ATTCATTCGTTAAAAGGGAACCGAGTTAACGATCGGCTCATCGCCAGAACTCCTTGGTACTCTGGGATATTCAACATAACAAAATTGTTCGCGAGCGTCGTAAATCCAAGCGAGCGTTGGATTCAACTTTTACGAGAAGTTCCCTTCGAGGTCATTGCGGTTCCCAGTTCTATTTCCAACGACGAAAAAGTGAAGTTAATTTGGGACGAATAAATTTGCACGGCGACGATTTTTTGTTTTCGAGTCCAACGATCATGAAGCGAAGTCTGAGCAAGATGGCCGACAAAGTGGCGGCGATCGCTTGGGAAGAGGGTTTCCGAGTCCGACATCGCAAAACGGCCATGATCCCGAACTCGTAACGACAAACGGCCGTCGGGATCGTGCTCAACCATCGTCCAAATCTGGTTCGAAACGAGTACGACTTGCTAAAGGCAATTCTCTACAACTGTGTTCGATTTGGTCCCCAGAGCCAAAATCGGTCGGCTCATGACCACTTCGCGGCCCATCTGCTTGGCCGAATCCACTGGCTCCGAAGTCTGCACTCCGCCCATTGAGAAAAACTACTTCAGTTGTATCAACGAATCGAGTGGACGACCGGTTGAGCAGCCGAACCTTGGGTGCTTCCCGATGCTAGCAATGAAAATCGAATCAAGCGGTTTTGCTGATTTTGCCGATGACGACTAGGAACGATTGTCTCCGAGCGTTGGGGGTTGGGCAATCGTGTCGTGCTTCGTTCATTTCCTAGATTGGCAAGTTGCTGCATGAGCTCGATCTCGTCGAACAACTCCACGAACAAAGAAAACCCCAACCTGCGGAAGGCGGCGATCTTGCTGACTTGCCTCCCCAGGCCCCTCGCGGCCAAATTGATGGTTAAATTCACTCCGGCGCAAGTCGAGACCGTTTCGATCGAAATTGCCTATCTTGGCCGAGTGACCGTTGACGAGCAAAACGCGGTGATCAACGAATTCGCGGATTCAAGCGGAGCCGCCAACGGTGGCATGTCGGGGAACTTGGAATTGGCGCGCAATTTGATCACCGAGGCCTTGGGCGATGGCGCCAAGGAGTCGTTCGAAAACGTGCGACAAGTGGTCGAGTCGTTGCCGTTCAGTTTCTTGAAAAAGATCGACCCGCAAAACATCTTGACGTTTATCTCGGATGAACATCCGCAGACGATCGCTTTGATCCTGGCTTACTTGCCGCCGGCGTATGGTGCCGAGATCTTGGCGGGGTTGCAACCGGATCGGCAGATCGCCGTCATTCGGCGCATTGCCAACATGGGTCAAACGAGCCCCGAAGTGATCCGCTCCGTCGAGAAAGGTCTCGAATTTCGGATGGCCAACCTAATGAGCCAGTCTTTTGACAAGACCGGCGGCGTAGGCAGCATCGCAGAGATCTTGAATATCACGGACCGAAATACCGAGCGGACGATCATGGATCAATTGTCGCGGGAAAGCCCGGAATTGGTCGAAGAAATTCGTCGGTTGATGTTTGTGTTCGAGGATATCGGCAAACTTGGCGACAAAGACATCCAACAGATCCTAAAGAACGTCGACAGTGGCAAATGGGCCATGGGGCTGAAAGGTGCCAGCGAGACGCTCAAGCAAAAAGTCATGGGCAACATGTCGCAACGAGCGGCCCAAACGCTCCAGGAAGAAGTCGAGTTCTTGGGAGCCGTGAAATTATCGGACGTGGAAAAGGTTCAACAGGAAATTGTGGACATCGTTCGCTCGCTCGAAGAGGCCGGAACGATCGCTCCTCGCGGATCCGGCGAGAAAGAAGAATTGGTCGCTTAGTTACAGTCAGTGCGGATCTTTGCTAAAAAGACAAGACAGTGAGGGCTGCGACAATGTGCGTCGCCAGTCCGCTGGCGGCCTACGGGTGAACAAACTTGTTGTGGCGTTAATTCATCGTGGGGTAGGCTGCTCTGGTGTCTTTCCAAACCGGCGAGCTCGACGAAATCACGCCCGCCAGAAGACGAGCGCCGCGCCTTCTGGGCTCCCGATCCCGGTGGAAAATCAACCGTTTACAAAAACTGATTCACCGATTGGCTATTGGATCGCTGTCTCAAAATCCTAACATGTCGGACATCGTGTACATGCCGGGTCCGCAACTGCAAAGGAACTTTGCGGCGGCAATTGCTCCTCGGGCGTAACCATCGCGATTGACGGCCGCGATGCGGATCTCCAAGGTCTCGCCCAACATGCCGAAGATCACCAGATGCTGCCCGGCGTCGTCCCCAGTACGTACCGCATGGTAACCGATCTCGTTCATTGGTCGTGGCCCCACCATGCCGTGGCGACCGTGAACCGACTCGGTCAAGTTCAACTCTTTGGCGATCACTTCGCCGAATCTCAGCGCCGTGCCGCTTGGGGCATCGTGTTTCATCCGGTGATGGCGTTCCACAATTTCAACATCCGGGTCCATGCCGACCTGCTTCATCACGCGGGCCGCCATTTGCGATAGGTAGACGGCCAGGTTCACCGACGTACTCATGTTGGGAGCCGTGAGGATCGGAATTTCGTGAGCCGCAGTTTGCAGTTCTTCCAAGAACTCCGGTGGCAAACCCGTGGTGGCCAAGACCAAAGGTAGGCGACGATTCAGGCACAACTGCAGCGCTGCTTTGGCACCTTCGGGGGAACTAAAATCAATAACCGCATCACAACCGCCCAACCAATCCGTGGTGATCGGGATCTCATTGGGGCCTATGCCGGCAACCAGGCCACTGTCTTGCCCCAGTTTTGGAGAATTCGGAGCATCGATCGCGGCAACCAACTGCACTTCGTCGTCGGCTGCCGCGCAGGCGACCAAACGTTGGCCCATTCGGCCTGCAGCACCGTGGATCGCGAATCGAAATTGCATGTTCTTCCCTTATTCAAAGATGGTTCCGGTCACATAGCACTAGTGCTTTGTCACTACTTAATTTTAGGGTGGGTCTGGTAAAGGTGTCAGGA
>JAEUIP010000486.1 GCA_016795075.1 Planctomycetaceae bacterium | reverse complement strand
ACATTGGTGGGTGCCAAATGGTACTTGGATCGCGCTCAGTTGGAGCTGCAAGCCGCTCAGGCCAAGTTACGCTGGGCACAAGCTGAAGTCGAAAGTGTGCGGCAGCGCGGTACCGCCGCGCAGCAGATGGACGCCGCGGACACGGAACTTCGGCAAGCGTTGATCGAATCAGCCGTCCAAGCCGAACGGGCCACCGAACTGGAAGCCGCACGCCTCGCATTGATCGAAGTGGAGCTTCGCAAATTCAACGCGCCAAACGTTACCGACGAGCTCAGACAACAACTCGAACAAGCGAGTGCGCGTGTTCAAGCGGCAGAACAAAAACTACACGAAACGGCGACGAGCTTTACTCCTTTGGTGGGTGCAAAATGGTCTGCGACTCGATTTCTATTTTCGGGCCAAGACGATCCAACGGTTGAATATCCCGCGACCAGCACTGGGCGGAGAACCGCGTTAGCCAATTGGTTGGTTGACCCGCGCCATCCGCTTACGGCTCGTGTCGCTGTGAACCATCTATGGAACCGGCATTTCGGTCAACCGTTGGTTCCGACAATGTTTGATTTTGGGCGAAATGGGACACCGCCGACTCATCCCGAACTTTTGGATTGGTTGGCTGTTGAACTGATCGACAGCGGGTGGAGCATGAAGCATTTGCATCGGTTGATCGTTCAGTCGGCCACTTACCAAATGGCATCCACGATCAATTCTGAAGGAACGGCGCGGGGAAGGGCGATCGATCCCGACAATCGACTCTATTGGCGACGACCTTTGGGCCGGATGGAATCCCAGGTGGTTCGTGACTCGGTGTTGGAATTGGCAGGCCAATTGGATGATTCACTTGGCGGTCCACCGATTCCCGCGGACCAACAAGCAAACTCGCGGCGACGCAGCTTGTATTTTTTTCATTCCAATAACGATCGCAATGTATTCTTGACGTCTTTTGATGAAGCGTCGGTTTTGGAATGTTATCGGCGAGAGCAAAGCGTTGTACCCCAACAGGCTTTGGCTCTGGCCAATAGCGAGTTAACGCACGAACTGATCCCGAAGATTGCTGATCGAATCATCGACATGGCCAAGATGGTAGAACCCACGAATAGCGAGACACTTGATGTGGCCTCGGAAGCCTGGGTGCGGTCTGCATTTGTGGTCGTCTTGGGGCGGATGTGCACGGCCGCAGAGTTGAGTCGTTGCCAACAGGCCATTTCCCAATGGCACGCAAAAGAACTTGAACAAGGTTCGCTCGACACCGCCGACCGGTCGCGGAAAATAGTGGGCAACTTGATTTGGGTCTTGCTCAATCACAATGATTTTGTCACGGTTCGATAGGAAGAATGCCATGCATCGCGATCAGTTTCCGCATCGTCGTCAAGTGCTGTCCGGGTTTGCCGCATTGGCTGCGGCGGCGATGCTGCATCGCGATGGTTTGGCGCGTACCAATGTCAGCGAATTTGCAAGGGGCGCCGATGATTGGCATCCACCGAATGGCCAGCCTCACTTTCCAGCTCGAGCCAAGCGGGTCATTTGGTTGTTCATGAATGGCGGCGTCAGTCACATGGAGAGCTTCGATCCAAAGCCAATGCTGAACAAATACGCTGGGAAGACGATCAAAGAGACCCCATACGCCGATGTACAAGACCCGGCCAAGTTGGCCTTGGAACGATTGGCGGTGCCCGATGCCAATGGCAATCAACGCAATGAACTTTATCCTTTGCAGGTAGGGTATCAGAAGTACGGCCAGAGCGGCATCGAGGTCAGCGATTGGTTCCCGCACATCGCGCGAAATATCGATGAAATCGCCGTTGTTCGCTCGATGTGGACCACGGACAGTAACCACGGCGCTCAGACCCAATTTCACTCGGGACGCCACATGAATGACGGAAGTTATCCGAACCTCGGAGCGTGGGTCAATTATGGTTTGGCTTCACTCAATGATAACCTTCCGCAATACATCTCGTTTGGGAATCGAGAGTACTGGAACCGTCGCGATGGTCACTATTTAGGACCAGCGCACGATGCGGTGCCCTTGCGCGTGGACGCGAAACAGCCGCTCGATTTTGCCAATCGCCCCGAAGGGACTTCTGCCGAGTCTCGGAGAATCGGCGTCGATTTGTTGCGGGATCTACATCAACAGCAAGCTGTCCAAACTCCAGACGACAATGCCTTGTCTGCTCGGATTGCAGCTTACGAATTGGCGTTTCGTATGCAGCAATCGATACCGGAAGTCTTTGACTTTTCCCAAGAGACCGAAGAAACTCGCAAACTTTACGGTTTGGATTTGCCACACTGCCAAGCGTTTGGACATCAGATGTTGGCGGCGCGGCGATTGGCAGAGCGAGGCGTGAGGTTTATCCAAGTGCAACACGGAGCGGGCGGGGCCGGGAGTTGGGACGCGCACGGAGCCTTGAAGAGCAATCACACAGGCAACGCCTTGGCAGTCGATCAACCAATCGGCGCGTTATTGACAGACTTGAAACGGACAGGCCTGTTGGACGATACGCTGGTCGTGTTTGCCACCGAGTTTGGTCGCACACCGGGTTCGCAGGGTTCGGATGGTCGCGATCATCACATTTTCGGATTTAGTGTTTGGATGGCGGGCGGTGGCGTTCGAGGGGGGACGGTTCATGGCTCGACCGATGAGATCGGCTTTCATGCCGTCGAAGATCGGCATTATGTGACCGACATCCATGCCACGATCTTGCATCAACTGGGGCTCGACTCTCGACGCTTAGAAATCCCCGGCCGAAAACGCCTAGAAATCGACCACGGACATGTAATACGACCGATTTTGCTGTAGGGCTTAGGATTTGTCGCGAAATAAGTTCCGGATTTCGAGCCTCGAAAGCTTCGAAATGACCCTCGCTGGCTCTGGCGTGTGAATGTTTAATGATTATTGAAGAATGAAAAATTCAAAAAGTACCAAACGTCTAGTTTCAGGCATTCCGCGAGCAAACAATGGCT
>JAEUIP010000485.1 GCA_016795075.1 Planctomycetaceae bacterium | reverse complement strand
GGACGAAAGCTGGGATTTCCTGGAGGCGCAAAACGGCATGATGGAATGTTTATCCGAACATACTTCGGACAGTTGCCAAGTGATCCCCAATCGCTTCGGAAAAACAATCGGCCAATGGGTGGATTTGGCTGGACGTCCCTGTGCCGTTCGTCTGTTGACGTACCTCAGTGGAAATGTCCTCAGTCACGTCGCCTACCGATCCCCGGAACTGCTCGAAAACGTAGGACGTTACCTCGGGCAAGTCGACGCGGCACTGCTCGACTATCATCACCCGGCATTGGTCCGAACCTTGCCCTGGGATCTGCAGCAAGGCCGACAAGTCGTGCAACAACTGCGGCGGCATGTCTCGGATGCGACACTCGTCGAGCAATTGGACCATTGCCTGCGAATTTATGATCGCGACGTCGCACCGGTCGCTGACGATTTGCCTCGCAGCGTGATTCACAATGACGCCAATGACCATAACATTTTGGTGCACGTCACCAACAACATCAAACTGGACCGAGTCTCCGGGTTGATAGATTTTGGCGATGCGTTGGAGACCTGGACAGTCGGCGAACTGGCGATTGCCTTGGCTTATTTGTTGTTGGATGTCGACGATGTCTGGTCGGTGATCGTGCCGGTCGTGCGTGGCTATCATCGGCAACGGCCGTTGACCGAAGTAGAAATGCAAGTCCTGTTTCCGCTGGTCCTGTTGCGACTTGGCACCAGTGTTGTCATGGCCGCTGAAGGCTTGAGTCGCGATCCGAACAATTCCTATTTGCAGATCAGCCAACAGCCCGTGCGACGTTCGCTACCACGTTTGCTGACGATCTCGCCTCGGTTGGCCAACGCGGTCATTCGTGATGCGTGCGATTTGCCACCGGTCGCTTATGGAGCCGAGTGGACGGAGTGGCTCGCAACACATCGCGTTCAGTTTTCGTTCCCCTTGGATCTTGGTCCCGAAGCGGTCGGAAATTGCCTGGACTTGAGCTGCGAGAGCGACCTGCTGAGTGCCTTGGGATGGCCATTGTCCGAGCCCGAAGTTTCGCACGCCATTGAGAAGACCTTAGCCGAACAACGCGCTGATTACGGTATTGGCCTTTATTTTGAACCTCGAGCGATCTATCAATCCGCGCAGTTTGGCACCGCGTGTACTCCGGCCCAACGGCGTACGATTCATCTGGGCATGGATTTGTTTGCGCCGGCCGGAGTCGCTGTCCGCGCCGTTGCCGCGGGAGTGGTGCACGCCGTTGCAAAAATCGATCTGCCGCTCGATTATGGAACCTTGGTCGTTGTAAAACATGAATGGCCCAATGGTCCACCGTTTTTCACCTTGTACGGCCACTTGGCCACATTCGCGGATGCGGCTGCACCTCCATCGTCACCGCTCGGACTTGGAACTCGCCTGTCAGCGCCCGAAGTGGGTGCCCCGGTTGCTGCCGGACAATGCTTGGGTATTTTGGGGACACCGGCGGAAAACGGTGGCTGGGCCCCGCACCTGCACTTTCAAATCCTGTTGGATGATCTGGGCGATCCCGTCGGCTTTCCGGGCGTTGGGCACGCGGATCTGAGTCGCGTTTGGGCGGCCTTGTCACCCAACCCACAATGGCTGTTGGATTTGCCCGCCTGCCGAACTGCGGAACACGAGTCCCCCCCTACGGACCTACTGGCGGCCACACGGGCATTGCAAAAAAATCGAAACGCACGAATCGGTCGCAGCGTCCGACTCTCGTATCAAAAACCACTCCATCTCGTAATGGGTCGTGGAGTTCACCTGTTTGACGCCTTTGGTCGCGAGTATTTGGATGCGTACAACAACGTTCCCCATGTCGGACACTCGCATCCTGAAGTGATCGCAGCCGCACAACGACAACTTCGGCTCCTCAACACCAACACACGCTACCTCCATCAACAGGCGCCCCGGTTCGCCGAGAATCTCGCGCGAACGATGCCCGCCGGATTGGACGTCTGTTACTTCCTAAGCAGCGCCAGTGAGGCGAACGAATTGGCACTGCGACTGGCTCGCGCGTTTGCGGCCCATCAACACTCCACTGGCGAAACCACATGGGAAGACTTGCCGCGAGATATCTTGGTGATGGACACAGCGTACCATGGGCACACCACGTCGCTCATCGATTGCAGTCCCTACAAACACGCGGGGCCCGGTGGTGGCGGTCGGCCCGACTGGGTTCATGTCGTCGATCTTCCGGACGTTTATCGCGGGCCGTATCGCAGCGTAGATGCCGGGGCACAATACGCAGCGGACGTGGCCAGAAAAGTCGCGGACCTTGAAGCTTCTGGTCGAACCTTGACGGCATGGATGGCCGAGACTTGCCCAAGCGTCGGAGGGCAAATTCAATTGCCACCCGACTACCTGTCGCGAGTCTACCAAACTGTGCGCGCGGCGGGAGGCCTTTGTATTGCCGACGAAGTTCAAACCGGTTATGGTCGTTTGGGCTCCGCGTTTTACGGATTCCAATTGCATGGAGTTGTTCCGGACATCGTTGTGTTGGGCAAACCGATTGGAAACGGCTATCCCTTGGCGGCCGTCGTGACCACTCGTGAAATTGCGGACGCCTTCGACAACGGCATGGAGTTTTTTAGCACGTTTGGCGGTAGCACCGTTTCGTGTGCTGTTGGAGATTGTGTCTTGAACGTCACGTTGCGAGACAACTTGCCGCAACATGCAGCGATGGTCGGAGAATTCTTGCATACCGAGTTTGTGCGGCTCCAAGGTTTGTTCCCTTGGATCGGCGATGTTCGCGGCCGCGGTTTATTCTGGGGCTTGGATATCGTGCGCGACCCCGAGACTCGAGAACCGGACGCGGAGCGGGCTCGATTCATCAAGCAACGGCTATGCGATCGAGGTATTCTGATCGGCACGGACGGCGTTGCCGATAACGTCTTAAAAATTCGTCCTCCGATGCCGTTTTCGATTTCTGACGCGGGACAATTGTTGGAGGGACTTGCAGCAGCCTGTCGGGAATCACGTATCGGCTGATGTTGCCCAAGTCC
>JAEUIP010000484.1 GCA_016795075.1 Planctomycetaceae bacterium | reverse complement strand
GCTGCTTCGAACTCACTCGGGAGTTCCGAGTATGAATGACGAAATGTCGTTCGGTGAGATTCAGGTCACGCAACCGGCATTGGCGCTGCGTCCGGATCAAGACGCTCACTTTGCCGTGGTGGCCGTCGGTGAACCCTCCGCGCAACAATTGCGAATTTATGTGGACCTGGCAACCCTACGGGCGATCGAACAACATGTGAGTGAAGACACTTCCATCGAGTTGGGTGGGGTCTTGTTAGGTGGACAATATATCGACGACCAAGGGCAACCCTTTGTCGTCGTGCGAGAAGCGTTGGATGGCCAACACTACGAGGCCACCAAGGGTAGTTTCAAATTCACGCACAACACTTGGCAAGACCTGCTCCAGCGAGTCGCTACCTATCCGGAAACCACGCGAATGGTCGGGTGGTATCATAGCCACCCTGGGTGGGGGATTTTCCTGTCCGATATGGACATGTTTATCTGCCGTGGTTTCTTTAATAATCCTTTGGACGTGGCCTTGGTAGTCGATCCGTGTCAGGATCATCGGGGTTGGTTTCATTGGCAAGCGGCGACAGGACAAGAACGCCGGTATCGCAATTCAGGTTTTTATTTGTTTGATTCTCGGCATCGGCTACCGCACTTGCAACGGGCAGCCGATTTGCTCAACGCAGCGGAGAGTGACATGAGTTCCACACATTCTTTTTCGTCGGTTCGGTCCAGAACGGGCCGAGCGCTTTCGAGCGTCGAGTCACAGGACCACGGCTCACCGGCACAAGTTTTCATTTCACAACCGGATCAGACGTGGCCGATGATATGCTTGATGGCCATGTTGTCGCTACAAACCATACTCGTGGCCCTGATTGGCTGGTCGGTTTGGACGGCACCCCGAGAATCAAGCAATCCGACGGTCAACCGTGAATCGGTTTATCGCGAAGTGTTGGCATCGCTCATCGAAAGCGGCGATCCTGGCAGCACGCCACCGCTGACGAAGCAACGCCTCGAAACGCTGCTAAATCGGCAACAAGAAGTTCAGGACCTGAAATCCCAGACGCAATTGTTTCAAGTCGCGGCCGAAGCTTCGCAACAACAAGTCCGCCAAACAACCAAACAACTCGAAGCATCAACTGTCGAACTGCAAAAGGCTCATGCGATCAATCGAGACTTGGATGCGCGAGTCAAGGCGTTGGAGATCGCCCAGAAAACGACCAACGGCGACTCAAGCGAGACGGCGAAGGCTTGGTGGTCTTCGCCGTGGATGAACACGCTCATTGGGGCGACCGGTTTGATCTTGGGCGGAGCCATCGGGGGTTGGTGGATCTCGCGGCGGCACAACGACATTAGCCTAAGTGAAAAGGACGGATGATGTCGTTTGGCTTCTTCTGCTGCATCGTCTTTTGGTTCATCGTGATCGGTGTTCCCATTGCCGTGTCCTACTGGGTCGGTCGTTCTCGGGTCCGCAACGACTTCAAGCTTCATGTCCGATCTTTGCAAGGACTGGTGATTCGCGAAAACGACAAATCGATCGAAGTCCAATTACCCTGTGAAGCCGGCACCGTCGCCGCAGCTTTTTTTCCGTTGACCGATCATTGGTTCGGTCGACGAGTCCTGGAACTCCACTTCACTCTCCCGTCGACTGATGTTCAATGCTTCGTGTGCGGCAATCATCGATTGAGCCGCAATGTTCCGACCGGCTGGACCATTTACCAAGATGGCAAATCGACGCAACCGGCTCATGTTTTGGCGGCGACAGCCACTCCGACCACATCAGAAAAGTACTTTCGATCTGGACTGGTCCAAGCTTATGCTCAATTAGAAAAAATCCATCCGCAAACCAGTCGTTTGACCATCGACAACGATCAGTTGATTCTGTTGGTTAGCGAGTTCGCGAGTAGTGCCAGTGAAATCTCAAACCTCTTGGTCTTCGGCAGCCAATTGGTTCGCCAATTGGAATCCGTCAACTCGGGCGATATTTTGGTCGTCAGCCCAACGGTCGTGCCGGCTGGGGACGCCCAGTGTCCGATTTGTTTCTCAACCGTCGTTCAGCCGATCGCTTGTGATCGCTGTGGGACGCCCCACTGCCGAGATTGTTGGTCCTACAACGAAATGGTCTGCGGCGTCTTTGGCTGCGGCGGGCATCCGATCAAGCGGTGAGCGTTGCTCGCTCAAGGCTGCGCAGCTCCACTTGGCGTTTGCTCAGGGAAAAACTTAAGATCAAGCGGAACCATTTTCGCGCCGATGATGCTCCAACAATTGGAGAGCTTGCTTTAGTTGATCCTGCATCGCAAGCAACTGTTGGTGCATATCGTCAATTTTGTGATCGATCGTGTCGTTGTTGTCCATGGTCATTTCGTCGACGAACACGGCGTTGGCCAGCGATAGGCCAAATATTCCACCGAACAGCACCACCGTTCCGAAATAAAACCGAGTGAACGCCGTTAGTGCATACCCGTCGAACAAGTACCAACGGACATCTGACGACTCGATGGCCTCATTGATCTGGCGAGGTACTTCATTCCAACCTTCCACCGTAAAAAGTTGAAAAATCGTGAACACGGCCAATAGTGGATCACCAAACAAATCTGGAGCCAATCGACCGTAAAAGTGACACGTCAGAATAGCCAAGAGGAAATTAAAAAACGCCAAAAAGATCAGAACCAACAACGAAGCCTTGAGCGCTCGGACCAAGCCACTCAACAAATGCTCGATATTTGGCACGAACTGCAAGAACCTCAACAACCTTAGCAATCGCAGCATTCTTAGGAGCAACAAGAACGACGTATCGGGCAATTCGATCCACCCAATCAAAAGCGACGGAATGCTGGCGACCACCAGGAAGAAATCGAACCGATGCATCGAGGTTGCAAAATACGCCTTCCCACCCAACAACCCAATCTTGATCACGGCCTCCAACATAAAAAAGACCGTAAAGACTTTGTCTAATGTCATTAACGTGGGATCCCCGTGATAATCGGGAAAGTAAGTCCATGTGATAATGATCGAATTCAGCAAGATCGCGGCACTCACAACCG
>JAEUIP010000483.1 GCA_016795075.1 Planctomycetaceae bacterium | reverse complement strand
AAAGCGGTTTTGTGTATGTTTTTGCAAACGGGTGCTAATTTTTCATCGGGCAGGCGGCGCAGTTTGGTGAAGGAGTAGCGTACTTCTTCTTTTACCAAATGATTTTGCTGTGCCGTAGCCCATGCAAACACATTGGCCCCAATGGTGCTGGCAAAACGACCACCATGCGGATTCTCTCGACATTGGATGAACCCGACGAGGGTGACGCTTACGTCGATGGATTTTCGGTGATCAACGATCCGGATCAAGTTCGTTTTCGTCTAGGATTTGTGCCGGATGCCTACGGGGCCTACCCCAATGTCAGTTGCATCGAATATTTGGACTTCTTCGCTCGATCTTATGGTCTCAAGGGTCGGCAACGGATCGAAGCTATTGAGAATGTTCTCGAGTTCACACACATGCACCACATGGCCGACAAGCCCATGAACGGGCTAAGTAAAGGCATGAAGCAACGGCTCTGTTTGGGCCGTGCGTTGATCCATGATCCCACGGTCTTGATCTTGGACGAACCTGCGGCAGGTTTGGACCCACGAGCGCGGATCGAGCTCAAAGAAATGATTGTCTCATTGGCCGCGCGAGGTAAGTCGCTGCTGATCAGTAGTCATATTCTGTCCGAACTAGCGGAGATGTGTCATCGAGTGGCGATCATCGAACGTGGTGAGTTATTGGCCTCGGGTACCGTCGATGAGATTCTCCGCAAGTCTTCGGGGCTGGTCGAAGACCATCACGCGAATTTAGTTTCTGTTGCCGTTGAGGTGGTGGGAGATCCGGCCGGTGTCACGACTTGGTTGGGGCAACAACCCGAGGTCCAAGCGATCCAAGAGAAAAATGGGTTGATCGAATTTCTATTTGACGATGCGCCGGCAGCCCGATGTCAACTGCTGCGGCGCATGGTGGAGGCGGGTTTGCCGGTAAGT
Source organism: Planctomycetaceae bacterium (assembly GCA_016795075.1). Lineage (GTDB taxonomy): Bacteria > Planctomycetota > Planctomycetia > Pirellulales > Pirellulaceae > M30B19. The sequence continues at coordinate 2,115 of JAEUIP010000483.1, read as the reverse complement.
AGTTTTAGCGTGAAACGCCGATCCTTGGAGGAAGTCTTCATGAATGTGACAAGAGGGATCGTCCAATGAATAACGCGACCCATCGCATGCTGCAAACGGATCAACATTGGGTGGACCGTTTGTCAACTTGGTTTGCGGATCGGTGTAGCCCGATCTTGGTGAAGGAAGCTCGCCAAGCAATGAAGAGCTGGCACTTTCAATGGACGTTCTTGGCCTTGTTGTTGGCCGTGGTGGCGTGGTCGTTTCTCGGGATCAGCTTGACCCTGTATGAAGGTACTGAAGAGTCGGGCGGCATGTTGATGGCGGGATACATGTTTATCTTGGGATTTCCATTGGGGGTGGTTCTGCCACTGGCTTCGTTTCGTTCGTTGGCTCGAGAATTTGACGATGAAACCATTCAACTGCTGTCGATCACGACCTTGAGTGCCCGGCGGATCGTCTTGGGGAAATTAGGTAGCGCGGCCCTGCAGATGACTGTCTATCTTTCAGCGGTGGTGCCATGTGTCGCATTCTCGTACCTGCTTCGCGGCATCGATTTGACTCAAATTGCGATCCTGTTATTGATCGCCGTGATCGGCAGCTTGTCGCTGTGTTGCTTGGGCCTGATGTTGGCTGGGTTTGCTCGGTTCAATTGGCTGGCAATCCTTTTGAACTTGGGATTGATGGCGTTGTTGGTCTTTAGTTATTTCATGTGGTGCTCGTTCAATTCGGCATTTCAATATTTTGGGGGCGACCCTGAGGTATTGGCGGCAACGACCGTGTTCTGGGCTTCTTGTTTGGGGACGGGATATGTCGCATTCGAATGTGCAACGAGCTTGATTTCGTTTCCCAGTGAAAACCGCAGTACTCGCATTCGCAGCGCCATTTCGCTGCAAGTATTTCTTGTCGTAGCCGCCTTTATGGGGTTCATGTATTCGGTTAGCGGTCCGGATCGAAAGTTTCAACTGGACGTTTTGGTTTATGGGTATTCGACGGTACTGGCACACTACTTCTGTTTTATTGGTGCCATGTTGGTTAGTGAGCAACCGGGGATGTCGCAGCGTGTTCGTCGAAATTTGCCTGCGACATTTTTTGGGCGGCTGATCTGGGGATTGTATTTGCCAGGACCGGGGCGAGGTTATTTGTATGCTCTGTCCGCCATCATTAGTTGGAATATCGGCATTTATTTGCTGATACGCGGCGAAACCCTCTGGCCTTGGCGGAGTTCAGCGAGTTTCCTGTACGACGAATTCATGCCACTCTTGTTCAATTGTATCTTTGCCACTATTTACCTCTCATTTGTCTACTTGTTTATGTTGACCATGGGGCGCTGGATCAAGTACGGACGCATCCTTGCGGGAGCTCTGTTGGTGATCGTCGCCTACTTGTTAATGGCGATCTTGTGTACCACCGTGGATGCATTCCTGTTTTGGGATCGCAGCTACAATTACAACTGGAGTGGAGTTGCCCAACAGGCTAATTGGCCGTATGTGTTGTCGAGACTTAGTTCATCAAGTAGCGACTACGAGGTTTCGGCCGTGCTCGGTACCATCGTTGCACTATTCATGGCGGGTGTTTGTTCGGTCATCGCACTGAAGGAATGGGTGGTAACCCGAACCATGGTGCCCCAGCGAGTTCAAGAAGAGAGCAAACAACGCGAATTGGCTCAAGTCGAAGCGACTTGATTCGATAAACCTAACGGGCCGCTTCGGCATGGAGGGTAACCCGACCCTCTTCGGCGGCGAACCGAAAACTTGACCAGATTCATTGGGGTCCAACAGGTCGGACGCCTTCAGGTGTACCGCTTCAAGCTTCCGGCATTCCGTTCCGCTCGCAGGCGCCGCGGACCAATGTATCGATCAAATGCTCCGGCACGCCAACTCCGTTCGTGATCGCTTCGATCGCCCAATTACACCCGGATTTTTGGAAATGCGGTTTCCAATCGGGCCGAGCCAAGAGCTCCGCGAGACTTAGCGATTCACTGCCGCCCTGATCGCCATGCCCACCGCCTATCGACTCGTCGAGACGAAACAATTTTTCGCTGAACGGAGCCAAATACACGCCGAAAACGTGATGATGTTTATGTTGGGTCGTCGGGGCTTGGTTCTTGTAACTTAGCCGAATGGTTTGTTGTTC
>JAEUIP010000482.1 GCA_016795075.1 Planctomycetaceae bacterium | reverse complement strand
GTCACGCCCAAGGAGCACCTGGGTTTGCCGAATCGGGAAGACGTGAAACAAGGCGTGATTGCTTACAAGATTTCCGCTCATTCGGCCGACGTGGCTCGCAAGCGTCCCGGCGTGCAAGACCGCGACGATGCCCTCAGCCGAGCCCGGTTTAGCTTTGATTGGAACGAGCAATTCCGATTGTCGTTGGATCCAGAAACGGCCAAGGCTTATCATGACGAGACCTTGCCGCAAGACACATTCAAGAGTGCCCACTTTTGTTCGATGTGTGGACCAAAGTATTGCTCCATGAAAATCACCGAAGAGATCCGGGAAATGGCCAAGGCGGAATCGCTGGTCAAACTAAACTGAGGTCGACCGAGCCGTGACGATGCTTCCAGACCGGCGGTCAAGACTGTCGCGATTCGCCGGTCTCGTGTTGCTTGGCTTGGGAACGTTTTGCCTTATCAATGCCGTTCCACAAGCCGATCTGTTGTGGAATTCGTTAGTCGTTGTCGCGGGGTCGGTCGCGATCGGTTCGGCGATTGGAGGATTTGCCGGCTGGCTAGTTGGCTGGACCGACATTCCCGGACGTCAATGGTGGTTGACTCTGTTGTTGACTTGGGCCATGACTCCATTGGTGGTGCAAGTTGCCGCCTGGGATTCATTGTGGGGACGGCTCAGTTGGTTGGCCGTATTGAACGATGTTACCTACGCGCGCTGGTTCGAGGGGTTGGCGGCCGTATTGTGGGTCCAAGGACTGGCCAGTGTGCCATGGTTTGCCCTTTTGGTTGTCGCGGTTCGGCATACCGTATCGGCAACTTGTGAAGAGGAAGCACAACTGCAGTGGAGTCTGCAGAAGGTATTCTTTTTCGTATCGCTACCACGACACCGCATCATGTTCTTGTTGATCGGCTTGGTCGTTGGCTTGCGGACCTTCGAACAAATTGAAGTGTCCGATGTCTATCAGATCCGAACCTGGCCCGAAGTCTGGTATTTGGGGTTTGCTCTCGGGACTTTTGAAGGCTGGGGGTCGGGCGAAGGCACCGGACTGTGGAAGTTTCTGTTCGGAACGGAACTGTCGTTTCAGGCCTGGGGAACGACCCGAGAAGCCCCTTCAGCCGCACTGGGAACGTACCAGACGTGGCAACTCGGCGTCGGGATGCTGGCTTCAAGTATCGGCTTAGGACTTTTGTTCGTAGACGGCCTCCGCCAGTGGTTTCGCGTGCTCCCCCACTGGGATTGGCAACCCGTGCGAAGATTAGCCACTCTGAAGCAACGGGGATGGAACCTGTATTTATTGGCAGCGATCGCGCTGCCTCAGGTCGTCATTTGGTTCAATTTGTTGGTCCGCTCTGGCCTGGGAATCAGTCAATCCGATGCTGGTCTCGCACGCGGGTGGAGTTGGCAAACGCTAACACAACGACTGACTACCGCCATGACCGACTATCGCGATCCGATGATTTGGTCGTGGCTGATTGGATTAGTGGCTGCGATTTTGGTGAGTTTTGTTTCAGTCGCAATTGCGTGGCTCGCTTATCGGCGAAACCGTACGACGATGGCGGTGTTCACGGTCGCCGCGTTTTCTCTAATGGTTCCGGCACCGTTGGTGTCATTGTTATGGTATCGCGTACTAAACCTCAGTCCATGGAACTGGCTAGACGTCTTGGCGCAAACGTCAATTTTGGGCCCCGTTTTAGCCATCGGATTCAAAAACCTTGGAATGGCACTTCTTTATTGGCTAGTGATCTTTCGCCAACAACCCACCGCTTGGCGTGAGGAGATGCATCTCAATGGCGTAGGCGTATTTCTGCAGTTTTGGCATTTGGCCGTTCGAGTACCGTGGTTGCCCCATTTGTCACTGCTGTCGATTCTCACGATGATGGGGGCCGGCGATCTTTCGGCCAGTTTCGCTACACTTCCACCTGGGTTGGACACATTACCTCGGCGTATGTTGGGCGACCTGCACTCTGGCGCAAGCGGAAACGTCGCGGCAGCGTGTTTGTTCCAAATAGGGCTAGTGTTGTGCGTCTCGACATTGATCAGCCGATGTCTCAAAAACAAATCATAGAGCTTGGATTAAATTTTTGATCACCACCGTTGTTGTCGATGAGTAACCCTCGAAACCAGTCCAAACGCAAGCGGGTCGAATTCAACGTTGATTTGCCAGAAAAACGCTCAACGAATCGGGCGATCACCGATCTTCACGTTCGTACTTTGCAAGACGCCGTTTCGATAGAAGTCAATCGTGGTCTCGTCTCCGGGCGACGTCAACGCAATATGTCGAAACAAAAGAATGTGATTGCGGACGGATTTTCCACCAATCTTGACCACGACATCATCGTACTGCAATCCTGCGAGGTGCGCGGGCTGATCTGATTCAACAATTTCCAACCGCGCTCCTGATATCTCAGGCAGCTTCAGGCGAATTGCATCCGCATGGGTCACATCTCGCGGTTGAACACCCAAAAAGCCACGCCGCACATGCCCGTGTTTGACCAGCTTTTCCACAATTTCCTTCGCTAAGGAACTGGGGACAGCGAAGCTAATGCCTTGAAAAAACTCGCCGTAGATGGAGGTGTTGATTCCGATGACTTGACCCACTGAATTTACCAGCGGGCCTCCGCTGTTTCCCGGATTAACAGCCGCGTCTGTTTGCAGAAGATCCTGATGCGGATTGGCACCGCCCGTATTGTCGGCTGTTCGTCGGTGTTTGCCACTAACAATCCCGCGGGTGACGGTTTGATCCAGTCCAAACGGACTTCCCATCGCCCAAACGGGCGCCCCCAACTCCAACGCGTCACTATCGCCCCATTCCGCCGCAATCAAATCGGAGGCGTCGATCTTTAGTACGGCCAAATCGGTCTCAATATCTCGACCGATGACTTTGGCGGAGAACTCGCGGCGATCCGTCAAAGTGACAATGATCTCTTCCGCCTTCTCGATAACGTGGTTGTTCGTCACGATCAAACCGTCTTCGGAAATGATGATCCCGGATCCCTGACCTCGTGTCATTGCCGGTCGATATCGAGTTCGCGACTTGGATCCTGCTTGGATGCT
>JAEUIP010000481.1 GCA_016795075.1 Planctomycetaceae bacterium | reverse complement strand
ACCGAATACGAACTGAGAATTGGGGGGGCCGATGACTTTTCGTTGGACAATTCCGCCCATTGTGTCGTAAACCCCGGACGAAAGCCACAAGTGCTGTTGATTACTTCCGGGAACCCTGGTCTGGAAGCCGTATTGTCGACAACATTGATTGCCGAGGGATTGGAACTCTTGGTGCAGCCTCCAGATTTTTTGGAAACCGATGGTTACCAAGCCATGGTGGAACAACCGTTGTTCGATTTGGTTGTTTTTGATCGTGTGACGCCGAAGCGATTGCCATCGGCCAATACCATGTTTTGGGGCAGCGCTCCATCGGCCGAATGGCAGTTGACACCCTTGATGCCACCGGTGTTTGTCTTGTTCAGCAACAATACTCATCCGTTAACCATGAACCTGAACTTGGACACATTGGCGTTCCTAAAAGCGTCGGGAGTGAAAGGCCCCCAGGCGACGGTGGATTTGTTGACTGCGAATGATGGTGTGTTGATCGCGATCGGACCGCGCCAAGGTTTTCAAGATGTGGTGTTGGGTTTCACTTTGACAGAAGAAGAGAACGGCAATCGCGTTCCGCTAACGGATTGGCCTGGACGAATTAGCTTTCCGGTTTTTATGTTCAATACGTTGGAATACTTGGGTCGATTAGGTCAAAAAGAAATTGCGTCCTCTGTCCGTCCGGGGCAGATGATCCGTTTTCGTTTGGAGTCGGACGAGACGCAGTTGGAAGTGATCTCGCCCAGTGGCAAGCGCCAAAGGTTGAACAAGCTTGGTGATGGAGGGTTTGTTTATTCGGCAACGGACGAATTGGGCCTTTATCGAGTGATGGGTAACGACGACAAACATGTTCGTAGTTTCGCGGTGAGTCTATCGGATCGACGTGAAAGCGACATTGCGGTCAAACCCCAAACCATGGTTGGTGATTCAACGGTGACCGGCGCTGCCGAGACCAAGATCCAAGGGGATAGTAAGGCGTGGCGCTACGTGTTGTTGGTCGCTTTGGCGGTACTTTGTTTGGAATGGGTCGTCTACAACCGACGGATCCTACTGTAACTCATGGAAAGATGGATTGAATGTTTCACGCGGTAATTATGGCAGGTGGCTCCGGGACTCGTTTTTGGCCCGCCAGTCGAGCGACCTTCCCCAAGCAGTTCCTGCGACTTGGTGGCTCGCGAACTTTGATTCAATCAACGGTGGATCGTATTTCAGGGCTGATTCCTTTGGAGCGAACCCAGATTGTGACGAACCAACAATTGGTTGGGTTGGTGCGTGAACAATTGCCGGAACTGCCATCCAAATCAGTGTTGGGGGAACCCTGCAAACGCGACACGGCTCCTTGCATTGCCTTGGCCGCCGGGTTGGCGTATCGTCAGGACCCCGAAGCCATTCAAGTGGTGATGCCTTCGGACCATGTGATTCAAACCGATGCCGACTTTCAAGCTGGTTTGCGATTGGCCGAACAATTGGTGCTGGATCGCCCGGAACGAATCGTCACATTCGGGATTCGACCAACCTACCCGGCAACGGCATTTGGGTATATTCAACAAGACCTGAGCCGTCCGGTTAACGTCGTGAATAGCTCTGCATTTCAAGGTGAGCGAACCAAGTCGGCAGGAAACGTCGCGACACAGTCGGTTCCAACCGCGGTCCGGCAATTTCGCGAGAAGCCGTCGTTGGATGTTGCCCAAGAGTTTGTTCGCTCAGGAGAATTCCTCTGGAACTCAGGAATTTTTGTCTGGCGAGCCAAAACCATTTTGGACGCGATTCGGCTGTACGCCTGTGAAATAATGGGCCCGATCGACAAGATCGTCGCAGCAGCCGGGACGCCCAGTTTCGACGCGGTGTTTGCCGAGCAATTTCCGTTGATTCAAGGTCGTAGTATCGACTATGCGGTGATGGAAAAATATCCCGAGGTGGTTGTCGTCCCGGCACCGTTTGCGTGGGATGACGTGGGCAACTGGAATAGCCTAGCTCGTTTGGTAACAGCAGACTCCGATGGCAATCATGTTGTTGGTGAACATTTGTCGCTGCAGTCCCATGACTGTGTCGTCCAAACGACGGGGAACCACTTGGTCGTCATGGCTGGCGTTTCGAACTTGGTAGTCGTTCAAACTCCTGATGCGACCTTGATTGCCGATCGTAATCAAGAAGAGTTGGTTCGCCAAATCGTACCCGCCCTACAATCGCGTCGTGCGGACCTCGTCTGAGAATTTTTCATCCTCGCTTCCATTCTTCGAACATCGCCAACTTGATCCAATTTTCCAGCCAAACGGAAGATTTGCTGACCCAGCGGCTCCATTGCCAACGGAGCCAATGATGTCGGACGGCTTGTGTTAGTTCGCGAGATGTGAATTTGGGTTGTTGATCGAAGTATGCCTGTACGCGTGCTTGGCCAGCGAAGTACTGGCGGATGTACGCCAGTGTCGCGCGATGGGGCGGGATGAGATGCTTTAGTTTTGCCTCGGGGACCCACACTCCCACGTGACCGGCCCGAAGCAGACGAAGCAAGAAGTCTCGCTCGTCTTCACCCACCACGTTTGTACCGTGGCGTCCCAATTGGGTGTTGAACGGGAACTGCAAACAAAGATCTCGTCGCACGGCAAAGTTGGCTCCGTACGGAAGATGTTTCGCATCCAAAACGAGTGGCGTCGGGCCCAAATCGCGAGCGGCGAAGCAGCCTGCCAATTGTCCCCAATTTTCTTCGATCCATCGGGGCGGTTTTGCGAGGAACTTTGGTTCGATGGGACCACCCCAAAACGATCGAACCGAATCGTCATCGATCACTTGGCGATACGCAGCTAACCATCGCGATTCAAATTGCACGTCGTCATCCGTCCAGAGCAATACTTCCCCGTTGGCTGCCGCGACCGCGCGATTGCGCGCGAAACAATGCCCTTGCTGCGGTTCTGAGACGACCGTCAGTGGCAAACAGTTTGTGAATGTCGCCAAAGTCTGCGGCGTCTGATCCGTGGAATTGTTATCGACCACAACGACTTCGACATCGGGCGCATCGATTCCCGCAACCTTGCTGAGCGAACTTAAGGTACTGTTCAGCAAATCC
>JAEUIP010000480.1 GCA_016795075.1 Planctomycetaceae bacterium | reverse complement strand
TACGGCCCATCGGGTGCTTCGCACAATGGACCCCTGACAACTTTACCAGACCCTAAGTTTTGGATTTGACAAAGCACTAGTCTAACGCCATATCCAGCCTTTCGACAAGGACTTGAACCTTCGAACCAACGGACACATGCCCAATTGTCGCAGTGGGCCCGTCAAGCCGATCTCGAAGCCGTGAGCGGCAAAAAGACGCCGGTGGTCTTGTCGCTGACTGTTTGACGTTGCTGACAAATAGTCGTTACAATGGCGGGGGCGTCAAAAAGTGCTCCTAAGTGTTCGGAAACCGCAAAAGCTGGCGATGTTATCACCGCAAGAAGTCAACCCCAACGACTTGTTCGTCGAAAAGTCCGACCGTGAACTCGAAGCATTCTTCGGCCAACTCAAGTCATTCCTGGAATGGACCGACGAAGACGCCCGAACCGTCGCGAGTCTCCGAGAACACATCGAGTCTCAGTTTGGGGACATGGTCGATGATTTCTATGCCGAGATTTTGCGACACGCTGCCACTCGTCAGGTCTTGCAGGACGAGGGCCAGGTGATTCGTCTGAAACAGACCTTGTTCCATTGGCTGGAGCAGTTTTTTTCCGGTGTTTACGATTTGCCGTACGTCCAAGCCCGTTGGAAGGTCGGAAGGCGTCATGTGATGATCGGCCTTGATCAATCGTATGCCACTGCCGCATTAGGCCGTTTGCGCATGCGAATCAATGCCGGGATTATCGAGGCGTTGGGTCAACAGCAGGACGGCATTGTTCGCTCGCAATTGAGTGTCAACAAATTGCTAGACATTGAGTTGGCAATTGTTAACGCAGCCTATCAACTTAGCTTCGCTCGATTGATGGAACTTTCGGCGAAACAGCAGATGCAACAGTCCGAACGATTGGCAGCAATCGGTCAAATGGTGACGGGATTGGCCCACGAAAGCCGCAACGCCCTCCAACGCAGCCATGCTTGCTTGGAAACGTTGGCTTTGGAAATAGAAGATCGCCCCGATGCAATTCGATTGGTGCATCGCGTGCAAAACGCACTGGATCATTTACACACGCTGTACGAGGAAGTTCGCAACTACGCGGCTCCGATCAAACTGGATCGACAAACGGTGTGCTTGCCTAAATTGGTCCTCCGCTGTTGGCAACAGCTGGAGCACAAATGGCAACCTCAGAAGACCAAGCTGCGTTTGCATTTGGCCGATGGGCTCCAAGCCGACGGCCAATGGGATCCGGTTCGGTTGGAACAGGTGCTCACCAACCTGTTTCAGAATGCCATCGATGCCAGTGGCGAAAATGGCGAAGTATTTTGCGAAGTGCGACAAGGCGACGGTACCCAAAATGAGGCGCCCGCACTCGAACCGGCCTTGGCAGGTTCGACACCCATCGTGATTGAGGTTTCCGACAGCGGCCCGGGAATCTCCGTGTCGCCTCCTCAGCGAGTCTTCGAACCCTTCTTCACGACCAAGACCAAAGGCACGGGTCTAGGCTTGGCAATTACCCGACGCGCTATTCAGGCCCATGGGGGGGAAATCGAGTTGGTCCCCGGAACGAAAGCGACGTTTCGGATTGTGCTTCCGATTTCCGTCTAACTGTGCGAAACTGCACACTAAAAATGTGCGATGTCGCACCTCAACCGTTTTGCTTCCAACTTGATAGTGAATTTCTTTGGTCCGAAGGGTCAACTTCCCGCCCGTTTTGCCATGAACGGGGCCAAATCGAATCTCGCCCTCCGCTCGGCATAGCGTTTGCATGAGGAGGGACGTTCGCCTCGGCAAAGGTGCGGGGGTGAACAAATCCCGGAACGGAAAGGTCACTTTGTGGACGCGAACGGTCTAGGCGATTGTTCGTTGGACAGGGTCGCGACCACAATTCGGAGAGTCGTGCGATTTTTCGCGTGATGATTCAAGTGGGCCCCCACAATTTTGGAGACTGGTACAACCGGCATCGAAGGATGAAAAAATGGCGACCGTCGACCATCCGGTTCAAAACTTTGCTAAACCGCTTCCCCGCAATACCTCTATGTCACTGATTGATCGAACACTCGTCAAATTGCTGATCGTGGATGACGAAGAGGATTTTCGTGACGCAGCCGAAGTGTACTTTCGGCGTCTGGGATATCAAGTCATTGGTGCTCGGGATGGTCTTGAAGCTTTAGAAATTGCCAAGAACCAACAACTGGATGTCGCGGTCGTTGATATCCACATGCCCGGGATGTCTGGGATGGAAGTTCTGACTCGGTTGCGTGAAGAAGATCACGATGTTCAGGTGATCATGTTGACGGGTGGTGGCACGATCGAGAACGCGGTCGAATCCATGAAACGGGGCGCACGAGATTTTCTCACCAAACCCGCCAAGTTGAATGAACTGGATCTCACCATCCAAAAGGCGTTCAAGTCAGGCCGGTTGGAGAAAGAAAATCGCAACTTGCGGCAAGTGCTACAACAGATCGCGTCACCGGCGGAGATCATCGGCCAATCCAAGGCAATGCAAGATGTTTATCGCCTGATTGAGAAGACCGCAGTTACGGACAAGCCAGTGTTGATCCAGGGTGAATCGGGGACCGGCAAGGAGTTGGTCGCGCGCGCCATCCACCGCCGCAGCGCCCTTGCCAACCAACCTCTGGTCGTGATCAACTGCGCCGCATTGCCTGAGACCTTGCTGGAAAGCGAACTCTTTGGTCATGAGAAAGGCGCGTTTACCGGAGCAGTCGCTTCGAAGCTCGGACTTTTTGAGTTGGCCGATGGCGGAACGTTGTTTATCGACGAATTTGGCGAGTTGGCAGGTCCCCTACAAGCCAAGTTACTACGCGTCTTGGAAGATGGGTCCATGCGCCGCATCGGTTCGGTGAAAGAACGACATGTAAAAGTTCGACTGATCGCCGCGACCAATCGTGACTTGGCGGAAGAAGTTCGTGCTGGGCGCTTTCGCGAGGACTTGTATTATCGAATCAACGTATTGACGATTCCGCTTCCACCACTTCGCCAACGAGAAGGAGACATTGGTCTGCTGATCCAGCATTTTGTCGGGTCCGATTGGCGGATCAGTCCCCAAGTGATTCAAG
>JAEUIP010000047.1 GCA_016795075.1 Planctomycetaceae bacterium | reverse complement strand
GTCAAAGATCAATTCCGGAACATCGAAGATCCCTACGAGTACGTGCCGGTGCGACTTAATGCCCTGGTGGGTCGAAGTGAGGCTCAGAACCAAGATTCGGAAACTGGGTTTTACCCACATGCCGGTGTGCTTAGCACGTTCCAGTACCTCACGCGGTATCCAACCACCGAAACCAATCGCAATCGGCTGCGAGCGCGGATGTACTACCAACATTTTTTGGGCGTTGATGTGTTGGAACTAGCAGCTCGAGTCTCGGACGCGGCGGCCGCGACTGCAAAATACAAAGTACCGACCATGGAAGCTGCCGAGTGTGTCGTGTGTCACAAGACGCTTGATCCGGTGGCCGGGTTGTTCCAAGACTATTGGCGGTTTGCCGACGAAGGAGTCTACGGCAAGCGAAAGGAGGGTTGGTTCACGGACATGTTTGCGGCGGGTTTCGAAGGCGAGGACCTTCCGCCCGAGCAACGTTGGCGGGCGCTCCAATGGTTGGGAGAACGTACCGCGAAAGATCCGCGGTTTGCTATCGCCATGACCGAACACGTGTACTTTATCCTTACAGGACGCAAAGTGCTGCTTCCGCCCAAAGACTTCCAGAACCCATTCTATCCGGCGCGACTTCGAGCGTATCGAGAGCTACGGCAAAAGACCGAACAGATCGCGCAGCGATTCGCAGAAAACAACTTCAATCTGAAGGGGGTCTTTATCGATTGGAGCATGTCCGACTTCTATCGCGCGGACGGACTGGAAGTCACGGTAGACGATCCGTGCCGGTTGGTGGAGCTGGACGATTTGGGGTTGGTTCGCATGTTGTCTCCCGAACAACTGGAACGCAAGATAGCTGCGGTCTTTGGCGAGAAATGGGGCAAGTTGGACGACCAATGGGCGCTACTCTATGGCGGCATCGACTCGAAGGAAGTGACGGAACGAGCCACGGACCCCAGCGGTGCGATCGGCGCGATTCAGCGCACCATGTCGAACGATGTTGCTTGCCGACACGTGGCGCGCGACTTTGCGCGGCCGGCCTCCGAGCGATTGTTGTTCCCACGCATCGAGCCGACGGTCGCGCCCGGAGTTTCACCCGAGAACGATGAGAGGATTCGTTCTGCCGTTGTGCACCTCCATGAACGAGTTTTGGGTAGAAATGACGCGACGGATTCTGAGGAAGTCGCTCGAACGTTCCAACTTTTCAAAGATCTCGTCTACGACGCTCAAGCCACCTCCGGACTCGAAAAACGCGAAATCTATTATTGTCGACCGAATCCGGAGAACTCCGGTCCTGAAGCCGATGATCCTTTGTATACCATTCGGGCTTGGCGTGGTGTTGTGACCTATCTGTTGCGGCGCCCCGAGTTCCTTTACGAGTGATTGGCACCATGAGACGTGAATTCTTGAAACGCTGCGCGTTGGCTGGTTTGGGGGTGGCAATCCCGGTTCGTGCTTCGTCGGCAGTCGCGGACGATCATAACGAGGACGGTTACCCTGGGCCCTACTACGTCGTCTTTAATGCCTCGGGCGGTTGGGACACGACGTATCTGATGGACCCCAAGGGAATCAACGAGATCAATCGACTTTATCGCGAAGGCGACATTGTCTCACAGGGGGCGCATCGGTTTGCACCCAACCAGCAACAGGCCGCTGGCGGCTTATGCAACGAAGACTTCTACCGTGAGTTCGGCGAAGAACTGCTCACGCTCAATGGGTTGGATTATTCGGTGAATAATCACTCGCCCGGGGCTCGCTACATGGCAACCGGCAAGTTGGATAGTCTGGCGTATCCCACGTTTGCCGCGTTGGTCGCAGCCTGCCACGGCCCCCAATGTCCTTTGGCCTATTTGACGTTTGGGAATTATTCGGCCACAGGCAATGTGGTGGCCATGTCGCGAGTTCCGTATCTGCAGTCGTTAACGGGCTTGGCCAATGCCGACCACGTGCATGGAAATCCACAAGCCGCTTATCACGACGATTTTGCGCTTGATCGGATTGAAGCCACGTTGCGCGAATCACACGAGTCGCTAGGAAACTATCCGCGTTTGCCACGTTCGATCCGTGGCGAAAACATGTTGTACGCGGCGCAGTTAAATTCCAATGCACTCCGTCGAGTTTCGGAGCACATTCCGAAATCGGTACCGAAGGAGCGGCTGAGCCAACAAGCCGAGATCGCTTTGGCATCGTTCAAGGCCGGTGTTTGCGTGGCCGCGAACTTGACGATTGGGCAATTCGACAGCCATGCGAACAATGATGTCGATCAAATGAAATTGATCCCCGAGCTATTGGCGGGCGTCGCGTACATGGTCCGTCGGGCGGGAGAGCTGGGACTGCGCGAGCGTTTGGTGGTCGTGATCCAAAGTGAAATGGGCCGCACACCGAACTACAACCAAGGCAACGGCAAGGATCATTGGTCGATTGGTTCCGTCATGTTCTTGGGCCCTGGGATTCACGGCGACCGTGTGATTGGCGCGACGGACGAGCAACAGTTCGCGCTGCCGCTTGATCCCCACACGTTGACCACTCGGAAGGATGGAGGCATCCGAGTGCGACCGGAGCACATCCACGAATCGCTGCGCGCGTTGGCCGGGATTGCCGATCACCCGTTGAGTCAACAGTTCCCGTTAGGCGTGAAGAACGAAGAAAAACTCCGTAACTTATGGGGCTGAAGATCCACACCGCTAAGTCAAGGGCTCGATCAGACTCTGGAGTAAACGATCATCGTCCACGCTCACACGAAAATCGCAAGCCAAGATCATAAAACTCCGGTGGGCCATGGTCGAACGGTATGCTTCGTCGGTTCTCCAAAACGGTGACTCGCACGAGGTTCGTCGAATCTTTTTCTGAGCTAAGTGGTAATGGACTGAAGACGACTTTCCGATGATCACGGTCGCCTTGATCTCGCTCTGAAACTTTCTTGTATGGGAAGACTCGTTTCTGCAGAGGTCGGCCAATGTTAGTTTTTTGGAAACTTTAGCTCTTGCAGTTGGGCCTCCAGTTCGGCAATTCTCGCTTGAAGCTGCTCGATGACCGGTGCGATCTGGGTTTGACTAAAGCGACGGTGGATGTGCTGGGGACAGTTCACGTCCCAGGCTTCGATCTCGAATAGAAGCGCGCGTTCTACTTTACCGGGATAGGCATCATCGCGAAGTTGCTCGAGAAGCTTGGCATCACCCTCGACCATTCGCAGCTTGCCCCACAGTTTGATCCGTCGACTGCGAGCGTAGTCCATGAGAAAAATAAATGCCTTGGGGTTCTCGGCGATGTTTCCCAGCGTGATGTATTGTCGATTACCGGCGAAGTCTCCAAACCCCAAAGTTTGGGAATCGACCACGTGAAGAAACCCCGGCGAGCCACCTCGATATTGAATATAAGGTTGTCCCTGAGCATTCGCCGTTCCGAGATAAAACATGTCCAACTCCGCCAGGAACGATCGCAACTCTGGTGTCACGGTCGTTTCCCATCCGCCCCCTTGTTCCATGCGAGCATAGTTGGATCGCGAACCTTTCTCGGTTTGAATGGCCTTCACGGATGGAGTAAACGCAATATCGCTAGAATATGGGCCCATGGTTTTAAAATCTCGAGTACAGGTGCTACTTGACTGTGGGAATCCCCTCGTGGTCTGCCGGTCGCGGGCCAGGAGCGGGCCAATGGAACTTACGCTCGGATGGGTCGATGTGGATCTCGTTGATGCTTGCCTCGCGACGTCGCATCAATCCCGCTTCATCGAACTCCCAAAGCTCATTTCCATAGGCCCGGAACCACTGCCCGTCGGTGTCGTGATACTCGTACTGAAAGCGAACCGCGATCCGGTTGTCGGTGAAACTCCATAGCGACTTGATCAGACGATAGTCGAGTTCACGTTCCCACTTGCTAGTCAGGAACTCTTGTATCTGCTCGCGGCCGCTAAGGAAGCGGTCACGGTTCCGCCACTGCGAATCGGGTGAATACGCCAGCGACACTCGCTGCGGATCGCGACTATTCCAGGCGTCTTCGGCCGCGCGAACCTTGGCGGTGGCGGTTTCGAATGTAAATGGCGGTCGTATTGTGGTTATCATGATCTTTCCTTTGTGATTCCAAACCGGGACATTCCACCATCCTCCACAAGTTCCTGGCCGGTGATGAAGGCGGCGTCATCAGAAGCCAGGAATGCCACGCTTTTCGCGATCTCCTCGGATGTACGGAAACGCTTTAGCATGATGTTAACACTTTAGTATCACTTCGCTACTTTGGCACTGGCCCAACTATTTGGACGCGGCGCCTGGTACTCGACGGGACTCAATCTTTTCTAAAAAGGCTCGAATCTTCTCGGCGATGACAATCCCATCTTCCTCCAAAGCAAAGTGCCCGGTGTCGAACAAGTGATACTCGAGGTTCTTCAAGTCCCGCTTGTAGGGCTCCGCACCAGCCGCCGGAAAGATCGCATCATTCTTACCCCAGACAATCAACGTTGGCGGCTGATGTTGGCGAAAGTACTCTTGCCATTGAGGGTACAACGGTGGGTTCGTTCCATAGCTATAGAACAGCTGCAATTGAATTTCCGAATTGCCTTCCCGGTCCAACAGGGGTTGCACATGCCCCCAAGTATCGGGGCTAATCGATTCGACATGGCGAACGCCGTTGGTGTATTGCCACTTTGTGGCGCCAAGGGTCACAACGAATCGTAGGGCATCTTCATTTGGCAAGTTGGGGTTGTTGTATGCCGTCTTGACGTTTTTCCAAAAGGCATTGTCGAGGCCTTTGTTGACGGCACCGCGATCTTTCCAGTACTCCTTGATAGGTTCCCAGAAATCGTTATCGATGCCTTCGTTGTAGGCATTTCCATTTTGGATAATCAACGACTCGATCCGCTCCGGATGCTTGGCTGCGATCCGGAAACCAATGGGGGCGCCATAGTCCATGAGGTACAGCGAGTACTTTTCCAGGCCAACTTCCTCAGTAAATTTTTCGATTACATTCGCGAGATTGTCAAAGCTGTATTCGAATTCGTCCACTTTGGGCATCGAGCTATAGCCGAAACCCGGATAGTCAGGCGCGATGACATGGTATTTGTCCGCCAGCGCTGGAATGAGGTCGCGGAACATGTGCGACGACGTTGGAAAGCCGTGCAGCAAGAGCAGTGTCGGAGCCGTCTTGGGACCGGCTTCGCGATAGAATATCTCCAGGCCGTCGATCGTAACGGTTTTGTACGACACGGTCGAAGCAGCTGAGTGCGGAGCGGTCGGGCTAGTCACCTGCCCGAGCGACGTTTGGGCCCCGACAATGGGGAAGAGCATTGCAGCGCACGCTGCTAACAGCAGGTTCAGTCGAAAGGTTCGTTTCATGAGTGGTTTTCTTTGTAGTGAAGTTGTGGAGCGAGTCGTAGCACCACCGTTGGCGCTACGCAGTGACGATCACGTAATCGCAGTAGAAGTCGTTGGGAAGAATCGTTAGGCAGGTTGCGCGAAGCTACCTTCACACCAATGCTTGTCGGCAGCCGAGCGACGTTCGGCTTCGTTCTCGTTCCATTGCGGAAGAGTGTCCCCACCCGCCCCGCGATAAAATAGAGCCAGTCGATGGTCATCGGTAATTTTGAAGTTCGTCGGATCAATCCCGAATAGCTTTCCTTCGCTGGCTGCCGTCGCGCAATAGCCGCCATAAAGAGGGATGAAGCGCTCTGGGGTCGCGTCGAACTTTTGTTTGTTGGCGTCGTTCGAGAATTGATACAAGCTGCCGTTGTGAACGGAGCCGAAAGCGGGGTCACCGGAAATCGCTTGACCAGCGAAATAGGCCACGGCGTCGTACCCGCTGACGGCAACTTGAAGTGGTTTCACTTGATTCGTCATGATTCTAACCCTTTGAATTGGATGTTGACTTGGTTGATTGGTTCTTGGAATTCATTCACAGCACAGGTTTGAAAGCACCGCGTTTTAACGTGCTACATCCAATGCCTCGGCGCGAGGAAAGTCGATTTCGGTTTCGGCGACGTGATTGAAGTAGTTTGTAAAGATGTTGAGGGCCACGTTGGCGACGACTTCCGCAATGGCCCCGTCGTCGAATCCCGCTGCACGCACGTGGGCGATGTTGGCGTTGGAGACCAGGCCTCGTTGATCCACAATCTGGCGAGCGAATTGAATGATCGCCTCGGTCTTTGGATCGACCGAGGTGCCTCGTCGGCTATCAAGGATTTGGTCCACAGTTAACCCAACCATCTTGCCGATTGCCGAGTGCGCGGCCAGGCAATACTCGCATTCGTTTGCTTGCGCGACCGCCAACGCGATCTGTTCGCGAAACTTTGCCGAAAGGGCTCCCTTGCTCAAGGCGCCGCTCAAGGAAAGATATCCGTCGAGTACTGCGGGCGAATTGGCCATCGCGCGAGTCATGTTCGGGACGAGCCCAAGTTTTCCTTGTACGGCGTCCAGCAGTTCTTTGGCTTTGCCAGTGGCAGCTGCAGGGGCGATTTGATGAATACGAGACATGTTCACGACCTTCCTAAAGATTCCAAATGCTTGAATTTGTGCCGAACGAGCAACTCGTTTGGTCGGGAATGGACAGAGGCACGTCTCGTGCCAAGAGATTTGGATTTCCTTAAGTGTCTCAGCAACAATGGCTTAAGAAAAACTATGTGTTGGTGGTGGGTCAACGAAATTTCGTTGTGTAACGAAGTTTCGTTGGTCATTGGCGATATTTCGTTACAATGGGCCAGTCATAGGACTTGAAACAACCGGAAACTTTGGGCCGACCATGCCACCACGAACCCATTCGATGAACTTTGAATCGTTGCAAGCGATTGCCACATTGGTGGCCCAGCAACGCAACGTGAACTCGGTCTTGGAACTGATTGTTGAATCGCTTGTCGACAGTTCGGATCTGGCGTTGGCTCGGATTTGGTTGACCAAGCCTGGGGATATCTGCGCCGAATGTCCGATGCTGACGGAGTGTCCGGATCGCACGCGTTGCCTCCACCATGTGGCCACGGCCGCGCGGCCGCAAAACCCCGAGAGTGGTACCGAGTGGTATCGCACCGATGGATTTTACCGGCGCTTTCCTCTGGGGGTCCGTCGGATTGGAGTCATTGCCGCAACGGGCAATTCGCTCAAGTTGTCGCAGGCAGCGGATGACCCCGAGTGGTTTGCACGGGGCAATTGGTTGCGGCGTGAGGGCGTCGTTTCGTTTTCGGGGCACCCATTAAAGTTCCGCGATGAAACGCTCGGCGTGTTGGCCGTGTTTAGTCGGTCAGAGACCAGTGATCAGGAATTTGCCTGGTTGAGAGTGTTTGCCGATAGCGCGGCGGTTGCAATTGCCAACGCGACGGCGTTCGAAGAGATCGAGTCACTCAAGAAGCGACTCGAACAGGAAAACGAATATCTCCGCGAGGAGGTTCAACAGGCATCGGTGTTTGGTGACTTGATTGGCCAGGCTCCCGCGCTGCAGGCCGTCACTCGTCAAATCGAACTCGTCGCGCCGACCAATGCGGCGGTGTTGATCCTGGGTGAAAGCGGTACGGGCAAGGAAGTCGTCGCGCGAGAAATCCACCGCCATAGTTTGCGGGCCGATCGGCCGTTGATCAAAGTCAATTGCGCCGCAATCCCTCGGGAGCTTTACGAGAGCGAGTTTTTTGGACACGCCAAAGGTGCGTTCACCGGCGCGCTTCGTGATCGTGCCGGTCGGTTTGAATTGGCGGATGGTGGCACCCTATTCTTGGACGAAATTGGCGAGATCCCCTTGGATCTACAGGCCAAGTTATTGCGAGTGCTGCAAGAGGGCGAGATTGAACGAATCGGCGAAGAACATACTCGGAAAATCGATGTCCGGATTATCGCAGCAACCAATCGCAACTTGCGCGCCGAAAGCGAGGCCGGTCGCTTTCGCCAGGACCTGTTCTATCGTCTCAGCGTCTTCCCCATGGAGCTGCCACCGCTGCGAAAGCGAGTGGAAGACATTCCGTTGTTGGCCGGAGAGTTTTTGAATCGGTTCGCGCGGCAACTGGGACGCCCGCGGTTGCGACTGACGTTGGGGAACGTCCAGGAGCTGCAGCGTTATGATTGGCCGGGGAACATTCGTGAGCTACAACACGCTCTAGAACGAGCATGTATCGTTTCAACCGACAGCCGCTTGCGATTCGATTTTCTGTCGGCAGCCTCCAAGCCACCAGCCAAGGCTTCAGAAACTCCCGGCCACACTCGCATCCTGACGGACGAGGAGATCCGCTCTCTCGAAGCCAACAATATCCGAACAGCGTTGGCCCAGTGCAACGGCAAGGTCTATGGATTGGACGGCGCCGCAAGTCTATTGGGAGTGAAACCGACAACCCTCAACTCGCGGATCAAGTCGCTGGGTATCAAACAAACTTGAGATAACGAACCAGTCACTCTTGACGATGTTCCGATACTGGACAATAATGTCCAGTATCATGGATAGCACAAGCGACATCAATCAGCGAATTGCGGGACAGGTCCGGCGGTTGCGGGCGGCGGAGGGATTGTCGCTGGACGCTTTGGCGACCAAGACTGGGGTCAGTCGGTCGATGTTGTCGCTGATCGAACGCGCGGAGTGCAGTCCAACAGCGGTGATTCTGGAAAAGCTGGCCGTTGGTTTGAACGTGACCTTAGCGACGTTGTTTGCAGCGGATGTCGAATGCGAGATCCCATCGGAACCCGTTCAACGACGTGCTGCTCAAGCACTATGGCGCGATCCAGCGACGGGGTACGGGCGAAGAAATTTGTCGCCGCCGCATGTGCCGCAGCCACTGCAACTTGTAGAGATCGAGTTCCCGGCGAAAACCCGCGTCGTTTTTGAGAGCCAAGGACGCGACGTGGCGATCTATCACCAGTTTTGGATGCTGGAGGGAACCATCGAGATCACCTACGACAACCAGTGCCATCGGCTCAAAGCAGGGGACTGTTTGGCTCTGAAAATCGAGGGTGCCAACGTGTTTGAGAATCCCACCCGCAAGCCAGCCCGGTATCTGGTGGCTTCTGTGACGGAAGTCCAATCCCGGAGGAAAACGTGATGGTTCCGCAGCAGATCGAGCGACTACAAAAACTCACGAACGAGCACCTGCACGGTTTATGCGACGTGCTGGTGGATTGTGTCGAGGGCGGTGCTTCGGTCGGCTTCATGTCCCCGATCGCTCGGGAACGAGCCGACGAATTTTGGAATCGTGTCGCTCAGGCCGTGGCAACGGGCCAACGAGCATTGTTGGTCGCGCGGGATGAACTGGGGATCTGCGGCACCGTCCAGTTGATTCTCGATCTTCCTGAAAACCAGCCCCATCGGGCCGATTTAGCGAAGATGTTGGTACATAGCCGGGCTCGACGACGCGGGCTAGGTGCCACCCTGATGCGAGCCGCAGAATCGCTCGCGCGAGATTGCGGCAAAACACTGCTCGTCTTGGATGCGGTGACAAACGGCGATGCCGCGCGACTCTACGAACGACTCGGTTGGGTCCGCGTGGGAGAGGTTCCCAACTTTGCGCTTATGCCCGACGGCGCACCCTGTAGCACGACGTATTACTACCGAAGCTTGAGCGTGGATTCCGTCGACCGGCACATCCACGAGACAACGACTGGCTCTCAGGCACAATCGTTATGTGAAGGCTTCGATCCGCCGCATAAGTTAACCGGTTAGCAGAGCGTGAGGGAAATGATTTGCCATATAAGTTAACCGGTTAGCAGAGCGTGGTTGGGCGGGAATCCGACCAACCACGCGCCGCTAAGCGCTCCCAATCCACAATCATGAAGCTTCGAAGAGTCTATGCCCAACATCCCCATCAACTTCCGCGAGAAACTAAGCCAATTCCAGGAGCACTGGTCGCCGAAAGTAATCGCGGAACTCAACGACTATCAATTCAAGCTTGTCAAAGTTCAAGGCGAGTTTGTTTGGCACGAACATACGGAAACCGACGAAGCGTTTCTCGTGTTGGCGGGTCGACTAAAGATCGAGCTCCCGGATTCGACGGTCGAGTTGGGGGCGGGAGAAATGTTCGTGGTGCCGCGTGGCGTCCAGCACAAGCCATCCGCCGACCAAGAGTGCCATGTGTTGGTGATCGAACCGCGCGGTGTCGTCAACACGGGCGCGGTTGGTGGCGACATGACTGCCCCGAACGATGTGTGGCTTTGACGCTTGATCAACGAAACGGACGGATCAAACGTCTGTAAGCATCTTTCGAGGTGCCCGAATCGAGCACCGTCGCCGAAATAGAAATCACTCCGGTCCCAATCCAAACCATTTGAGGAAAGCGTAACCATGGGTATTTACACAGCCACCATCCGATGGAACAGGAACGAAGCGATCTTTACGGACAAGCGATACAGTCGTGCTCATGTCTGGGAGTTCGATGGTGGTTGTGCCGTGCCCGCGTCGTCGTCGCCGCAGATTGTACCGCTGCCGTTTTCGGATGCGTCAGGCGTTGATCCTGAGGAGGCATTTGTCGCGAGCTTGTCGAGTTGCCACATGTTGTGTTTCTTGTCGATCGCTGCCAAACGCGGGTTCGTCGTCGACAGCTACCGTGACGAAGCTCAAGGTGTGATGGAGAAGTGCACTGATGGGAAATTATTGATCACCGTGGTCACCTTGCGGCCTGACGTGAAATTCAGCAGTGATACGATTCCCACGTCATCCGACATTCACGCCATGCATCACCAAGCCCACGAGGAGTGTTTTATTGCTGCTTCGGTAAAGACGGACGTTCGTTGTGAACCGTGTCTCCACTAACGCCCCCTCCCGCGCCCATCGCCGACTTGTTCGACAGAGAGCCGAAGCTTTACTGTTAGCAGCCAACGTGAATCCGTTACGGTTTGCACCGCTCCCCTGGCCGGCTTGCCCGGCAGGAAGCGAAGCTTTAAGGTTAGTCCATGACTCTCCAAATTCTCCCGGCCCCCTCGTCGGCTCGCCCGACGGGTGCCGAAGTTTCTACCCACGCACCGGGGACGTTTCCCGCCATGCCTATACCAATCTACACCAGCCACCACGTTCATCCGTCATTCCATCTGCGTTACACCTGGACCGGATGGCCAACCGAGGGAACAAGATTTCCATCGCAACCTGACGACCTGTTTTTCCAGGAACTCGATCACGCGTGGACGAATGATAAACTCAAGCGTATTTCGATGAACTGGAATGCGGACGCGATCCAGCTGGCCTTTTCCACGATGCCCGATGTCTCACCGATCCTGTTCGTGGGCCGAGTCAAAGGTCGCCTGCAACACGCGCTGCGAATCGCGGGAACGCCGGTTAAGTTCAGTCGCAAAGTGGCGTTTCGTTCGATCGGTGATAACCACACCTCCGATGTCGAAAGTTATATTGCGCGACAAGTGAATGAAGATTCCTTTGTCGATCCTCGCTTTGTCGCGATGCTCAAGCGATTCACGATCATCGATGACAGCGTCGCCTTGGATGAGCCCAGCGAATCGCTCAGCGGTCGATATTGGTACAACCTTCATGTCGTTCTGGTGGTGGCCGATCGAGCCCGCTTTTGCCGTGAAGAGGATTTCGTAAAGCTAGATCGAGTCGTTGTCGCGACGGCAAGGAAATACGAATGTCAGCTGGCCGCGCGCGCTTGGATGCCCGACCATGTTCACATGGCGCTGCGCGTGAACATTGCCAAAAGTCCGGAGGACATCGCACTGGCGTTGATGAACAATACCGCCTTTGCAGCGGGGCAAAATGCTATTTGGCAACATGGGTTTTACGCGGGTACGTTTAGCGAGTACGACGTTCGGGCGTTGCGGGGCCGGACGTGAAACAATGCTACCTGCCGGACGAGCCGGCGAGGGGAGCGTGGTTGGCGATGGTTCGTGGGTAGTGGTTTTTGGCCGTTGCTAACCTCAAAGCTTTGCTACCTGCCGGACGAGCCGGCGAGGGGAGCGTGGTGGGCGATGGTTCGTGGGTGGTGGTTTTTGGCCGTTGCTAACCTCAAAGCTTTGCTACCTGCCGGACAACCCGGCAAGGGGAGCGTGGTTGGGAAAATTATGTGGTGGGCGCGGTCTAACCTCAAAGCTTCGTTTGGAACATCGTAAGGTCGGAAAACTGAACGTTTTTGTGAACCAATGTTATGCTGCTGCATCTAAGAATATAGCGGGCCACGAATGTTGTGGCGATTGATAGACACGCGGTCACCAACCATTACTGGACATGGAACCATGAATAACATACGGCGGATTACCCTACGACTTGATCGATACGAACGGCTTTCCGCGTCGTTGGACGCGCGCTTGTTCCTTGACTATTCAGGTCGGAGGTAACGCCGGATTGGTCCACGAGGACCACGACTAACGAAGAACGTTGGCAGCCCGGTGTTACTCCCACAAGTGACACCGGGTTTTTTCGTGCCTTGATGTTCGCCGTAAGACTGAGTTGGCTCGTTCGACTTCTGGTGAGGTCGCTGGTCTTTCACGCCAGTAAGGTTGGGTTCGAATCCCACACGAGTCGCTTGAGGAAACGCTGGGTCTTGGCCAAACGCGTGCAGCCAAATCATGATCCGCAGCGCGTTGGCGGGATTTCCTCTGGCCTCCCTTGTTCGGCGTGTGGCT
Source organism: Planctomycetaceae bacterium (assembly GCA_016795075.1). GTDB lineage: Bacteria > Planctomycetota > Planctomycetia > Pirellulales > Pirellulaceae > M30B19. The sequence continues at coordinate 11,546 of JAEUIP010000047.1, read as the reverse complement.
CGATGGTCCGAGCAGCGTCCTTATAAGACGAAGGTCGAAGGTTCGATTCCTTCCGCGCCGATTTTTGGAAGGTTAGAAGTCGGAAATTTGAAATTTGAAATTTGAGATGAGATCTCCATCTCGCATGCCCTTGAATCCATCTGGTGGTGGAGCTTGACTGTCCATCAAGTCGTGGCGAGTTCGATCCTCGTCAGGGGCGCTTGGAATTTGGAAGACATCCGGCCGGATGAGGAAGCTGTCTTGAAAACAGCTGGCGCGAATCGCGTTTCGGGGTTCGAGTCCCTGGTCTTCCGCTTTGTCCGTGAAGTGTAGTGGATCCGCACGCGACCCTGCGAAGGTCGAAGATCAGGTTCGATTCCTGACATGGACACTGGATGGTTTTGGCTTGCGAGTGTGATGGATTCGCACGACAGTCTTCGAAACTGTTAGACAAGGTTCGATTCCTTGGCGAGCTACTGCGGTTCACCATTCGCTACCGTTGGGCAGCCCGCCGTCCGCAACGGGCCAATTATTCTTAGGGTGCGGTGCGCTAATTGGTATAGCGGCGGAGCTCAAACCTCCGTGTTTGTGGGTTCGAATCCCACTCGCACCACTCGCATCGCGAAGGGTGAAGTGGTTCGCAAACCGGGACCGCGGCGAAGCTTCAACCGTCGCGCTTGCGGGTTCGAATCCCGCCAACGTGATTCGGCAATGACACGGGTCGATTGGACTTGGGAGTCCAAGCTGTCTGTAAAACAGTCGCTCCTTGACGAGCAATGTAGGTTCGATTCCTACTCGGCCCATCAATGTTTGTGTCAACGACTCTTCTAACCCTCCAACTTTCCCAATAACGGGACGAACCGTGCGGCGGAGTGTCGGCCGCCAGTCCTCTGGCGGATTGTGTGCAGATCGCCAGTTGTCGGGCGTTTGATTTCGTGTTCGTTTGTTGTTCTGCAGCGTCGGGGCTTGCAGTCGTGAACTGTTGCGGTCTCGGAGGAGATTTTTTGCTAAACAGGAATTTCTCTCGACCGCTTCCAGCGCGCGGGGCGCCGTTCTAGCCATCAGACTTACGCACCAACGTGGCTCGCCACGTTGGGGGCGGGGCTCACTTGCGGTTGAGCCGCGTTCGGGGGCAATTCGACTAGACTCAAGACCGCGATTGCGAGGCGCGAGAAATAGTTGGGTTGGTTCGGTTGTCGCGCCGCTGGTTCGGAGGCGTAGAACGATCCATTAATGCCAAACGCGGAACCAACACAGGGAACTTGCGTGCCGGATTTATGGAGTTCCGCTTGTTCACTGCGGAATTACGGGATCGAATTCCCCAACGGTTGTTTGATCCTGTTTCATCTGCGAGAAAAAACACGAGCTTGGTTAAGATTTGCAAAGAGATGCAAACCTAATAATCGCTTGTGTCAGCAGGGGCTTTGGGCTAAAGTCAAAGCCGGGCTCTTTGCGAGAACTGGTTGTTGCTGGTTCATGAATCCTCGTTTGGTAGAAAGAATGACCTTATGTATCGATGTCTTGTTTTGGCTGCAGCATGCTTGATCGCGTTGTTGGTGGTGCCGCAGAATGCGGTTCGTGCTGGGGTCATCTACTTTAATCTCCAAGGAAAAGCGGGTTTTGGGCTTTTACCGGGCAATGAAAATCATACACCCACAGGAGGCCCGGGATCCGGTGGTGAAATTGGAGCCGGCATTTTCTTGGATGACGCCACCAACGTGTTGACGATCAACGCCGGATGGGGATCGGCCAACGGCTTTACGAATCTTACGGGTAATGCGACAGCCGCTCATATACATGGACCAACAGCGAGCGGTGGTGTGGGTTCGTTTACACAAAATGCGGGAGTGAAATACGATATCGGAGGGACAACCGCCGGATTCAGTAACAGTGCTTCGGCTGGTGGTTGGACAAACACTCAAGTCAGTTTGACAGCCCAGGACGTTGCCGATTTGTTGGCGGGTCGGTTCTATCTGAATGTGCACACTACGACCAACGGTGGCGGCGAAATTCGCGGCAACTTGGTCGGTGTTCCAGAGCCATCCTCGCTTGGTCTATTGATGATATTCGGTCTGCCCGTCCTGGTCGCGAGAAAGCGTGCTGGATCGGCGTTGTAGTGTATTCTAAATGATTGGCTGTTCGTCAGCTTTTTGGCTTGCCAGCATGAGGTCAATGTCGACCGGCGATGCCGTTGCCCGACATCGATCCGTCGAACATTGACCCGTGCATTGGCCCAATCCCAACTCTGGAACGTTTCGGATAGTCCGTAAAGCAGTTGGCTAAGATTCTTTTTTTGGTATCAAGCGACGACGTCCACAAAATTGAACGATCGCCGTCTCAACGCGCGGTCGCGCATGATATCTTGGGCGGAATGTTGCGAAAGGCTCGTCAGCCTCAAAAATTTGCGTGTTTGGGAAGCTTCTCGACGCCACTTCCAGAACGTGATCATGCTTTGCGTCGTGATTCGGTCGCTGGAGAATCCCGGCAATCACTTGGTACTTTGTCAGATTCCTTTTGGGACAAAGCCTAGTTGCCACTCTCCAGGCTGGGCAAATAAAAGTAGACGGTTTTTGGGAGTGGAGTCCAGGCGCCGACGCGAACTCCGGCCTGCCGCAGGCCGTTGCCGACCCAACTGTTGCAGGTATTGAGCACGTGATAGCGACCGTTGGCATGATAAAACGCGTCGTTGTCGTTGTACCGCGCGCCCGTGATTGGACTGGCAACGGGTTGCTGCAAGTGTGCGGTCAGATCGGCCGTCGTGGCAGTCGCTGGGTCGACATCCGCCAGCGTGGCGCGCACGTACCGCACCAACGTGGCATATTGCTCGTTGGATAGGCGAACCTTGACGGCATTGGTTTCCCAGTAACGAGATTCCGCTTGCGTCACATGCAACACCGTGTCGGTCGACCACAAGGCATTGAGGGCCAGCGACAATTTCAAATCACGCCAACGAGCAGTTTCGATAAAGAAACGACGATCTCCCCAACCAAACAGCACATGTTCGGCGGCACTGACGTCGCCCGCAAAATGGGAGGCCGGAAAACATGTCCTCCAGTCGACAATGTCGTTGGCGATGGGCAATACCAAGTCCGCGTGGACTTCATTGGAAATGACGTAGATTTCCACCCCCACGTCTGGGGGACGATAGTCGTTGTTGATGGGAAACAAGCCCAGCAACACAATCAACAGATAGGCTGCAATCAATAGCCCCAGAACCTTGCCGGCCCGTTTGATCCAACCCCAAACACGTCGCAAAATCGTAGGCTTCGGTTCCGGATGTGACTCGGTGTTCATAAACAAAACCTATTCTGCCACAAGGGCCGCTGACGGCTATCCAACGAGGTCATCTACTTGCCGATTATCGGGCACCCTTGACGATTGTCGACCCGCAAACGAATTCCTGCTCAGGGATTCGGACGAACGGTTTCTGCGAGGATGAAGATGGCCGTGGCTTCTCCGGTCGCTCCGGAACGGTAGGAGATTGCTCCGTCTCGCTCGACGTCAAAAAAATGTGGCACACCACCCGAGTCCAAGGGAGCCGCTCGCAGTCTCTGTTGCAGGACTTTCACTTCCAGAGGAAATTCTGGCTGGAGCCCCATCAACCGAACCGCGTAAAGCAAGACGGCCAACTTGAACGAATATTGGCGGCATGACGTGGTCTGGCCCGTTTGAAACTTCTCGAATTCGGAACGGCCCGCATCGGTCAATAGTCCGTGTGCGTTGTCCCACACAATCGCAGTCGCGTCCGTGTCGCCTTTACGATGGAAGATCCTGCGAATGCGGTCTTTGGCGGATTCGTGCTGACCGTTCCGAAACTCAAACAACGCTTGATACACCGCATGTTCGGCGAACAATGTTGGGTGCCCGGCAGTAAAAGCCTCGTCCTGGGTCATGGTGACATGTCTCACATCGACCGTCACGTCATCGACCGTCATGATCCCCAGCGATCGGCCGTGCACGACGTCGGGATCGGTCGGTTTATGATGAATCGATTCGAGTGGCTCGCAGATCACTTCGTGCAGCGAATTCGAATCACAACCCAAACGTTCCAACGAGTCTCGCAGTTTCTTGGCCATCTCGGGATGACTAGCAGACAGCGCGTACGAAGCCCACAACGTGTCGGTGATCGTGTAACCGGTCAAGCGATTGGGGATCTCGGCCGATAACGTTGGATCTTTCCAGGCAATGACGGAAACTACCTGAGGACGACCTTCCACATCCAGAGTTCCCGTGCGAACGTGCCGCGTCAACCATTGAGCGGCTCGTTCGATCGCAACCGATGCGGTCGTATCCGAGTGGCCTGCCGGTTCGGGCTCGGTTGCCTCTTGGATGCAATACAATTTTGTCCAACTGCGGAGGAACAACTGATCGTCGACCGCGACTGGCGAAGCGTCCACCACGTCGTCTAGTTCATTCACGGCGACAATGTCCAGGTTTTCATTGTCTCGGACAACCACCGTTGTTCCTTCGCGGCTCGTGAAATAGAAATGCCCATTCGCCAGAATCGGCGATGCATACAGCGAACGGAGGCCCGTCAGCCGCATTTTCTCCAGCAGTAGTTCTCCAGTATTCGCGTCGAGGCAACTAAGCACATTGGTGTTGCCCGCCGTGAACAACAATCGAGAACCACTAAGGATTGGCGACGGCACGTAGGGTGTGCCTTCGGTCACTTTCCATGGAAGTGTCGCGCTGTCGGTGACATTGCCATTCGAGTCCAGCGGGATCAGGACGGCGAGCGACCCGCGATAGCCGCTCATGCAAATCACCGCGTCGCGGTACCGCAATGGCGAGGGTATTGCATTGACCGTTTGTCCACCACATTCCCACAACAGATCTCCGTCACGGGCGGCATAGCTCTTGACCGAACCGGTGCCGTTCACGACCACTTGTTGTTGGCCCGCAAAGGTCGTGATCAGCGGCGTGTTCCACGAAGTGACTTCGCCGGCTCGATCTTTTTTCCAGCGAACTTCGCCGGTCCATTTGTCGAGCGCGACGATAAACGAATCTTCTTCTTGATCCCAGTTGACGATCAAGGACTCGTCGGTCAGCGCTGGCGTCACCGCTTCGCCCCAACCATTTCGCGTTCGCATGTTTCCGAGATCTGCCTGCCAGACCAAGTCGCCATCCAAGGTATAACAAAAGATACCGCGCGAGCCGAACGAACAGTAAAGCCGTTGGCCATCACTCACGGGCGATCCGGCGGCGTAGGTGTTCGTCTCGTGTTTGCCTTCATGGGGAACTTCTTCAATCGCGACTTTCTGCCACAAGCGTTGGCCCGTCTGACGATCCAAACTAGTGACGACAAACTCGTAGAACATTTCGTCAGGAACGGTCTTGGCTCGTTCGTCATTGACCACGGCGTTCGGACTTTTTCGATCCGTTTTCACGGCCGACAAGATAAAGATCTGATTGCCGACCACCAGCGGCGTCGCGGAGCCTTCGCCAGGTAGTTCCGCGACCCAAGCGATATTCGAGTCCTTGCCCCAACGGATCGGCGGCTTGGCCTTGGGGCCGGCGCGACCATCGGCCGTTGGACCGCGCCAATGCGTCCAGTCTTCTTGCGACTCGCTATCCAGAGTTTCGCTGGGGGGCGGATCTTGAAAAAGATCTGGGTAGTGGCCCCGAATGAGTGCTTGCTCGGCTTCGTTCAATTCGGAGAGCGAGATCGGTACGTCTTGGGGTCGGCTTCCTTTTTGGTTGAGTCGATTCATCAAGCTCCAATTTCGCGACGGTTCGTCGACGGTGGGATCGGCCGGTTCCGAGGCGCGAAGATCGTACCGAGTGAAGTCGATAACCTTCTCTGGACCGTCGGTTTGCCAATCGCGTAGCAATGCCAAGCGAAAGTCGTGGTTCATGAACCATCGTATTTCCAGATTCTCTTGGGACGCGCGGATTCCGGAGCCCCGGTGCACAAATTGATAGTCCCATTGGTCGTTGTTGGGAAACTGGGCGCGCCACAACAGGCCAAATTCTCCTTGTGTGATCAGCTGTGCATCGGGCCATCGCTTTCGTGTTTCCGTCAACCAAATATGTAGTCCTTCCATGCCATTGCGTCCGCCGTAGCCGTAGATCTTGCGGGCTTCGACCAAGCCCATCTCCCAACCACACGTGACCCAACCAAAACCATTGCGAGCGAAGCCATCATCAAAGTGAGCCGCGGTGGTCGCCAACATCGACTGCGTACCGCGTTCGGTTCCCATATCTAATAAAGTCTCGATGGGGCCCACGCCCTGGCGACTGCGCCAACGCTCGCCAGCGACGGTTTGTTGACCAGGAATTCGAGCTGCGAGAAAGTCTACCGTCCATCCGTCCAAGTTGACACAGTCGATGAAATCCGTTTCGCTTCGCGCGGGTTTGCAAAAATGTTCGCGCGATGGGTAATACGGATAACAGACCGAGCCTTCGCCGTCGCCGTTGTCCACCGCATATTGGCTCCAGATATTTCCTTGGCAGACATGAATTCCTTCGACGTCGGCCAAGTAACGCAAGTTATCCGCGGCCAGAAAACCGGCGACGACACTTTTTGGTCGATAGCCGCCGCCGACGATCTCCGAGACGCGTTGCAAGCCTTCGTGCAAGTCGCGATTGACCTGTTCGCGCGCGTTGTACATGTTCGAGAAGTAAGCACCCGGGATAAAGGTGATTTCATCGCCGTACTTCTTGTGATACGAAGCGATCCAGGCACGGAGTTCTTGATACTGAGGGCGGTCGTCATGCAAGGCCAACCAACTAAACGCCCAAGTAATTCGAGCGCCGGGCCAAGCCGTTTCGATTGCTTCGCGAAAGGTGCGCGCTTCGGCCACGGTGTGTACCAACGATTCGTCAGGTCCGTGCGCGATATCGCGAGTCACTTCGATTTGATGGACGCGGACAATCGTGTTCAAAGTCAAGAACCGCCCACCCAGCAGCTGAGTAGAGCTGGGCACTGACTTTATCGCCGTGGCGCTTTCTTGGTGAACTTCCTCCGCAATGGTGGGCAGGCTGGTGAACAGGCACCCGATCGCGACGGCCAATGTTGCCATGAGCCAGAAAAGACATCGAGACGGAATCGACTTCATGGGATAACCTCGGGTTCGAGTGAATTCTTGTTCGGGTTGGCAGCTGCACCAACGTGAAAACTATTTTGGATGCTGCGACTCCAAGTATCGTTTCGCCAGCAGTTTGCCTAACTGGATAACGGCGCGGGCGTCTAGGACCAAGTTCTCGGCTTGGGCTGGCAGGTCGAAGGCCGGAACATGGATGAATGCCGGATCGGTTGCCGCAATGGCCGCCAAGTTGGCCGTGATGTCGATCCGATTGACTCCTGGTTCCGTCGGCGGTGGTTGTTGGCTGACGAACCATTTCAGCTGGGGCGCCTGCAAGTCCACGCGGCTTTGAATAACGGTCGATTGCAGCCATTTGGCCGCTTCTTGGCGGTAGGGATAATACGCCATGTCGTTTTCGCCGAGATGATAAAAGATCCCGGCCAACTCGACAGTGTGCCCATCGTCTTCCAGATCTTTGATGGCGTCGCGGACGAAGGCAATAAAACTCGGGTAAAGATGGAGGTCTTGGGCTCGTGTTCCTTCAGGCGTCCAATCGTTGATCTGAGAACCACTGTGGGTGAACTTCACGATGGCCAAGTGGCCTTGTAGGTTTTCGTGCAAAGTGTGGGCAAAGCTCAATTCGGGGCCAAAAGTTTCGTACGCGCCCGCCGGGCCCAATGGCTCCCACTCGTGAGACGTTTTGAATCCACCGCCAAGGCTATAGCGGTAAGCAATCTGTGGAACGTCGTTGGCCAATGCGGTTGCTTCGGGAATGTCTGCAAGTTGTGCGGTGAACGCGCGCTCGCCTTCCATGTTGCGATGACCGGCCAAGACAAACAGCTTGATCGGACTGCTGGGCGGATACGGCCAGTGGGGGAGCGGCCGAGCCTTGGTGTTCGACTTGCCAATCGCGCGCAGATAAGACTCCGCATAGTTCACGCCATGCTCCAATTGTCCCAAGGTCCCATAGTGGTAGTGCAGACCTTCTTCGCCGCCGATTTCGACCGCATCGTGGGAAGTTGGGATGTACTCGACCAATGGATCGTTGGCGGCAACGGCTTTCTGAGCCGTACGAATCGCCAGCATGTTGTCGCGATTGTCCATGCCCCAAATGGTTTTGGTGCAAAGTTCGCCTAGGTAGAATCGGAGCTCGGGTGTGTGGAGGTCGCGGCGCCAGGACGCGATAAAGTTGGCTAGATTGCGTTCATATTGTGGCTTGAAGTCGTTGCTGAACATGTCGTTCTCGCCTTGGTGCCACATGAAGCCTTCGATCCGGTATGCGATTTTCTGGCGATCGAATTCCGCCAACGAATCCCGCACATGGGCCAGAGCCAAAGGGTAGAGTTTGAATCCGCCGGGTTGATCGGGATTCCAGTCTTCACCCAAAGTGGTTCCACCCGAGGCGACCTTGATGATCGCGATTGGAGCGTCGATGTTCTGCGAGACTTTGTGACCAAAACTGAGTTCCGGACCGAAGTAGTCCTTGGTTGGCTGCAGCGGGACCCAGCCATTGGACGACGTCATCTCTTCGCGCCCCAACTTGTAGGAGAACAACACCTTGGGCTGAGGTTGATCGAGCCCCGCGAACGGGGGAAAGCGATGAATATCGGCGACCCGCGAGTGGGTGCCAACCATATTCGACTGGCCCGCGAAGATAAACACCCGCACGGGCGGTGTGGAATCTTGGGCTTGAACCAATGAAACGGCTATCGTCCACACGAAGACGCCAAACCCAAGAACGTTGCCAGCGGTTTTCCAGACATTTGGTCGCATTTGATTTTGGTACCCGATCGAATTTGGAGGAATGTCACTTGGCGAAGACAAAAGCGACGCGCCGATCGACAGAGTCTAGCAGACGAACCAGCGCAAAAGAACCGACTTGGCATTATCGGCGCGCGGTATTGGTGTTGCCGTTGGTGGATGAGTCGAGAAATCCTGAGGGGTGAAACACAAGAACCCTCGCGAGGTGTAACTTCGCGAGGGTTCCACTGGACACCATTTTCGTTTAGAGCAAATCGAAAAACATCAGTGTCGCGAGACTGCCTAGACTTGCCGTCCACACCAAGATGCGGCGGATCGAAATCGACATCGAGTCTTCGGTTTTGAATCGGGGCGTCCGAGACCGCTTGGCCTTGTAGGTCACGTATTCCGATCGATAGGCGCCGCTCTTCGGGTAGCGTTGTGAAGAGCGTTCGAAGTTTTCAGTCAGCCATTGGGTTAGCGAGTTGTTCATGAGCGGGACTCCTAAGGAACCGGGGTGGAAAGATTGGCTCACCACCGCAAGCGAGAAGCAGTGGCACGGTACCTTTACAAGTCATGACCGCCGCTGATTTGGGGTTCCTAGGTCGAAAAAAAAAGAACAATCTTGTGGTACCAGCAATGCGAGAATCCTGTTCGGATCATGATGTGTTCGTCACACCATACTCGTTCATGGCGCGGACATCACCGCACGTGGAGGAGACCCAGGAGCCTCCGTACAGGAGGGGTTCAGCGAAACGCCCGAATCAACAGCGTTCAACTTTCTGGCATCAAGTAGGCGATCCAGATTCCGGCGTTCGAGTTCCGAGAAGGGGCGTGGTGGCTAAGGCTCCGAGCCCGTGGGCGCCGTACGCCGGTTCGAATCCGCCGACCCGACATGCTTGGTGCCACGGGTGAAATAGGATCCTACCGTTCGTGAATTCGCCCTGGTTGTTCTTCCAGGGAGTGAGATGCCTGGAAAATGCGCTGCAGCGCTTCGATGGCCTGCCGGTCCCACTGGTAGGCTTTCCCGATCGTTATCTTCAGGCAGGCCGCGATCTGTTCATAGCTGAGATTTTCCGAATAGCGTAACACCAAGAATTGGCAATACTCGGCACCTCGCTTGTATTTGGGATTGTTTCGCAGTTCCTCGATTGCCGTCCAAACGACGGACTTCGCTTGTTCGGCCTCCGCAAGTTCTTCCGCTTGGATCATCTGATCGATGGGCTGCTCCGACGGACGAACAACTTGTTCGAAATCATGGTCTTCTTTCTGCGAAGATACTTCTCGCTTTCGCATACGTGACCGCCGCAAGTTATTGGCCGCATTCTGGCCAATGGCACAAATCCAACTTTTGAAACTAGCGCCTTCGCGCACTTCATAGCTCGACAACTTGTTGTAGACCGTGAGAAACGTGTGTTGGACGACATCTTTCTGATCCTCATGACCGACGCCTTTGTTCCGGGCGATGTTCATGAGCAAGCCTGTATAACGTTCCACAATCTGCCGAAACGCGGCCTGGTTACCTTGGAGGACACTGGCAACGAGCATCTCATCGGTGGCTGTCTGGTCGCCGTTCATGGTTAGACTCCTTCCACGGGCAACAGTCGCAAGTCGACACCTACGGAGTCACTTGTCAACAAGGCGCGATCGGCGGAGTCGTAGGACAATTCGTAACCGCCCTCCAAACGCCGCACGGTCAGCACCACGAGCGGTTCGATATCGTCCTGTTCGTAAACAACCACATCGCCAAGCGTCCATCCCGTGGGAAGAGCGGCGCATTTCAGATGCAGCTTGCCACCAAGCGATTGGGGGTCGGGTGAAGGATCGATGGCCGCAGACACTTGCTCCCAGAGGCCGACATTGTCCGATTCCTCCTTTCCCGCGCTGTACATCCATGCTTCCCATTCGGAGACTTCTTCCACGTCTTCCGACGAGGCGGCCAACGTAAACTCATTCGTGTAGGCCGATCCCGCGTCGTCTGGTTTGACGTTGGAGTCGGCTTGATTCGAATCACTCTTCGCCGAGCTAATGGCGATTTCTCCGTGCAGCACCAAGTCTTTGTGGGGCGAAAGAATCTTGACGTTCGAGGGTAGCCCCTGGATGGCGGCGGCCAACGGGTTCGCATGGTCGTCTGCAGTGACCATCTGCCATCGTTCCGAGCGGTCAAACAGGTCCTGAACCTGAGCGATCATGGCCAATATGTCCTTGGCGGTCCCAGGCAACTTTTCCGTTGATGTTGGTCCAGGCTGGGCGGGTTGGAAAAATTCGCCATAGAGAGCATCAGCCAGCGGACGGTCGTCGGGGTCCTCACCAAGGTCAGCGTTCGAAACATGATCGGCCATCAGAGCAATATCCTATTTTCGACTGAAATCGTTGTTCAAAATCGAGACCCCACAAGTATATCAACACCGCTCGATCCAGTTTTTGGGGCCGAATCTGAAAATCTTGCCCGTTTCTTATTCTTATTCCCGGACGAAGTCGAGACACCGGTGGGCGAGCATCGTTGGGTTCACCGACGGTGCTCGACGGATTTTGTTTTTGGACGAGCTAGAAATTCCGATCGAAGTCTGCGGTTGAAGAACCCGACCGTTTCTCCAAGTTGTTTTCCGGTACCTCAAATTCGGTGCCCCAAATTCGGCTCCCTGCGGACTTAGAGCCTAACCCCACGCAGGCAACGCCGTGAAGAATTTTTGCCTGCCAGTCCATGGACACTGTGTCGGCCTTTCAGGCCTTTTCTGGTCGAGAGACGACGCGAACCGGTGGCTCGCGCACACCGGCCAGGGTTGTTTTGGCCCATTCGCG
>JAEUIP010000479.1 GCA_016795075.1 Planctomycetaceae bacterium | reverse complement strand
GCCATCGTTTGCTCGCGGAATGCCTGAAACTAGACGTTTCGTACCTTTTGAATTTTTCATTCTTCAATAATCATTAGTCATTCAAACGCCAACCCCAGCGAGTGTCATTTCGGAGCTTTCGACGTTCGAAATCCGAAACTTCATTTGCGACAAATCCGTAGGCGGGCAGGCGCCGCTTCTCCTAACTCAGAGATTGACAAACCACGAGCGCGACCATCAAACTCCCGAAAAATTTACCTCGTCGAATACCAACGTTGGCACCTTCATCGCACTATACTTCCATGGGTCATTGCCCAAAGCTCGCAGGGACCGAAACAACGACAACAAATTCCCCGTCACGTTCATTTCGCTGACAGGGGCGCCGACCTTGCCATTTTCAATCAAGTGACCGCGAACGCCGAGTGAAAAATCGCCCGTCGCACTGTCCGAGTTCCCCCCCAACCAACTCGTGATCAAAATCCCTTCCTCCAATTCGGCAATGAGTGCGTCGCGGTTCTTGTCACCTAGATTCAAGACGCGATTCGAAGGACTACCCGTTGTGGGGGACATCCCCAGCTTCTTGCCATAATAGGTATCGATGTAGTAATTGCGCAAGACTCCCGCCTCAATAATCGGCATGCTCTTGGCGGCAATTCCTTCCCCATCAAACGGTCGCGAGGACAGACCACGAACAATCAACGGATCGTCCACAATCGTCAACAACGGCGAAACGGCTTCTTGGCCAACCTTTCCTGCCCAAAAGGAACGACGCTGTTGCAACGATCCACCATCCAACGCACCCAACAATCGACCAACGATCGAACCGGCCGACCGAGGGTCCACGACCATCGTTGTCTTCTTGGTCGGCCCCTTCTTTGTCCCCAAGCGATTGTAAGCCAAACGTAGAGCCGTATCCGCAACTTCGTCCGCCGACGGTAATTCCGAGCGATGATGACCACCACCAAAGAACGCTTCTTCCGGACGTTTCCCATCCTCGTCCAAGACAACATCGGCAAATACAAACATGCCGGTCGTTTCATAACTGCCGCTGAAACCATTGCTGCTCATCGCCGCCGATTCATTTTCAGACGTCGATACGGCGGCGGTCGTCGATAGAACTTTGTCTTTCCCTACAATTCGCTGGTTCATCGCTTGCAGCATCTCGAGACGCTCTTCGCGAGTCACCGAGGAAATCGAACGATCCACCAAATCCAAATCCTGTTTCGAGCGACCTTCGAACAAAGCTGGATCGGGAATCACGCGAAACGGATCGGCCTGCAATGCCCGAGTCACGGCGACCGCTTCCTTGATGAATGATTCCAGCGACTGTGGCTTCAGGTCATTCGTACTATGCGCCGAATATCGTCCATCGACCCACAGTCGGATCGAAAGGCCGCGGCTGGTACTATCTTCAACCTTTTCCAAGACTCCGTTCCGCATCTCGAAGTTGACACCATGACTTCGCGATACACTGGCCCACGCATCACTGGCGCCCAGTGATTTCGACAACTCGATTGCTTGTTCGGCATTGCGCAATAAGGCACTATCCATTGACGCCTCCTACTGTCATTTTCGAAACCAATACGGTGGGCATTCCTTGGCTAACCGGAACCGATTGTCCATCCTTGCCGCACGTCCATCCACCCGAGTCCAACTTGTAGTCATTCGCAACCATCGTGACATTTCGCAACGCCTCTGGCCCATTACCGATGATGTTCACATCTTTGATCGGCGCGGTCACTTTGCCATTTTCGATCAACCAACCATTCTTGATGTAGAAAGTAAAGTCACCCGCACCAATTTGCACCTGCCCGTTGGTGAATGTCTCGGCGATGATGCCCATCTTTACGTTCGCAATGATCTCTTCCGGCGTGTGTGGTCCGGACTCCATGTAGGTTGAACGCATCCGCGGCATGACCACATGCCGGAAACTTTCGCGACGTCCCGAACCGGTCGGTTCTACGCCGTAGTGCTTGGCGCTGATCTTGTCGTGGAGATAACTGGTCAGGATCCCATCTTTGACCATATACGTCTTTTCGGTCGTGTTGCCTTCATCGTCAACGTTTAAAGCGCCGCGTTCGAATGGTTGAGTCCCGTCATCGATAATGTTCACGAACTTGGGAGCCACCTCTTTGCCCAACATCGTCGAGTAGATACTCGTCCCTTTCCGGTTGAAGTCCGCCTCCATGCCGTGACCAATCGCTTCATGGAGCAAGATACCCGACGCACCCGCAGCCAACACCACCGGCAACTCACCCGCAGGTGGCCGTCTCGCATCGAACAACAGCATCGTGCGATCGACCGCCTCTTTGGAAACTTGCTGCAACCGATCTTCTGTGTACCAGCTAAGTTCACGTCGACCGGCTAGGTTGCTGCTATGAGCTTGCAGCTTGCCACCTTTCTCGGCCGTTACCATCACGCCCAACCGACTCATCGGGCGCCGATCCCGCACCACTCGTCCTGTGCTATCGGCAATCAAGACTCGTTCATCGGAATCCGTCCACGAGACGCCGATTTTCTTGACGGCCGGATCCAAATCCCGCGTCATCGTCTCGGCCCGCAATAACAGCGGCAGTTTCGCATCGATTCCAACTTGATCCCATGGCACATTCGCATGATAAAACGAATGAGTCTTGCCCAAGGCAAACCGCTGGGGCGCAACTGCGCGATTGCTACCCTTCGCAATCGCGGCCGCCGTCCGCGCGGCACCCAACATCGATTCAAGCGTCAAGTCCTCGGTAAACGCATAACCAACCTGATCACCCACGACGACGCGCAGACCGACGCCTTGATCGATTCCCGTCGATGCCGAACTCACCAAACCATCCTCCAGCCTAACGCTGTTGGACCGCGAATGCTGGAAATACACATCCGCGAAATCAGCTCCACCCGACATCATCTCGGCCATGACTTTTGCAATCATCGCTTCATCGATTCCGAACCAATCCCGAAACGGATCGTCGGGTGATTCATCGATCAGAACCGCGCGGGCAATTGCTCCCGAACCCGCAAATGAGATTGGCAAAGACAACGCAGCAACTCCTGTTAGACTAGCCCCCAACATATCGCGCCGATTG
>JAEUIP010000478.1 GCA_016795075.1 Planctomycetaceae bacterium | reverse complement strand
GGGCTTGGTAGGCCTAGGCGCGTTTTTGTTGGTCGTGTTGCCAGCGATGTGGTGTAGTTTGCGACTCTGGCTGAATCCCACATTGCCCAACGAAATCCAGAACGTTGGCTTTGTCGTGTTTGCAGCCATCTTTGGTTTCGTCGTCAACGGCATGTTCCACGATGTCGCCATCATCGTCATGACCAACATGATGCTGTACACCATGATCGGCTTGCTAGTCGCCGTTCACAGTCACGTGTTTAGGCCGGGCACCACTCCTACGCCGTGAAGGATTTCGCAAGGCGAGAACAGGCCGAATTGGCTGAAACACGCCGAATTGGCTAAAACAGGCCCGAATGGGCTGAAACACGCCGAATGGGCTGAAACAGGCCCGAATGGGCCGAAACAACCCTTGCCGGTGTGCGCGAGCCACCGGTAAGCGTAGTCACTCCATCAGAAAAGGCCTGAAAGGCCGACACAATATCGATCGACGGGAGCCCAAAAATCCTTCGCGGGGTTGGCGCCACTATCTAATCTTGGACGTTGGTCGACACGGCCTCGTAAATACGTGAGATGTTGTCGATGGCCAACGCTTGTCGTATGTCGTGGTCGATTCGGCGAAATAAAGAAACGATCGAGGAATCGTTCACCATGCCACAATCGTGCACTGTTTCCCGGCCTATTTGCTGTGTGGCCTGCGAATCGTTATTCCGTGATCGTCGAATGAGCTGGATTCGTCCCTCGATTTCCCTTGATTATCCACTTCGTTTGGACCAATGCTATAAAGTTGATAGCCGTCGGAATTCATTCGGTAAACGAACGCCCTTTCCGTGTAAGGATCCGAGGGAAGTGACGGAATATGGTCTGGCTGCAAATCCCCCAGTTTCTCGGGAAAGACGCCGTGGGCCAAACGATAAGATTCCAATGCCAAGGCAAGTTGAAGTAAATCGATGTTCGTTTGTTGGCGAGTTTCGGACTCGGCTAATCGGTAGAAGTTTGCTGCGTATAGTGAGACCAAAAAATCCCCGAAATAAAGGCTTCGGTCCCCAATACTCGCGTCCGATTCGATGAACTTCACAATATCACCGCGCTCCTTTACTAACTCAATCAATCCGTTTTGCCAAACTGCTAGTTTCCAAAACCGGTTCAAGGGTTTGGGTTCTTGCCAGCAATCTGCCATCGCGTCATAGAACGCATCGGCATTTCGTATTTTTGCGGCATCAAGTTGGCGAAGGTCGAACTTCAGATCCAGATCAGCACCTTCGCCCCGTTGCAACGATTGCACCGCATCCAGAAAGATGTACCGTTCAAAAGTCTTGAGGCGTTGCGGAAGGTGCGACGGGACTAGCGGGTTCTTGAGGTTCTTTCGATAGGCGACGCACTGTTCGGACGTCAACACTCCGCTCTCGATGAGTGCGATTTCTGCCCGAAACGCGAAATCTGCCACATAGTACGAGCGCAACAATTCGACCGAGCCCAAGGATTGGGTCATCAAAGCAGCCAAACGGCGAATCGTTTGAATATCACGAATGGCCGAATCCAAGTCTCGTTCCCCCAATCGTAGCATGGCTCGAATCGCCAGCAATTTGGCAATGTCACTGGCCTGGTAATACACTTCTTGCGATGCGGTCAGGATTCGAATCTCTGAAAAGTTTGAGACCCGTTGGTCAGCAGGAACTAGTGGCCAGAAAAATCGGGGCAAATGACTTGCCTGTTCGATCGCGCCCAGAGCTGGGCCGTTGGCCGAGACCCATTCGGCTAGTTCCGGATGCTGTTCGCCGGTCCATGGTGTTGTCGACGTTGTTTCGAGCACCGCCAACCATTCGTTATATTCGGTCGACGGTTCACTAATGCCTCGATGGTTCGCGTGTTCGTGCGGGAGCACAAGTTTCGGGGCTTCATCAGGAAACTTATCCAGCCCCAGTTCCCGCAAGAACACTTGCTGGTCGACCCCTTCAAGGATTTGCGGACCAAGAATCGCGAGCAATGGCACAACGGCGTTGTTTTCCGGCGTGACGCCTTGCTTCAATTGAATGTTGATCATGGCGAGATAATCGATTTGACCGTTCGCCAACCGCGGATCGTCCGCCGACCGCGAGGCTAAAGCGTCATCCTGTCCGCGTGCCTCAAGCGAAATGCCCAAGATGAACATCGCGATCCCGATGATCGCACAAACCCGCCGAGCCATTGTCATCCTCCGATCGTGTTGTAAGGAAATCGGCACCACAGGTAACCCAGGATCGCAAACGTCAATTCGCGACGCGTAATCAGCAATTCAACGTCGCCTCCGCGACTTCTGGTTGAAACCAAGGATCCCAATCGCAATGGAACTGAGCCGTTTTTACTCTAGGATTGTCGCAGTTGCCTGCCTGCTGGACAACTCTACGAATACAAAACGCACGCCGAGCGAAGGTCGCGACGGGTAACCGACGCGGGTTGGCACTCCCGGCCCCCTCTTTGGCTGGACTTTGAAACTCATTGGAATAGCCAAACGGACTTTGTCAGTTCTTGGATCGCCTCTTGGAATTCCTCCGATGCGTGGCGAATCAGGGTGTACTGACTAGATTCTTGACCGTTGATCAAAACGCTAAACCCAAAACTCAACCATTCCAGGCTGGAGCTTGCTTCATCGGGTAACATGTCGATTTCCCGAATCAACGCATCTAGTTTTGTTTGCACCTGCTTGTGGGATCTCTGATAACGAGAAAAAGCAGTGGAACTGTCGATCGTATCGAGCCGATCACGAATTGCTCGAAGGGTTCTTTTTGTTTCCGAGATTTTCGCCGGAGGTGCTTGTTCGAATTGGGAGAACACATGGGCCACTTCCGCATGAACCCGAACGGTTTCGAATTGGATGTAAGCCAGGTACATTACCGAAATTGTGACGATCAACGAGACAACCGAAGACAAAAGTTGGCGAATTTTCGAGCTAGTGTTCACGTTTTTTCCTTGCAATGAAGTGGAGTTGAGGTCGCGCCTGCGTTCAGGCACTACTGGGTAGGAAAAAACGAACCTCGATTTTGCAAAGAAATTTTCCGGTCTAGTGCTTTGTCATTACTTAATTTTGGGGTGGGTCTGGTAAAGGTGTCAGGAGTCAATTGCCGTAACGGCCCTGCG
>JAEUIP010000477.1 GCA_016795075.1 Planctomycetaceae bacterium | reverse complement strand
CGCTTATGGTTCTCTCGCTGGTCGCGGTTCCCCACAATCTTGTGATCGCTCAGTCGCAAGACGTTTCCCCGGAAAGCGTCGACGAAGAACGCTTTATTTGGGTGGCGGAAGATTCCTTGCAGGATCAGTTCTGGGAGTTCAAAGATCCCGCGGGTTGGAAGTTTGCCGATATCGACGGCGGACGTGTCCTCAGTCAGTTTTTGAAAACAAGCGATTATCAACCACCCCATCGTAGCCCCCTGCACATCGCTTTGTTAAAAGAAAAGAAGTTCGAGAGTTTCCAGCTGGATGTTTGGGTTCGAAGTACGCACGCGGAATACGGGCATCGCGATGTTTGTTTGTTTTTTGGCTACGCCGCGCCGGACTCGTTTTATTACGTGCACCTGGCGTCCGAAATGGACGACCGAGCGAATCAGATCTTCTTGGTTAACAAAGCGGATCGAACCAAGATTTCTAAAACGACCACTGCGGGAACTGGCTGGGATGATGCTTGGCACCACGTCCGCGTGATCCGCGAAATGAAAACAGGTGAGATTTCCATCTATTTTGACGACCTGGACAAACCGGTCATGATGGCGGTGGACAAAACGATAGGAGCGGGGCAAATTGGCTTCGGATCGTTTGACGACACCGTTGACTTCAAACGATTGGAAGTTCGCCCGCGCTAAACGCCATAACGCGGAAGATATCATCAACACGTTCACCTTTCTGGGAGAAGTAGGAACTAATGTCGATTGCGATTGAAGGATTGGTTTATGGATTTAGAAAGAACATGGACTACGCCACCAAGTTGGTGGCGGATTTGACGGATGAACAAATGGTCGCTCAGCCTTCAGGTTCGAAGGCTGTGGCGAATCATCCGGCCTGGGTTTTAAGTCATTTGAATATCTATCTGCCAATCATGGTCGCATTGATCAATGGCCAAACGTTTGCCGATCCCAAAACACACGAATTCGGTATGCAGTCGAAACCTGAGTTGGATCGCCAGCGTTATGCAACCAAACAAAAGCTGTTGGACGAATTTTTGGCTGGGCACGAATTGGTGATCTCCCACCTCCGGCGCGAGGGGGAAGCGGCGTTGCAACGAGAGACGACACTGGAACGCTGGAAACCCATCATGCCCCAGGCCGGGCTTGTTCTACCGTATTTGATGTTGGTCCATGAAAACACGCATTTAGGCCAGGTCAGCGCTTGGCGGCGAATTATTGGGTTGCCAGCCGTTTAATCCTGTGACGAGAATCGGTTCCGGGGCTTGTTGTCGGGGAACCTGGCGCGAGCGTGCCGGCTTTCAGTGACCAAAGGAAGATCGCCACACCTCATCGAAAAGTGGACGTTGGCCGGATTTTTTCACTTTCCATTTGATGCCGACTCGACCCTGCGACAGGATGTCCTGTGAGATTGTGTAGCAAGGAGCGGTTCTATTGTTTGGACATTTTGGTATCATTCGCCGGTCTTTGGTCGGTGGATGGTTTGACCAAGTTGACATTTGTTTCGATTTTGAGTGACGAGTAACCACGTTGGACACCCCGGAACGGCCCATTGGCTTGATTGACGTGCCGTGCGACGCGGACGTTCGGAACCGGTTGCGAGCCCGCGCGAACGGCGTTGATTGGCGTGAATTTCCGGCGCAACTGCGTCAGTCGGAACTTGCGGTCATCGCGGACGATCTGTTGAAGGAGGAGAAGCAACCTGCGGGGTTTCGTAATTGGCTGATGGTTATTTTGGCCAGTAGTTTTTGGCGAGATTCGGTTGCTGCGGTTCCTTACCATCGTCGATTGCTTTTATTGCCATCGACCCAAGACCCTGGGAACGGTAGTGGCGAAACGCACCGGCGAGTTACCGAATTCTCGTGGCTGAGACCCGTCGCGGAGGGGTTGGGGTATCGCATCATGGACACCAATCATTTGTCCTTGATTAGTCAATCGATCGGTGCCGGTGAAATTGATGCGGTCGTCGGCGTTTCGAATTTGCAGGGGTTAGAAAAAGCGGTGGATCATGTCATGGCATGGGGAATTCCCTGTATGGCCGAACCACTTTTGGAGGATTCACCAGAATTGCTTGATCAGGAGTCGGTCGAACGAATGATTCGACTGCCCTTCCGTCCTCGGTTAAATGAAACGAACGTTAGCTACAACTTGTTGATGCGAGAAGCTCGCGAGTTGTTCCGGTTGGAAAATCTTGACCGATTGGTTCCGCGCGAATCCGTGACTTTTTTTCATGAAACGACCGGCATCGGGTCCAGGAACCGATCCAACGGAGCGATTGGTGCGGAGGAAGATTGGGATAACCGAGCGTTGGACCCGTTGACTGGGACTGCGAACATTGCCTACGAGTTCTTGAGTCGCGGTGGAAAGTACTTCCGCCCCTTCATCACGTTGGCAACCTACAACGCACTGACGATGGATCGCTCGCATGGTCCCAGTGCGTCCAATGGTCGGGGTGGATGGTCAACGGGTGTTCAACGGACGGCGATGTCGATCGAAGTTTTCCATAAAGCCTCGTTGGTCCATGACGACATCGAAGATAATGATGATCTGCGGTACGGCGAACCCGCCATTCACAAGCGATATGGCACTCCGACTGCGATTAATGTTGGGGATTATTTGGTGGGATTAGGATACCGCTTGGTGTCTGGCTGCAAGGCGGAACTAGGTGGTGACACGGTCGCCGACCTTCTGGATTGTCTCGCGAGTGCCCACCAACGACTGAGTGAAGGGCAGGGGGCCGAACTGCTGTGGCGAGATTCTCCGAACAAGTTCCTGACCCCGACCAATGCCTTGAAGGTCTACGCGCTGAAAACCGCACCCGCGTTTGAGGTGGCGTTTTATTCCGGACTGCGCTTGGCTGGGCCGGTTCGAGAAGAAGTTGAATCGGTTCGAGCTTTTTCCGAACACTTGGGAGTGGCTTTTCAGATCTTGAATGATTTGCAAGATTGGTGCGAGGACGATTCGAATAAAGGGACTCCTGGGGGCGACATTTTGCAGGGGCGACCAACTTTGCTGTGGGCCTTGGCACTGCAGGCCTCAAACACAGAGCAACGAGCCCGCCTGATCTCGTTGGTAGCACCGAACAATTGCGATTCCGCGTCGGCAAGAATCGA
>JAEUIP010000476.1 GCA_016795075.1 Planctomycetaceae bacterium | reverse complement strand
ATTATGGCAAGAAATTGCTGACCATCACGGGATTTCAGGATGGTCGCTACGAAGTGGTCGAACACTAACGAAGAACTTGCTTTTGAATGGCAAGTCCCAGTAACGGATCAAGCCTATTCAGACTTGACTGCGGCCAGATCTTGCGACAGCCAAAGCCCCAAGACGGTTGCGAGCACTGCCAGGATCGTTGTTCCCAGGCCAATGTCCCAAAGGCGTTGGGAAACACGCGGTAAGTCGCCGGCCACCAACAGGCTGACGACTCCCAACAGGATGGCACCAATGGCCAAGATTGCAGCATATCGAAACAAAAACAGCCGGTAGCGAGGTTCGGCGAACGACAAATCCAAGCGATTCATGAGGGACTCCCTTGCAATATCGGAACGTTGGATTCTAATTCCAACCAGAAGTGTACGAAACCAGCGATGGGCGGCCAATGCCAACTGTTCGTTTCTCCCAAGATTGCCTGGAAACTCCCCGAAATGACCACTACAAACTCGCCCGAAGAAGTGGACCGCCAACCAATAGACCTTGGCGACTTCGTGCGTGAGCCTTGGGATTGGGCTGCCTACCGACGCCGGAGAAGTGAAATCGCAGGAACGTGGCGCGCGGATGGGCTCCGTTACTTTTCGCTGGGGTACTTCTTGAAAAACTTGTACGGGCAACGTGTTCAAAAGGTCAGCATTGACGCGGGACTCACTTGCCCCAACGTCGACGGAACGGTGGCTTATGGCGGTTGTAATTTCTGCGACAACCGCAGCTTTAGCCCTTCGCGACGGATGCCGCGGCGAGATATTTTTCAGCAAATCGAGGCGGGTATCCGACTCCTGAAGTTGCGGTATCGGGTCGATAAATTCATCGCTTACTTTCAGCCGGCAACGAACACTTACGCAGAGATCGAAGATCTGCAGTGGATGTACGCGCAAGCTCTTCGTCATCCACAAGTTTGTGGCATGGCCATTGGCACTCGGCCGGATTGTGTCCCGCCGGAAGTCATGCAAGTCTTGGAGCAAGTTTCCAAACAAGTCATGTTGTCGGTCGAGTATGGGATGCAAACCATGCACGACCGATCGTTGGCTTGGATGAACCGAGGGCACGACCATGCGGCAACCGTCGATGCCGTTCAACGGAGTCGAGATCTGTCGTTTGAAGTTTGCTTGCATATCATGCTTAGCCTGCCGACAGAGACGCGCGCCGATATGTTGGAAACCGCGCGAGAAGTCGCTCGACTTGGTGTCGATGCGGTGAAGATTCACAACCTGTACATCGTCAAGAAAACCCCGTTGGCCATGATGTGGGAACAAGGCGACGTCCGCTTGATGGAACGCGACGAATATGTGGAGACCGTCGTGGATTTTATCGAACGCTTGCCGCCGGAAATGATTGTCGAACGGATCAGTGGCGATGCCCCCAGCGATTATTTTTTGGCTCCCACATGGTCACTGGATAAGCCAGGGATTTTGCTGGCCATCGAGCAGGAATTCGCTCGGCGCGATTCTTGGCAAGGCAAGTTCTTTGGGAAATAACAAGTGCTTGGTCACCACCCAAGCTGAGGAATAGTCGCGACATCGCTGCCGGATTTTGGGCGAGTTCGACCTGTGCGTTTGGTAATGCCCTCATGTGGCAAAGCCGAATTGCGCATGAACCGTCGGCGATTGCTTCTTGAGCGACAGCCGTTGTCCGAACGCAATGCTTTACCTTCCGAATGATACCCTCGGGGCCGGTCTAGCAATGGACGCCTCCTTTTGGCAACGCTGTGAAGTATTGCGATCGGCGTATCCAGTGTCTTTGTGTCGGCCTTTCCGGCCTTTTCTGAACCAGAATCAATTCTAACCGGTGGCTCGCGCACACCGGCAAGGGTTGTTTCGGCCCATTCGGGCCTGTTGTCGCCTGTCGAAATGCTGCACGGCGTTGCGGTTTTGGACCTGTCAAATTGCTGCACGGCGGTGTCGTTTGGGACCTGTCAAATTGCTGCACGGCGGTGTCGTTTGGGACCTGTCTAATTGCTGCACTGCGTTGCGGTTTTGGACCTGTCTAATTGCTGCACGGCGTTGCCGTTTGGGACTGTGCCTACATTGCGTTTTGCTGGCGCTGCCGCAGTTGCAAAGCGGCGGATAGCAGTTTGTCTGGTCCGTCGCGATAAACGTCGCAGGCTGGCAAACCAAATCGTTGTTCCGCTTGGTGAACTTCCGCGGCGGCGGCGGCGGGTTCCATCGTCCGTGTATTGACGGCGATGCCAATTAATTGGCAAGGATGACGAAGATTCGAAATCTTCAGCAATATCTCGATCTGATCTTCGATTCGCGGCAATGGGATATTGTCGAGCCCTTTCACATGCGTCCGCCCCGCTTCATAACAATAAACCAAACCGTCAGGGGCACAGCCGTGCAGCAACCCCAGAGTCACGGCCGAGTACGCGGGATGAGTGATACTGCCTTGGCCTTCGATCAACTGGAAGTCAACCTCTTGTTCGGACAACACCAACTGCTCGATCGCCCCGTTTACGAAGTCTGCAACGACACAATCGACCGGCACTCCTCGTCCAGAAATCATGATCCCGGTTTGCCCTGTAGCAAGAAAACGAGCGGAATGTCCGAGTCGTTCTAGCCCCAATTGCATCTCGACGGAGACCACCATCTTCCCCAGACTACAGTCGTGTCCCACGGTGTGAATTCGTGTGCAGCGATTGGATAAGCCATGGCCCGTTGCGATGTCGCGATAAGCATTTCTGCGAACATCAACCAACTGCACGCCTCGCCGCTGTGCCGCTTCCGTGTACGCGGGGTTCATGTACAAAAAGTCGTGCAATCCACAAACGATGTCCAACCCTCGCTCAATGCCTTGCAGAACGATTGGTTGCCAGGCAACCGGGAGTTTCCCACCCGGCGGAGCAATGCCCACGTACAACGCATCGGCTGCGGGGATCTCCGCCAAGTTGGCCACGATCGGTACTTGACCACCTGTCCCAAAAACTTCTTGAGCCGTTTTCCCAGCAGCGGTTACATCCAAAACGGCCGCGATATCCGCATGTCGATACCGTAATAGATTGATCGCGGTTTTGGCGAGGAAGGGCGTTGAGTATCCGTCGGTCAGCAAAACGATGCGGCGATGTTTGGTCAACACTTGATAATCAAAAGCGGGATTCGACACGATTTTTCTTTC
>JAEUIP010000475.1 GCA_016795075.1 Planctomycetaceae bacterium | reverse complement strand
CGTTGTTGGCTCGCGAGGTCCAAGCGGCGCTGGCCGAAGACGGACGAGCGTTGGCCAAGACGTCGGTCATCACCACACTCAATACCATGTTTCGCAAACGCTATTTGACGCGAAAGAAGCATAGCAACACCTATCTGTTTAGTCCCCGCATCACTGAAGAGCAGGTCAATGGACTGGTCATGGAAGATGTTGTCGATCGAGTCTTCGACGGATCGACCGCCGCGGTGATGCTCAGCCTGTTCGACGCCAAAGAAATCAAACGTGACGAACTGCAGGAACTTCGTTTGTTGATCGACCGACGTCTCAAAGAAACTCGATAGAAGACGGTTGTAAGATTTTATTCACCCAAGTTTAGGTGGAGCATCGTATGTACGACTTCTTGGAACTTCCGGCCATTGTTTGTGAACGATTGACGATCACGTTGCTGCACTTTTTGTGGCAAGGAGCTGCCGTTGGTTTGGTTGCCGCGCTTGCGAGCCGATTGCTCCTACGCGCCACCGCTCAGTTAAGGTATGTGATTCACGTGGCAGCACTTGCAGTGATGTGTGCTTGCTTGCCAATCACCTGCACTTTGGTCACGGTACAAATTCCGGTTGCTGAAACAAACCCGCTCACCGACCAAGAGCCTTCGCACGCGAACATCAACCTGCCTCAAAACGAGCCGCCACCGCCATCGATTTTGTTCCCGAATCCGAGTCCTGCATTCCTCGCGCCGGAGGGCTTAGCAAAGGAAGTGGAGGCATCCAATCCTGCCCTTGTCCCAACGCTGGATCCCGCCACTGCGAGTGGACTTTCAATAAGTAAACGTGCGGCGCCCAAGAAGGAAGCCGAACCGCCGTTGTCGCGCTGGGCTCCCTACGTGACGACGTTTTATCTGGCGGGCGTGTGCTTGTTGCTGGCGCGGTTGGTGAGAAGTGCCTGGCTAACAAGGCGTCTGGGCCACTGTGCCACCGAGGTCGATGATCCCGACTTATTGCAGCGACTGCGAACCCAAGCGGAACGACTTGGTTTGCCAGCGCTTCCCGCGTTACGTTGGTGTCAGGCAGTTCCGGTGCCGGTCGTGACGGGCGTTTTGCGACCGATCGTTTTGTTGCCTACTTACGCCGCGACCGGCTTGACCATGGACCAGTTGCAAGCGGTGATCTCGCATGAGCTCGCGCATATTCGTCGCTACGATCTGCTGGTGAACATGCTGCAACGCGTGATCGAATCGCTGTTGTTTTTTCATCCCGCCGTTTGGTGGGTGAGTCAACAGGTCTCCCACGAGCGCGAACATGCCTGCGATGAATTGGTGTTGACCGTTGAACCGGGGCGAGCTCGGTATGCCGATGCCTTGGTCCGCATGGCCGAGCTTTCCCTTCAAAGTGGTTCGCCGCCGTGTAATGCATTGGCCGCCACCGGGCCTTCCACCTCCGCGTTCAAACAGCGGGTGCTAAAGGTTCTGGAGATCGAGTCCACGCCCAGTATCCGTCCCGGTCGCGCGGCAGCGATCATGGCCAGCGTGGTCGTGCTGTCGACATTGGCACTTTTTCTTTTCAAAAGTGGGGTCTCAGCCAGTGACAGCCTGAACAACGGCACAAGCCTGTCCGCCAAACAGGGTTCAGCCGGCTCCGACAATCGAGAAACGGAAATCAAGGTCGGCATGACGTTCGACGAGTTGATCCGCATCAAAGGCCGACACTACCGACCGCAATTTGGGATGGGCGCCGGACAGTTATTTCTCAACTATGACGACCTATGTGTCGGTATCGAAAATCATCCGATTGGCAAAGAGGGTGGCCGGGTGTTTCGCATCGACCCAATCAACAAAAGCATCGAATCCATCCTCGGAAACGTGCCGTATGCCGACGCAGCTCCAGACGGCCCCATGGCGCAGCCCCCCGCTTCGGACTCGCTACCACCCCGTGTCGAGTTAGTTGGGTTGACTTGGGACCGGGCCACGAAGAACGATGCCTGGCATCCCAGTGGTGCTCCAATCGCAGTTCCCGAATGGGCGAAGCCGCTGCCCGAATTAGCACCGCCTCATAAAAAAGTCTTGAACGGAACGCTTTTTCTGTACGAATTTCAAGGACTGAAGACCGCACCTTCCATCTACTACCACCAACAGGTAGCCTACCAAGCGGGAGACGATCAGCTCGCGAACGGAACGCCATGGCGACGGGCGATTCTCTATACCGACTTGATGGCACATACGTTTCCGGAATGGGGATCACCACCGGCGTTGTCGCTTTCCGACGAAGCGTGGGGGCCATGGAAGACGGTCACCAAAGACGGCCAGCTCGCTAAGTTTGATCCTGGAAATGAAACTTACCGTCTAGGATACGAGCAAGTCTCGCTGCATGGCGTACGACCTCTGGTCGCATCGATCCACAATCAAGATCAACTTCCCTCTAGCGCTTCGTTGGCGATTGTCCAACATCAGCCAGAAGACTTCCGCGAACGATGGGCCATCGAAGTGGAAGGGGTTGCCATGGGCGATGGGACTCAGCCGCCTCAATACTATCCGCTCGAGCCGCGATTCTTTGTGCGATTCCAAAATGAATCCACCGCAGAGAAACCATGGGAGTACGAAATCGACTGGCCGTTTGATCCGAAACAGATCGACCATCTTCGCTTCCGCATTCGTCCGTACCGCCATCGTTTTATCTTCGAAAACGTGAACTTCGCACCGAGCCAGAATGCCGCCAATTACTCGCCATTCAAAATCGTGTATGAGAAGCTGGAGCACGATTTGCCCAAGCCCAACTCCCAATCGCAACTCGCACTGATTCACGATCTGAGCCATCCCGATCAAGCGATTCGCGACCAAGCTGCGGCTCAGCTCAGGTCCAAGTTCAAGCCATCGGCAAAGGAGCCGTGGCAACAAGCGCTCGACGCGATTCCCATCGAGACACCACGAGCGGAAGTGTTGGCGAAACTGGGCTTGGATGAAAAGTCTGCTCCAAAGATATCGATCGATTCGATGGAGCAATATCGTTTGGATCACACTTGGATCGCCAACCTTTGGTTCACGAACGATTTGCAGAAGCTCTACAAGATTGAACTTGTCGAACAGTTGGATCGACCCTGGGTCAATCCGCCGGCCGACTTCACGGGTACTTGGGTGACTTATTACGTCAATGGCGCCAAGGCCTTTGAGATCGACTATCGCGACGGGAAGTATCAG
>JAEUIP010000474.1 GCA_016795075.1 Planctomycetaceae bacterium | reverse complement strand
CGTCGCAAACCAACGAAACATAAAATGCACCGCGCGAGATAGGGATGAAGCAGAGATGACCTCGCACATTGAACTAAAACCAAGGCGCAAGATTTTCCGAGTGGTAAGGGCGTTGCTGCAGCCTGGGAGTAGAGTTTCTGCAACCACAAACACGAATCGGAGCCAAATATCCCAAACCGCAAGTGTCTTCGGCCCAAAGGGCCAGCCCTAGGTCAGCCTAGGGCATAGTTCGCGGAAACAACTATCCTTGAAGATCCGAACGCTACGAACCCAATGAAATAATGGCCAACCAATAGGACCTCCAACCGCGAACGTCGCCCTAGGTGAGCTCGCCCCCAAGACCCAATCGCCCCAACGGGGCAGGGCTAACACAGCACGCCTCGAACTTGAACGCCAAACATTCCCGTATCGAACGCGAAGAAATCCTCTGTCGCAAAACTCGACAAATAGTAGCACGAGCGCCCCGATCGTGCCGGAAACATAGTAGCACGAGCGCCCCGATCGTGCCGGAACCAGTGTCGCGCACAACGATCCAATAAAGACGTCGAATCAAGTAAAGAACCGATCTCGAAAACTACTCTGAGCGATCGCTCTGGCGGCTTGGATGCTTAGACGTGCGCGCGAGCGTGAATACTACGAGAGCAAAACACCCCACGATGACTCAATGCCACAATGAATCGGTACAACCACGGGCCGCCAGCGGACTGGCGACCCACATAGCGTCGCACGTGCTCTGGCGGCCTTGATGCTTAGACGAGTTCGCGAGCGTGAAAACTTCGCGAGAAATACACCCCACGATGACTCAATGCCACAATGAATCGGTACACCCACGGGCCGCCGGCGGACTGGCGACCCACATAGCGTCACCCGTCTTCTGGCGGCGGTGATCCTCAGACGTGCGCGAGAGCGTGAAAACTACGAGAGTAAAGCACCCCACGATGACTCAACGCCACAATGAATCGGTACAACCACAGGCCGCCAGCGGACTGGCGACCCACATAGGCGGATTCGCTCTAGTCAGGCAAGCGACGGACTTGGATGTCCTTGTACGAAACGGCGGCGCCTGGATCGTGGCATTGCAAACCAAACGTTCCTTCGGTCAACACGCGAGTAAACTGCGCACCGGGTTTCTTATTGTCTGGCTCGGTGTACTTCACGGTTTCTTTGTCGTTGATTTTGACGGTGATCGTCTTGCCTTCGACTTTGATGTAATAATCGAACCACTCGTTGTCTTTCGCCGGTGAGTTATCCAAAACGTCTTGCACGTCGTACAAACCGCCGGTTTTCTTTCGATCCCCATGCGTGTTGTTCACTTGAGACTCGTAACCGTGTTTGGGCCAACCCGAGTCTTGATATTGAGTATGAAAATAGATTCCGCCGTTGGCGTTGGGTTGGCACTTCACCTTGGCTTTGAACTCGAAGTTTTTGAATGGCTTGTCGTCGCCAACATAAAACAAATGGCTACGTTCTCCTTTGCCAACAAACGCGCCGTCGACAAAAGTCCAACTCTCCGGGCTCTCGTTGATTTTCCAACCTTCGAATGACTTGCCATCGGTCAAAGAAATCCATTCACTCTTTTCGGCGTCCTGGCCTTGGGCGGTTACGCCAAAGGTCATGAGTGCAATACAGAGGCAAGTCATTGACAATACTCGGAACATGTTTGGGGTCCTGTTTGGAGTGATGTTGGAATAAAGTCCGCCGAATGGGCGGGAGTCCGATTATAACTTGTCGCGAACTAGATTGCCCATCGGTAACGGTTAGGTTTTTGGTAACCGTCGACGAAATACGAATCCAGTCCGTTCATTTCTGGCCGGTTCCAATGTTGCGAATCTTGCGGAGGGCATCCCAGCACCGGAGCAGGTCCGGTGGCAGCGGAGCTTCGACCGTGATGGCGACCTGGGAGACCGGATGCAGGAAGCTGATTTTTTGCGCGTGCAAGGCTTGACGATTTAACAACGCCGATTGGTCGTCGCCAGCCGCTTGATCAACGCCACCGTGCAGCATCCCCTCCGTGACGCTGGCTCGCCCGCTGTACAAGCGATCGCACAATACGGGACAGCCGATGTGAGCCAAATGGACCCGAATCTGATGCGTTCTTCCGGTTTTTGGCATGACGTGCACAACGGCAAAACCTCGAAAGCGCTCGACCACTTGAAAGACGGTTTCGGCCGGACGACTGGTGGCGTGGTTTTCGCGAATCGCCATGCGTTCACGTTGATACGGGTGTTTACCGATCGGCAAGTCGATCCGATCTTGATCAAAGTTGGGGGCCGGTGAAACGATCGCCCAATATTGTTTGGACACGGTTCGGTTTTGGAACTGGTCGACCAAACTCATGTGGGCTTGATCGGTTTTGGCAACCAAGATCACGCCGCTGGTGTCGCGATCCAATCGATGCACGATTCCCGGCCGGGTCGCGCCTCCAATGGTACTCAGTTGCTGAAACCGATGGATCAAGCCACTGGTGAGCGTTCCCTTCCAGTGCCCTTTGGCCGGATGCACGACCATGGCGGCAGGTTTGTTGATGGCGAGTACATGTTCGTCTTCCCACAAAATGTCCAGTTCGATGGCCTCGCCTTTTTGTTCATCTTTGAACAGATGTGGGGGGATCTCGAGTTCCAAACGTTGGCCGGGTTCCAAGCGGAACGCCGGCTTGACGACTTCGCCATCGATCTTCGCATGTCCGGCGGCAATGGTTCGACGAAGTTTCACTCGGCTCAATTCTGGGAATTGCTCGGCGAGAAACACATCCACGCGAACCCCTTGGTGAGCGGGCAAGATCTGGAAGTGGAACCATTGAGATTCGGCGGCCAACTTCTGGAGTTCCGGTCGTTCGAGGCGTTCGATGGTCCGCTCCGCGACGGGTTCAATTGTCACCTTATTACTGGTCTCCCCTGAATCGACGCCAGACAGTTCTTCCCAATCGATTTGGAGGGGCGAGTCTTCGTCCAGTTCTTCAATCTCGTCGGTGGCGGCGGATTCCTCGGGAGTATTCGGCAGACCGGCCAACTTCGCGCGGCGTTCTTTGCGACGATCTTGGTAATACGAACCCGTCGGGCCACCGGTTTTCTGGAAAAATTCTGATTTTCGTTTGCGACTCACGAGGGGGCCTTTTCTGGTCGTTTGTAACGCTCCGCTTGTCGATTTCTGGCTGAGGGTCAAGAATAG
>JAEUIP010000473.1 GCA_016795075.1 Planctomycetaceae bacterium | reverse complement strand
TTCGGTCAGTTCGACGGTTCTGACCTGCGAATACGAGGGCATCCAAGTCAATCTCTTGGACACGCCCGGCCACCATGATTTTAGCGAGGACACGTATCGAACGTTGATGGCTGCAGACGCCGCCGTCATGGTGATCGACTTGGCCAAGGGTGTCGAAACTCAAACGGAGAAGTTGTTCAAGGTTTGCGCGCTGCGCAAGATCCCGGTCCTGACCTTTGTCAACAAAGTCGATCGCGAGGGCATGACGCCGTTGGCGGTCTTGGACGAGATCGAACGGAAGTTTTCGATCAGCACGGTCCCGATCAATTGGCCAATTGGAACCGGACCGGATTTCTGTGGCTTTGTCGAGTTGGAAGGCAAGGAAACGCACCTGTTCCCCGAACGAAACAACGACCGGCGAATTCAACCGGTCGTGATGAAGTGGGACGACTTTGTGACGCAGTCGCCGGAAGAAATCAATCGAGAATTGACCGCTCAAAACTCGAATGCGAAGTTTTCTACGCAATCGCATGCGGCCAATTTGTTGAAGGCCACTGTGCAAGAATCGGTCCATGAAGACGTCGAATTGATCTCGGAAGCCGGCAATCGATTTGAACCAGACGCGTTTTTGGCCGGTCTGCAGAGCCCGGTATTTTTTGGTAGCGCGCTCACGAATATGGGCGTGGAGTATTTTCTCAAGAACTTTTTGCGGTTGTGTCCGCCGCCTGGGGATCGACTCAGCAATATTGGCATGATTCCTGCCTCTCGTCCGGAGTTTGCCGGTTTTGTGTTCAAGATTCAAGCCAACTTGGATCCACGACATCGCGACCGAGTCGCCTTCGCGCGGGTTTGTGCCGGGCAATTTGTGCGGGACATGGAAGTCACCGTCGCACGGAGCGGCAAAAAGATTCGCTTGCCCCGTGCGCTGCGGATTTTTGGCCAAGATCGACAAACGATGGATGAAGCGTATCCGGGAGATGTGATCGGATTGGTTTGTCCCGGTGCGTTTCAATTGGGCGATACCTTGTTTGTTGGAGACCCCATCTATTACGAGGCTTTGCCACAGTTTACTCCCGAGTACTTCGCGGCCTTGGAATGCAAAGACACCTCTCGACGCAAGCAGTTTGATCGAGGCCTATCCCAGTTGGTCGAAGAAGGCGCCGTGCAAGTATTTCACGACACCTTTGCTGCCAGCAAAGAGTTGATCCTGGCGGCCGTCGGTGAATTGCAGTTCGACGTGGTCCGATTTCGCATGGAAAGCGAGTACGGTGTCCCAACGCAACTCAATCTGAAGCCATTTGGAACGGTTCGTTGGATCACGGCCAAGTCCGACGATGTTCGCCAGATCAAGTTGCCGTTTCAAGCTCGGTTGGTCAAAGATCAACTTGGATATTCGGCAGTCTTGTTGAAGTCGGAATGGGAAGCCCAGATGGTGGCTCGTGATAATCCGACGATGAAGTTCGACAGTATTCGCGTCTCCAGCTTCGAACAATTGGCCCGCGAAGCGAGCCGAGGTGAAGCGGAATGACGCCATCGGCCGCAACCGAAAATGCGGTGTTGGGCTCGAATTCTGACCCAGCGATTCCGCCGAGCCGAGAATCCTCGTTGCTTGTTCCCAACGTTGTCACGAAACGGGTTGTGGAACTAGGGCGTCTGACGGAGGAACTGTTGTCCGAAGCCGTCGCGTTGGATCGTCCCCCGCTAATCAACCCGCTCACATCCGTTCCTTCAGTGAACTCGTTGCCGCGTCCTAATTTGGCTGCCGAGTCCGTCGCTTCGCAAAGCGTGCAGCCACAGTCGGCGAGTTCACCATTTTATTATGGTTGGTGGATGTTAGGACTCGCGATGTTGGCAGCCATCGCCACTTCGCCCGGGCAAACATTTGGCGTCTCGATCTTCAACGAGCCGTTGCGAGTCGAAATGCAATTGACGCACGGGCAGTTGGCGCTGGCTTACATGTTGGGCACGCTGATGGGGGCCGTACCGATCACTTGGTTTGGCCGGCTGATGGATCGACACGGCATCCGACGCATGACATTGGTGATTATTTCTTTGTTTGCTGCTGCTTGCACGTTTGTGTCGTTCACATGGAATTGGTATTCACTGGTCCTGGCATTCACATTACTGCGCATGTTGGGGCCTGGCGCTTTGTCGTTAATGAGTGCCAATATATTGCCTTTTTGGTTTCAACGACGTTTAGGAACCGTGGAAGGCCTACGGCAAACCGCGATGGCCTTGGCAATGGCCGTGATCCCCGCGATCAATCTTTGGTTGGTGACTGAAGTGGGTTGGCGCGGGGCATACGTGGTTCTCGGTCTCGCCGTGTTGGCGATCTGGCCGATTTACTGGTTCATGCTGCGGAATCGTCCCGTTGACGTCAAGCAACATTTGGACGGTGGGCATGCCTTGCAGCATGGCAACGTGCATGGATCGGGGCCGTCCCAAGTCGAACTGAAGTTCACCTTGCGACAGGCCGTACGAACCAGCGTTTTTTGGGCGGCACTGTTGAATGGCTCCCTGTATTCTTTGATTCATACGGGCGTGTTCTTTTGCTTGCTGCCGATCTTGGCAGAACAGCACTTGGATGCCAAGTACGGTGCTTGGATGCTGATGGCATTTGCTTTGTCGCTAGCGGTGAATCAGATGATTGGCGGCTGGTTGGCGGACCGAGTGAAACCGGCGTACCAAATGATTGCTGGTCAAGTCTTGTTCAGCGCAGGGTTGGGCCTGCTGTATTTGGCGGATACGAGTTTTGAAGTCCTTGTGGCTGGCGTGGTCATGGGAGCGGCGCAGGGCTACTTCTTCGCCGCGAGCAATCCGTTGTGGGCGCGTTACTTTGGACTTCCTCACCTAGGAGCCATCCGCGGTTTCTTGATGTCGTTTCACGTCGCGTTGTCCAGTGTCGGACCGGTTCTGGTCGGGTGGAGCCACGATCTGACCGGCGATTTTGACGGCGTCTTGATGACCTTCGCTTTCCTGCCCATCCTGCTGGCGGCTGGGTTGTTGTGGGTCGTACCGCCGAAACACGGGCAAGTCGATTCCTTGACCCATGATATTGCTACGCCAAGCCGATCTGCTTAGGCTTTGTCGCGAAATAAGTTCCGGATTTCGAACGTCGAAAGCTCCGGCATGACTCGCGCTGGCTCTGGCGTTTGAATGATTAATGATTATTGAAGAATGAAAAATTCAAAAGGTACCAA
>JAEUIP010000472.1 GCA_016795075.1 Planctomycetaceae bacterium | reverse complement strand
CACGAAAAACACGAACCTCACGAACATGCAAGTGCCAATGAACAAGATCCACATCCTTGTTAGTCGATGTCTCAAAAAAAATCGGCCCGCGGGCACGCCAACGTTTTCCCTGGGGGTCTGTCCCTGGGCGACTACCGCACTACGGGTATCGGACCAATAAATGTCCGGTGTGACCCGCTGGTCTATCCGCGAAAGTTATGTGTCCCCAGGGTTTTTCCCCAGGGTTTTTCCAGCCCTCTGGAAAGCCGACAGGCGGCTGCAAAGTTGTGTGTCCCCGGATTCCGTCTGTTTCTTTCCCAGGAGCGATCGGGGCGCTCGCTCTACTATTTGCTGCTTCAGGAGCGATCGGGGCGCTCGCGACACAGGTCTGTTTAGCAAACCAACTCCACTGAGACCGCAACGATTCACGCGCGCAAGTCCCGACGATCCGCACCCAAAATCAAACCCGATCGGCCTACTTGCAGACATGTCTGAAGCCGGACTGAAGGGGCACAGCACAAGCCGTCCGATGCACGCCATTGGAGCGGAACGGCTAAAGTCGTTTCGTATCCAACCATCCGCCGCTCCCCTTCTTCGGCCTCGGTCATTTGACGCTGGAGCCGCGTCCGTCGCATGTCTCCCGATGTCGAACCGATTTTAATTGTGGTTTCGACGATCGGCTAAATTAGGTATCCGGCGATACATCGTCCCAGTCGCGATTGAAATGGCGAATCAGCCAGCAAAACGCGTAGTGCCGCTCGAGTACAACATCGGGGCTAATCGGTTCGGGTTCGTTGTTCATTCTGGCGTTCTGCCCGATCCAAGCCAAACGGTAAGTCAGATCCACGGCGTCCAGTATTTCACTTGTCGGACGTAGCTTGGCTTTGGCCACTTTCTGTTTGACCTCGGGATCTAGCAACAACTCCACGATTTTGTTTGCATCGCATTGGTCAGTCGGAAAGGGAAGCTCGTCCTCCAGCCCGACCGACCACAGCAGGGCATAACATGCTTCGTACCGCCATGTCAAACTGTGGGCCTCCGCCGCATCCGGCTTGGCCTTCCGCAGAAACGCTCGTTCTTCGGGACTCACGGCCTTGGCCAAATCCAGGCTTCTTATCAGGTCTCGAACGAATTCTGGATTGGGCTCGCCCGCGTGCGCCGCAACTATCGCCAACACCAACGCTCGGTCCGCAATTTCTTTAGCCGAACGAAACCGAACTTCCTCGTCGGCGACCACCACCGGGTGCCCGCTTGGCCCTTTTAAATTCTTTTCCTGCAAGAACTGGAAAGACCGCGTACGCCGCGCGAGTGCCGAATCGTACTCCAGCATCGTCGCCTTGGGATCGCGATTTTCTTCCGGCCCGGACATCGTCCTCAGATCGTGGTCAGTGACCGTCTGGTCCGAGCTGAAGACAACCGCTTTGAACTCAGCAGCTAGTTTGCGTACCAATTGCCGAGACTCGTCGTTCCAGTCCTTCGAGGGAACCAGACTCAGCACCGTCGAGGTTCGTTGAACGCGGCGAATGATATGAAACGTATGTTGATCCATAATCTCCGCATGATGTTGCAAGAATCCGCTCAAACCATTGAGTTGGTCCCGTGCGATCCCCTGGTCGCGGATAAAGAGGCTGTATTTCGCGTCTCCGACCTGAAGTTCAAACTCACGGAATCGCGACTCGTTTCCCGCGGAGGTCTGGCTCAAGTCACCGGGCACTTCAACCACGGTCGCCCCAGGAACGATGGTCTTGATTTCGTCACTGGTTACTTCAGCGGCTCGGCTGATGTAGAGAACGATTGGATTGAGATCATCCTGTGCCACCGTGCGATTTTCGTACGACACCATGATCAAGCACGTCAACAGCAAACAAACAAACGTTTTCACTTTGGTCATTTAAAAATCCCCAGCAAACAAAAACCTGCGGGTCCCATGTTCCCGTCTCATCCTAAGTGTACGCGACACAACACCACCACTACAAGCAGCAAAGGACAACCAAGCCATTCGGCGTCGTATCAATTGTCAACTCTCAGTTGACCCACGATTGCGAAACCAAAAACGACTCGATCGTGCTCCTATCACAGAGGTTTCGGGCGTGGACGCCAATGTCGGTACAGGCTTCGAAGCCGTTGCGAACTCGGGCCAGCATCGCCATCGGCAGGTCTACCCCTTGGGACACGTTATTCTATTGAACTCGAGGGAATTTCCATTATTCGGTTGGGGAAAAAGGTTGTGACAGAAAACAAGCTTTTTTTTCGGAGCATTCGGGACGTAAGTGTTGCGCTTTCAGCGGTCGGCACGATCGGGGCGCTCGTGCTACTATGCGCTCGTGCTACTATGGGGTCGGCACGATCGGGGCGCTCGTGCTACTATGCGATCGTGCTACTATGCGGTCGGCACGATCGGGGCGCTCGTGCTACTATGCGCTCGTGCTACTATGGTTTCGGAATTATTGGTCGCTGGGTGTTTGCACGGACATTTCGATGCGGGACGGATACTCGGGCGAGCAGTAGATCCGCTGCGTCGCGCGCTGGTAATCGGCTTCCGTAGCGTTTGGGATGTCGACAAAGGTTTGCGGATTGCGATCAATCAACGGAAACCAACTACTCTGAATCTGGACCATGATGCGATGCCCGGGTCGGAACAAGTGATTTCGCGTGCGCAAATCGATCCGATACGACTCGACTTTGCCTGGTTCGATGGCTTGAGGCTTCTCGAATCCATTGCGAAACTTGCCGCGCAACACATCGTCGGCGATCATGAGTTGATAGCCGCCCATTTCAGGTTGCTCGGCGTAATTTTCGGGATAAACGTCAATCAACTTCACTACCCAATCCGAGTCCGTACCGGTCGTTGAGGCGAACAATTGAGCAGTCAATTGCCCCGTGACTTCGACGGACTCCGTCAACGGCTCCGTGACAAAGGTGACCACATCCGAACGGTCGCTGACAAACCGTTGGTCTTCGACTTTCCATAAAATTCCGGCTCGGCCAAAACGTTCCTCGTTGCTACCTGGCAAGCCCTGCCAAAAGCCCATGATGGGACGCTGCGAGTAGGGCACTGGCTTTGCAGGATCGGAAACATATTCGACAAAGCTCAAATTGGCCCCCGCTGCGTTTGGTTTCTCGCGTTGCAATCCGCCATGGGTTGTCAAAAACCAATCTTGTCGCTCGGTCTGTTTTACTGGCGGCCATTGCTCGTAGCGTTTCCATTG
>JAEUIP010000471.1 GCA_016795075.1 Planctomycetaceae bacterium | reverse complement strand
AATTGCCGGAACGGCCTTTCGGTTGCTTCGCACAATTGACTCCTGCCCCCTTTACCAGACCCCAAGTTTTGGTTGAGGCAAAGCACTAGTTCGCTGAGCGGCAATTCGATTACGCGGGGTTCGCGTCATCATCCTCCTCTGCGGTATCGTCGGCCGGCGGATTGGCCAAACTGGCTCTGTAGGCGGCTAGGGCTTCTTGCATGAGTTCGGAATTTTCTTTTAATTGCGCTCGTTGGGCGGCGGTGATGATGGCTAACTTGACCAAGAACTTGTGAGCCACTTCCGTTTCACCTTTGGCGTTCTGCGAATACGTTTGCAGATCCACGTTCAAATACGCGTCTTCGTCCGGCGAGTCCGGTACGCTGTGGACTTCATAGACCGCGATCGTATTGCTTTGGTCGTTGTCGGGGATCGGCAGCTCCAACAATTCTTGGACGGACTTGGCGGAAGTGATCTTCTCGACCATCAATGGGTTCGTGATCGGCAGAGCCATTTCATTGGTGACCGAATTCGCCCAACGATCCAGTTTTTCGCTGTAGGGCTGGCGGGCGGCCTCCAAGGCAATCGCTCCCCCAAAGAAAAGAATGATCCCCAATTCCACCACCCAAACCAAATAAACAAACGGTCCCGAAACCTGCCCACCGCCTCCTCGGCCAATGTTCCAACCGTTTTCGACTCGCATTTGAATATGATCGGCGAACGTAAAATCCGCCAAAATCGCCTCGCGAACTTGGACCATTTCCTCAGAAGTCAACGGCTGGTCCGATTCAATACCCAGCTCGCGTTGTGACAGGTTTGCCAATTCGTTTTGCAGCGCTGTTCGGGCATCCAAGTATTGAAACCCAAACTTGGCGCCAAGTCCGGCTACGACCAATATCGCAAACACAAAGAGACTTAGCACGACGTTTCGTACGTGACCAGCCGTAACGACAAACTCGGTCGCTTTGCCGATCACCATTGCCATGCCCCACGTCAACAAACAATTGATGTAGATAAACGGAATCCAATACAAGCCAAGTTGATACACATAGGCCACGGCCACCACCCCAACCAACATCACTGGCACGAGGACCAAGGCCAACGGAGAAAAACGACCCGACGGCTGATAAACCTGAAACATCCTTCAACTGCCTTTCAGAAAGAGAAACAAACAAAGCTGCCGGAGAATTGTAGCCAAAAACGAGGGTGGTGCGTGCGACGGAGCCTGGCCCTAACTTGCCCCCGACGTCTACCACAAATGCCACTGCTGGTAAGTCAACACGTAAACACCCAAAGCTGCATTGGTCACAGCATGAATCAGGACGCCGTCCCAGAATCGATTGGTCCAACGAACCCACCACGTCACGGCGGCAAACCACACGATCGCCGCAAAAATCTCGTTGGGGTGCGTCAAGGCTCCGTAGACAGCCGAAATCGCAATCGAGGTCCCACTCAATTCGCGCATCGGCATGGCCCACCAATCGTCACGTTGCAGCATCCGCAGAAAAATCCCACGCAGCAATAACTCTTCCGCAATGGGAATAACCGCGACCAAGACCGCGAACCGAGCCACCAGAAAAAGCCCATAACTAACCGGATCCGGAAACGATTCGCTGGGATTGATACTGGCCCGGGCCAGCGCCTTCAGGTCCGCCCCAGGCAAGTTCTGATAAATTGCTTGTTCCCAGCCCAGCTCGCAAATGCCAACCCACGCGAGCAAACCCAACAAGCCCGCCGGTAGGGCCAACCACGACACTCGCCAGGGCAAGCTGCGAATGTACTCGCGCCAACAGAGGAGCAACAAACAGCCTCCCACCAAGGCTTGGGCCGCCACGACGCCCAGCCACGGCCAATCGGCCCCGACGGGTCGCTGGTCCCCGACAAACTCCAATTTGCTGATCGGCACGACCCCAAACCGCTCCAAGACCATCGGCACGGCCATCACGGCCAACAACGGAACGATCCATTTCCATGGTACTGCCGCGCCCGATAATTGCGTTGCCGGATCATCGCTTTGACAATTTGTCGCATCCAAGTTCAACGCACCTTATTTCTCGAGCCGAATGCCGATTTTGCCCCGATTCACCCCAGTTTAGATGTGCGACTTCGATTCGCCAATGTCGAAAGACCGTTGCCCCATGGCTCCCTTTGCGGGAACTGCCTCCGCACGTACACT
This sequence comes from Planctomycetaceae bacterium, assembly GCA_016795075.1. Classification (GTDB taxonomy): domain Bacteria; phylum Planctomycetota; class Planctomycetia; order Pirellulales; family Pirellulaceae; genus M30B19. The sequence continues at coordinate 1,048 of JAEUIP010000471.1, read as the reverse complement.
TTAACCGGCCAAAACCAATGAAACCCAAGTGCTTCGTCACTGCCTATCGATTAGGGTAGAAAAATGCTGAACACCGTCGATCCCCGCCTCAAACCGATTCGCGAGAAAGTGGAAGCGGGCCAGCGACTGTCCTTGGACGATGGCCTACTGCTGTATCAGGACGATATTCCTTTAAACGAAGTAGGCCAACTGGCGAATTTGGTTCGCGAGCGAATCAATGGCAACCGTGGCTACTACAACATCAATACGCATCTAAACGCGACGAATGTCTGTGTCTACCGCTGCGTGTTTTGCGCCTTCCGGTCCGATTTGCGCAGCCCGAAGGGCTACGTCATGGACGAGGCCGCGATCTTGGCTCGTGGCAAGGAAGCCGTCGACAATGGCTGCACGGAAATGCACTTGGTCGGTGGATTGCATCACAAGCGGGACTACGATTGGTACAAGGGTATCTTGCAGACCCTCCACGGAGCGTACCCCGATTTACACCTGAAGGCTTGGACGGCGGTAGAAATCAATTGGTTCGAATTCCTTACCAAGCAGTCGACCGAATGGGTGCTCCGCGACTTACGCGAGGCCGGCTTGGGCAGCTTGCCCGGCGGCGGGGCCGAAATATTTCATCCGGAAGTTCGCGACAAAATCTGTGAACACAAAGCCGATTCGCGGAATTGGATCGACATCCACCGCACCGCCCATCAGTTGGGTATTCGCAGCAATTGCACGATGTTGTATGGTCACATCGAAAACGCCTTCCACCGCATCGATCACTTGATCCGGCTGCGCGAATTACAAGACGAGACCGGCGGTTTCCAAACTTTTATTCCGCTGGCGTTTCACCCGGACAACACCGGCCTGAGTCATATCAAAAAGCCGTCGGTGCTGATGGACTTGCGAACGATGGCCGTCAGCCGACTAATGCTCGACAACATCGCCCACATGAAAGCCTACTGGATCATGTTGGGGATTGAAACGGCTCAAGCGGCGTTGGCGTACGGCGCCGACGATATCGATGGTACCGTGCGACACGAATTGATCTATCACGATGCGGGCG
>JAEUIP010000470.1 GCA_016795075.1 Planctomycetaceae bacterium | reverse complement strand
ACAAAACACATTTCCACCAGCAGGATACGCCACCTTTTTCTCAATTCACAGAACCCAACTTTTGGTTATATCTCTTTTCTTTGCTGGTCGATGACAGACCAGTTGGCTGACTTTTACGCAACCCTGCGCTGGACACCATGGGAAGAAGAAGTGACCAAGATTACCGCGGATCAGGTTATTGGAGTTTGCCCCTTTCTTTTTACCTCGGGTGCCCCCATCGTCGATCGGCATCGCGCCAGCATTCCAATTACGGAACACTATTCCTTGTCGTTCGAACTGCAAAAACAACTTGGCGAAGGACCTCCACAGGACAACTCGTGATCGCCACAGCGACATGTCGCTCCGATCACCACACGTTGCCGCGCGCTGCCAAGTAGATGATTAGACCCGCAAGCGTGCAGGACGAGACCAGGGTGGTGCGACGGGGTTGTTGCGCGGCGATGATGCAGCCCAACATCAAGAATACGGTTGGTCCTACATCGCCCCACGGAATGAGCGGATACACCCACGAGGTTGTACTGATGGGCCAGAACGGTTGAATCGGCCAGTCGGTCAATCCTTGTCCCCCTGAGACAACCATGTCGCAGGGCAAGTGAACCAACTGCGCAATCAAGGCCATAACAAACCAAATCTGCCACTGGCCTGGGCCATTCACGAACTTGGCAACTTGCGGTGGCGTCGCTTCGGCGCCCTCGGACGCCACGCGCTCGGTCTTGATCCGCGCACTGGGTAGCCACCGAGCCACGGACGCTGAACAACGTTCGATCCACCGCCAACGGCATTGTGTCCAAGCCAACACGGCAGAACCAATCAGGATTGAAAAAACATTGTGTCCCCAAACTCGATGCCCGGACTCGTACCGCTGCATGTCCAGCAACATGGGGAGGCCATCCCAGTCCGGCAGGTTCGAAGCCACTCCCGCCCCAACCAGGAGCGGCCAACCGTACCGAGAATGTAGCCTACACGCCAACGCCAAATGGATGCCGACCAGAGTATGCTCGGGCGTCGTCATGGATCTTAGGTCAACCTGAGCCAATGGTAACCAAGCCGGGAAACCACGGACATTGCCAACAAGAACCCAATGATGCAACCAGGTAGCGTTCCAATCACCGCTCCCACGACCAAGCCGATTTCGCTTTGCAACAAACAATAAGTCAAACAGGTGACACAGGCCAGTGTCGCGGAGAGCCCCAACATCGCGGTGCCCCCAGCCAGCACAAAGATTCCGCCAACCACAAGCATGGATTGTAATGGCCACAAACAATAAACGGGAAACGATGGTCGGCGACCTTGATAATCGGCAACACACCATTTTAATCGAGCATGATACATGCCAACCGCCCAAACCATCGTCAACAGAATCAAACCACCAACCAAAACCGACCACTCACCCATTTGCCAATCAATGACCGTGACCAGTCGCAGAAAGATGGCGGTGTAGGCAATCACGATCAAGATTGTCTCGAGGTTGACGCGATTTGCCGCGCGGATCATTTGCTCCATGGGCACGGGCTGATTCGCGTGAAGTTCGCGAGTGGGTGAAGGAGGCATCGTGAAAGTTTCAACCATGGACAAGGGTTGGCCGCGGGGCCTGGTACAACAACTCGGCGATCTTTTCGGGCGAGCCCTCCGGGAACCAATCGCGGCGATAATGCCACTCGCGATCCGTTGGGATCAACCGCTGGTCAAACGGCCAAGGCCGGAACAACGAGCGGCCAAACAATTGGTTCAGTTTGCTGCTGTCCATCGTGACATCACCAGCCCGCGGTGGGATCGGACCTGCCTCGAACCGCAGACAGCCCTGCAGCAAGTCGGGATTGTAGCCGCCAACCAAATTCACGATCTGAGCAATCTGGTAGAGACTCAACCGAGTTGGACTACCGGCATGATAAATGCCGCCCCAATCACCGCTCAGCATGATCTCCAATTGTTCGTTCAAACACTCACAATACGTGGGCGTTCGGAACTCGTCATAGTATAACGTCGCGGGGAAGCCCCGGGCAAATCGCGACTGGATCCAGTCGATCGCTCCGGCATGACCATTGAAGCTCAAGCCCATCGGCAACGAGATCCGCAGGATGGCGGCATCGGGTCGCTGGGCCTGCAGCATTTGTTCCGCCAAAACCATCGTTTTCCCGTAAATCGTGACCGGGTCGGTTGGGTCCGTCTCCCGGTAACCGCCGGAACCTTCGCCGGAATACACCAAGTCAATCGAAACATGCACCAGCCGCAAGTCGCTGGGCTGTGACGGCGAGACCTCGGCCGATACATCGATCAAGGACTGCACACTGGAGACGTTGACCCGGTGGGCCATGACGGGGTCCAATTCACAGCTCTTCAGGGCACAACTGCCGCCACAACTGAGAATGCTGCGAAAAGGGTATCGTCGAAACAAGTCGCGAACTTGCGTCACGTCCTCGGGGTCCAGCCCAACAATCCCATCTCCCGTGAGGCGCCAATTGACGGTTGGGCGAATGCCAACGACTTGGCCAGGGTACTTCTGCTGCAGATAGTGGAAAATGTTGAACCCAACAACTCCGGCGACGCCTGTCACCAACACGGGCAACCGATTCGCCACGTGCAGATGGGGTTGCAAGTCGCGCGGCTGGTTCAGGACGTACGGGTCGAACGGTAAGGTCGGGGGCATAACAGGCCTAAAAAATGTTCCACTCAGGAAAAAATATCGGATGAACCAACACCGATCACGCGAATATCGGATTGCTCGACTTTGTCCCAAAAAAAGACTGCCCCTCTACGGTCATCTTCTTGTTTTCTGGGATTTTGCCCGTCTTCCCAAGGGGCAGACCTGGGTCGGACCCGAGTCAAATCCCTTTTACGTCGAAGCCTAGCGTTGGTTCGTGCAGTCGAGCAATCTTGCTACACTAGGTTTTGCCCCCAAAAGGGTCTGGGCCCTCTCCGTCATGCCTTTTGGTCCGAAATGTTTACCTGTCCTCCAAAGGGTGAGCCACCATTGGGGACAGAGCCTAGTGCTTTGTCTCAACCAAAACTTGGGGTCTGGTAAAGGGGTCAGGAGTCAATTGTGCGAAGCACCCGTTGGGCCGTTCCGGCAATTGACTCCTGACACCTTTACCAGACCTGACACCTTTACCAGACCGACAATCAAATGGTGACAAAGCACTAGTTCGCTTCCAGAATACCGCACGAACGCCCGAAAACTCCACGGGACACGACACATAAAGGACAAATTGACCCAGAATGAGCGACTTTCGAA